>CALRLN020000261.1:0-7509 GCA_943368675.1 Chitinophaga pinensis | reverse complement strand
GACTGTCTTAACTTATTCTGCCAGATTATACTTTAGTAATACCGAGCTTTGCTTCTTTATTTTATTCCTGCTGGTGTGTTATTATCTGGTAGCTAACTGGTTGGAAGTAAAACGATTTCAAGCCAGGAAAGCCAAAGAAGAAATAACAGCCGCCGCTGAAGCTAAAATTGTAGAAGCAAAAGCTGTAACAACCACAGAAAAATTACAATTGAGAGAAATAAGCGCTAATTAAATTGTAAATATCATATATATTAAAAAAGCTCTTTCAGTGAAAGAGCTTTTTTAATATATAGTCTCAAAATCTTATTCCCACTCTATTGTTGCAGGTGGTTTTGAGCTGATGTCATATACCACTCTGTTAACGCCTTTTACTCTGTTAATGATTTCGTTAGATACATCTGCCAGAAATTCGTAAGGCAGATGCGCCCAATCGGCCGTCATGCCATCTATACTCGTTACTGCACGAAGAGCAACTACTTTCTCATAAGTTCTTTCATCACCCATTACACCTACGCTTTGAATAGGCAACAAAATAGCGCCTGCCTGCCATACCTTATCGTACAGACCACTATCTTTTAATGCATTAATAAAAATAGCATCTACTTCCTGTAAAATCTGCACTTTTTCAGGTGTAATATCACCAAGGATGCGAATGGCCAAACCCGGACCCGGGAATGGGTGGCGACCGAGAATATTCTGAGGTATATCCAAAGATTTACCAACTTCTCTCACACCGTCTTTAAATAAAAGCCTCAAAGGTTCTACTACCTGCAATTTCATAAAGTCAGGCAGACCGCCGACATTGTGGTGCGATTTAATAGTAACAGACGGACCTTTTACGGAAACAGACTCAATTACATCAGGATAGATAGTTCCCTGACCTAACCAGGCTGCCCCTTCTACTTTATGTGCTTCGGCATCAAAAACATCGATAAATGTTTTACCAATGGCTTTTCGTTTTTCTTCAGGGTCTGTTAATCCTTCTAATGCAGTATAGAATTGCTCTTTTGCATCAACACCTATCACATTCAAGCCAAGACCTTTGTATGACTCTAATACCTCTTCAAACTCGTTTTTACGCAACAGACCATTATCTACAAAAATACAGTACAGATTTTTTCCGATCGCATGATGTATCAAAGTAGCCGCAACTGAAGAATCTACTCCACCCGATAAGCCCATAATTACTTTATCATCGCCCAATTTCTCTTTCAGTTCCTTAATAGTTGCTTCTGCAAACGAATCCGGTGTCCAGTTCTGTGAGCATTCGCAGATATCAACAACAAAGTTTTTCAATATGGTTTTACCCTGTAGGGTATGCGTAACTTCAGGGTGGAACTGGATACCATAGCGAGGCTGGTCATGTAACTTAAAGGCGGCTACTTTTACGGTATCGGTAGAAGCAATAATGTCTGCTCCTGTCGGAGGGCTGGCGATGGTATCACTGTGTGACATCCATACCTGTGTGTTATCCACTACATCTTTGAACAGGGCATAGCGATTATCTATTTTGTTCAGAATCGTGCGGCCATATTCTCTGATAGATGAGGGTAATACCTCCCCTCCACCTGTTTGTGCCATTAGTTGAGCCCCATAGCAAACTCCCAAAACCGGAATTTCTGCAGGAAAGCCCTGCCAATTAACAGTAGGGGCATCTTCTTCACGCACAGAGCATGGACTACCCGAAAGGATAATGCCTTTGATTTCAGACGTAATAGCAGGGATTTTATTGAAAGGGTGTATTTCGCAATACACATTAAGTTCTCTGACTCTCCGGGCAATCAATTGCGTAAACTGAGAGCCGAAATCAAGAATAAGAATTTGTTCTGTCATGATAGGTTTCTAAAATACAAAGTTAGTAGATTTAGCTACGTAGCGCAATACATTTTAAAAAACTATTACTCATAAATCACTTTTTTTAGATAATACACCTTGGGGTCAATCATAGGTGTTGTCTTGCTTTTCACTTTTATCGGTGTTGAACTTACCGATTTTCTTTCAATTTTATCATCAATTACAATATCAATCGGTAAAGAATCAGGATAATTGAGTGCAGAAATTAAATATTCATCATCACTGACTTTCTTTACATCAACTTCCAGCTTATTGGTAGTACGCAGGTAAAAATCAAATAGCGGTTTTAAATTCTGTTTTGACTCCCGGCTGAAAAATGTCTCCACATTTCTGGTATTCACCAGATTATCATAGGTGTATTCTGGACTGGTAGCAAATTTCTTTAAAGCCGGAAAGAATGCATCGTCGCCAATGACATAGCGGAGCGTATGCATAAAGAATGCCCCTTTGCCATAAATGTCTGCATGATACACGGTGTCAGCATTCATGTGTTCTCCCATTACAACAGGTAATACGTTTTTGGTAGCACGGGCTGTTTGCTGCATTCTTTTCAAATAAGCCTCTTCTCCTTCATGCTCACGGGTGTACATCGCATCTCCGAAAGAACATATTCCTTCCTGAATCCACATATCTGCCCAGTCAATCCCTGTCACTTTATTACCCCACCATTCATGCCCGAACTCATGGTGCATCAGCCAGTCAAATTCTTTGCCCCCCACCATCACATATCTGAACTTATTGCCATAGGCATTCATAGTCTGATGCTCCATGCCCAGGTGCGGCGTTTCGCAAATGGCCATTTTCTCTTTTATCCAGGGATATTCACCAAAATACTTTTCCTGCACTTTTGCAATCCGTTCAAAAATATCCAAATGCTTCTCTGCTTTATCGGCATGTTCTTCCAGTACATAAAACTGCATCGGTACTGTATGCCCTTCAATAGTTGTGTAGTTTCTGGATATTACTTTAAACCTGCCAATATTGAAAAGTATGCTATAATTATTGATGGTATAATTGGTTTTCCAATGAAAAGTAGTTTTATCCTTTTTTGTAGTCTGGCTCTGCAAAAGACCGGGGCCTGCAACAACGAGTCCTTTGGGTACCGTAATAATCAGGTCGGCTCCCTCGTTGGGTTCGTCGCTTGGGTGGTCTTTACACGGGAAAAACATTTTAGCTCCCTGCGACTGGCACGTGACAGCAACCCAGGGAGCGCCTGTAGTGTCAGCGGCCCAGGTAAAACCGCCTTTCCATGGCGGGCGAGGCGCAATAACTGGCTTGCCACCATACTGAATTTTTACCTTAACCTTACCGGGTGATAAGGTAGAGGCGAGTGAAATCCTGATTAGTTCGTTATCAAACTTAAAAGATTCTTCTTTACCGTTTACCCATACTTTATCAATAGTAAAGCTCTCAACTAAGTCAAATAATAAAACATCAGTGCTTTTATTGGTTACCAAATCTATTTCTGCATGACCATTAATGCTTTGAGTAGTCGGCTTTACCTCTAAAGCTACGGTATAATGGCGTATATCCATCAATGCCTGTTCGGGTTTTAATGGCTCACCGGATTTATTTTTTTGGGCATAGATAGCAGAACTTAGCAGTAAGCAAAGGAAGAGGGAGAAGTATTTCATAGTTCAGTGTTATGAAGTGTTTTGTCGCAATTAACAAAGATAAATAAAAAAATCCATTACAAGACTGAGACCTTATAATGGATTTTATCTATTGTATTAAGAACGATTTACTCGTGTGAAATATCCAGATTCTTCTTATTACAAACCACATTATAAATCTCGTACCATTCCTGATTACTTAATTTAACCTTGCTGGCACTGGCTGCATTGCGGATGCGGCTTTCTGAAATAGAACCGATAATTGGCAAAGTACCCAGTTTCATTAACCAGGCCACCGCTGTTTGCTCAATATTGGCATCGTATTTACTCCCTATTTTATCAAGCTTGGCTCTTATATTAGATGCTTTTTCGTCATCGCCAGTTAGTATTCTGCCTCCTGCCAAAGGTGCCCAGGCTAAAGGTTTGCTGAAACTTTGTTTGATGAAATCTATACGACCGTCTTCGATGGCTGTTGTATTCATCAGATTTAATTCAATATGATTGGTTACAATCGGAATAGTGAGGTATGAGGCAAGCAATTGATGCTGAAAAACAGAAAAATTGGCGACACCGATATGATTTACCTTGCCCGAATTAACAACCTGAGCCAAGGCCATTGCTGTTTGTTCAGGGTCAGCCAGAAAATCACTTTGTTGCAAAAGGAAAATATCCAGATAGTCTGTTTTTAGTTTTTTCAAAGAATTATCAACGCTTTTCAGGATATGGTCTCTTGAAGTATCGTAATAATCAAACATACCATCATCTGAGCGTCTGATACCGCACTTGCTGAATAGCACTATATCCTCCCGCCTGAATGATTTGCTTTTAATGATTTTACCAAAATGCTCTTCAATGGTATTATTACCATAAATATCGGCATGGTCAAAAGTATTAATGCCCAATTCTAAACAGAGATTGATTATTTTTTCAATCTGGGTAGTTGTACTGTGGCCTTCATCATTCCATCTCCAGAAACCATAAATGGCCTCTGATACTTTAGGGCCTGAATCACTTAGGTAAACTTTTTTCATTAGGTTATATTAACAGTATCGGTCACAAAAATAGTTAAATTTTACAGAATTCCTCTAAATGTATAAAAATGTGACAAAACGATACCAGACCCTTGTCTGCATTCACAAGAGCAATATTGTTCAGGTTAGTTAATTTTGGATTTATTTATCTCCGAAACACTCAATCAGGCACATTGCACCTGAAAAGGGTCAGTCAGAATATTCACAAACTGGTTCAGAATAATTTTTCCTTCTGCCCATTCGCCAAATCCTGAACTGGCGTTTATATGCCCCTTGTCTCCGATATTTAAGAAAGCACTTCCCCATATATCAGCAAAATATTCTGAGCGCTCAATAGAAGCGTAAATATCATTGGTGCTGGCTACTACTACACTTTCAAAAGGCAGCGCCTTGTCAGGAATAGGACTAAACCCCTCTACAAAATTTAATCTTTCTGAGTACTCGGCATCGGCGGGAGCTACCAGTAATGCCCCTATCACAAATGGTGAGAAGTATTTCTGTGTCCAATGCACTACTGTTAAACAACCAAGGCTATGGGCTACCAGAACCGTTGGTTGGTTTAAGCTCTCAACATAGCTTTGAAGTTTTTCAACCCATTCTTCACGCACAGGCAAATCCCAGTTAGTCTGTTCCACTCTAGTAAATAAATAAGGGTGTTGTTTTTCCCAGATAGTCTGCCAGTGTTTCGGCCCGGAACTTGCAAGCCCCGGGATTGTCAGAAAATTGATATTTGATGAGATTTTCATAGGAATATCTATTGAATTGTCTGAACTTTGATTTAGCGGTCCGCCGCAGCGGCTGATTAAATTGATTTCTCAGATTTTAAACTATTAAAACAATGTATGAGCAAGTTGAATCCGTTTCTTATTATCAGCGCAATCCTCAAATCAGTTTAATCAAAGTTCAAGACATTTACTAAGCCGCATAATTAAAATCTGATATAAAAGGAACTCTGTTTACTGCTGCAAATACCGCAGCTAATACTTTGGTGGCAGAAAACGTATGCTGAAAATCCTCATCAATCGTATGATAAACTACGTGTCCGTATTGGTTCAGCACATAAGTGGCCGGAATAGGCACCTCTTCCGAAATACCCGAAACTTTATCCCAAATCGGTACATCTTTTGAAAACAAACCGAATTTCTCTGAGATTTCATTGGCCGGATCTGCAATCACGTTAAATGGAATCTCGAAATACTGCACCATTTCTCTCACATCCGTATATGAAGCATGAACAATTACTAAAAGATTGCCCCCCAATGCCTGAATTTCAGCATAAGCCTGTTTCAATAGTTTGAGATGCTTTAAACCATAGTTATTCCAGCCGCCTGATAAAAAGCTAATCACCAATGGTTTATTATCGATGATTGACTGGATGGTGGCAGAAGTGTAATTGAACCGATAAGAAACCTTTTGCCAGATACCCATATCTTTTTTGAAGGTAATATCAGGTGCCTTAGAGCCTGTCAGCAAAGGCAGCAAATGAGCATTATTCTTTTTTACCGGAATTTCCGTATCCCAGAAAGAGGGGTCGTATTTTTGGCTGTAGGTACTCATATCTTTAAAAATCACTAATGGTTTTATTGATGTGAATTCAATTTCTGATACAAATATATTCAATTAATCTATATAGTCTATTATTTTAGTAGATTAATTTTCTATAAATCATCGATTTGCTTGAAAACATATCAAAAACACCTGTTTTTTGTATTTATTAAGTTTTACACAGGTGTTTTAAATATAACCATCTGAATAAGGTGTTATTTTTCAGTTTGTTTTGCTTTAGCAGAAGCATTTTCTGTGCCAAGCACTTCATCAATATCTCTGTTGAATTCCTTTACGAACTCTTCATAGTATTTTCCTGTGGCTGGTCCTGTATAACCTGTATGAATCTTGCTTACATTTCCTTCTTTATCAATCAGAATAGTAGTCGGGAAAGACAATACGGCGCTCAAAGCCGGCAAGGCATTAGAAGCAAATTCCTTATCGGCTATGCCTGCAAAAAGAATGTCGTACTCAATACCAAAGCGCTTTTTCAAGACTTCCAGACGTGTTTTAGCAAATTCAGGGTCGTTTTTACGCTCAAAAGCCAATCCGATTATCTCCACTCCTCTTTTACGATTGGCTTTATACCAGGGTGCAAGAAACGCCGCTTCGTCTAAACAGTTGGGACACCAGCTACCCAGTATTGTAACAATTACGGCCTTGCCCCTGAACTTAGGGTCTTTGAGCGATACGGGTTTTCCGGTAAATGCATCGGGGAATGTAAAATTAAATTCAGTACCATTCTTAATGGTTGTCAGAGTATAGGCATCAGGCAATGCTGCTTTATCATTACGGGTGCCTTTGATTGGCTGAGAGCCACGAACATTAATCATTTCTCCGGTTAAATCATCACCTGTTACTTTTCCTTTGATTAATGAGACACCCGAGCCGCTAAAAGCCGATAGATAGAAATCATTGCCTTGCAATGAGCCTTCAAAATAACGATAGTCTCCGGTTGTAGTCAGAAAAGTACCTGTCAGTTTACTGCCAAACTGTTCAAATACTCCTACAATTTTGTTTGTCCCCTCACCTATTATAACATCCCAGTTTCCATGCAGGCTCACGCTTGCCGCACCTGGATTTTCGAAGAAGCGATAGCGCTTGCCATGCTCAGCAGTAAACTCAATGCCTTTGTCTGGTTTAGCAGTATTGAATTTTTTAAAGACTCCTGACAACGTATTAGGGCTGATAATTTTTGCTGCTATAACGGCATCATAAATATCAACCGGAATAAACAAAGAGTCATTCGTTTGACTGATACCTTTAAGCTCGAAGCGTTCAGAGCCATTAAGAAGATAGGCTGTTTTGCCTTGAAGTTCAAAATTAAATGGTGATTCCTGACCATTGGCTACTTTAAACGTACCTCTCCAGTAACCATTTTTTGGGCTTTTTTGTGCTTGTGAGGCTACTGTGGCCAGAGTCAGGCCAATAGAAATAAATGCTGTAAAAAATCTCATAATTTTCTT
>CALRLN020000260.1:0-7519 GCA_943368675.1 Chitinophaga pinensis | reverse complement strand
ATTGAGACTCCGTAAGCCATATCACCCATAATTGCAACAGTCAATAACACCAGTTCTTCGAATTCACCTAAGTAAGTTCTTTTCATACAATTTTATTATATCAACTTTTGTAGAACAAATAAAACAAACTCTTTACTCTGCCTTTGTATTCTATGAGAAAAAATTATATCAACTTTTGTAGAACAAATGATATGCCAAGCCGGAAAATCCACCAAAATGCGGTATTTTAAGTATTTTGAAGATATTGAAGTGTCCGAAATCGTACACCTGGCAGTCCGAAAGCGTACGATGAGATGAGGTTTTAAAAAGCTATAATTAAAAAATCCCATCACTTTATGTGACGGGATTTAGGTTACAACAGTTTTCTCTTACTTTTTTATTTTACAGGTATTAATACCAAAAATTGCATATAAAGGGCAAAAGCTGATAAAGCTGGTAATCACAAATATACTTGCCACTACAATTGCTACAATGCCCCAGGTACCTGTTAATATATCAAAATAATAAAGGCTCACTGCTGCAAGGGCCAGAATTATCCGAATGATACGGTCAATTTTACCAACATTTTTCATGGTCAGGATAGTTTAGTATATAATGTTTCTTGTTTGAATTTAATTTCAAGATTCGGTGTCCTGGTTTTTTCTGTCAGGCTTAATTAATCCCTTCACGGCATCGCCAATCACAAAGCCAAAGTAAGCCCCAATTGGAATCATTGTCTGCCATTGCGATTTGAGTGGGCAGGTACCTGTTATACAGCCTATTTCTTTCCAATAAAGAAATCCGCCTATTGCGCCTAAGCCTGTACCAATCCATGCTAAAAACCTAACATATTTCATCTGATTGTCTGTTTTAGTTTTTCCGCCTGTATCGTCTGTCAGCAGAAACATTATTACATCCGTTTACTCCACAGCCAGTATTCATAACAGCCTGAATAAGTAATAAAAGCCCAATTATACTTAAAATAATCTGACTCTCTGCAATAGCCATCCCGATAATTACAATTCCTGCTATTAACCGCAGAATCCGGATTATATTCCAGTCTTTCAAAAGAGTATTCATAGAATTTTGTTTAACGTGGATACGCCCCTATACCTCCTGAGAGGTTATATACATTTTTAAATCCGAGACCTGCCATATAATTACATGCCTGCCCACTACGGTTACCACTTCTGCAATACACCAGATAAGTTTTGAGTGGGTCAAAGCCTGCTACCTTTTTACGGAAGTCTGCTCCCATAATATCTATATTAAGTGCTCCTTTGATTGCCCCCTGGCTGTACTCTCCTGAGGTACGCACATCAATCAATACGGCATCTTTATTCTCAGTAAGTATCTGTTTAAAAGCCTGACCGGATAAATCCTGGTATTGCTTCTTTGTTTTAAAAAAATCGAACATTTTATTAGTGTTAATAATTAATGATGAAACAAATTTCAATAATCATTCTATTTTCTACAGTGATTTTTGTCACACAAGCATAAAATTATATAAAAAATTTACAGCATTGTTGTTGGACAGACATACGCACTTATATTAACTTTACCCGTAGCCTTAATCTCATTGAATCCGCCTGTTATATCTATCAGATGATTGTACCCGCGAGCTTTTAAAATTGAAATCGCAATCATAGAGCGGTATCCTCCGGCACAATGCACATAGTATGTTTTATCAGGTTTCAGTTGTGCCATATAATCATTCAGAAAATCAAGGGGCATATTCTCGGCACCTATAATATGCTCTGAATCGTATTCACTCTTTTTTCTTACATCAACAACTGCTATATCCGGTTTGGTATTATATAGTCCGGCAAATGCTTCTGCACTTATTGTTTTTACTGTATCTATTTCTTTGCCTGCTTCTTTCCATGAGTTAAAACCACCATTCAGAAAACCAATACAGTTATCATAACCTACCCTTGCCATACGCAACACTGCTTCTTCTTCTTTGCCCTCATCGCTTATTAACAAAATAGCCTGTTTTAAATCAGGTATTAAGGTACCAACCCAACTGGCAAACTGACCTTCAAGCCCTATATTGATAGCACCAGGTACAAAGCCTTTGGCGAAGTCTCCTGCTTTGCGAGTATCCAATAATAAAGCGTTGGTTTCCTGAATAACCACTTCAAATTCTGTTACGCTCAATGCCCTTATACCTCTGTCAATCACTTTGTCCAGACTCTCATAGCCCTTCAGGTTCATCAGCACATTATATGGGAAATAGCCCGGAGGCGGTACCAAGCCTGTAAGCAAGTCTTTTATAAACTGTTCTTTTGAAAGGTTTACATCCAGTGCATAATTAACCTTTTTCTGATGCCCCAGGGTATCTGTTGTTTCTTTACTCATATTTTTGCCGCAGGCACTTCCTGCTCCATGATTCGGATAAATGATGATGTCATCATTTAAAGGCATAATTTTATTACGAAGAGAATCAAATAAATGCGCCGCTAATTTTTCCTGTGTTAAATCAGCCACTACGTGCTGTGCCAGGTCAGGGCGGCCAACATCATTGATAAACAGGGTGTCTCCGGAGAATAGTGCTACTTCTTTGCCTTGCTCATCAATCAATAAATAGCAAGAAGACTCCATTGTGTGTCCGGGGGTATGTAGCACTTTGATAGATATTTTACCAAGGCGAAATACCTCACCGTCTTCGGCAATATGAGCAGCATAAGCGGGTTTCGCTGTGGGGCCAAATACGATTGTTGCTCCGGTTTTTTGCGCTATTTCAATATGACCTGATACAAAATCTGCATGAAAATGTGTTTCAAATACATATTTTATCCGGGCGTTATCTCTGGCTGCCCGCTCAATATAGGGTGTACTTTCTCGCAATGGGTCAATGATGGCTACTTCGCCGTCCGACTCTATGTAATAGGCTGCTTCAGCTAAACATCCTGTGTAAATTTGTTCGACTTTCATAATCTGTAATATGCTTAATTTTAAACTTTGATAAACTGATGCCACAAAGTTATTCTCTTGCAACATGCTTGTCTGTAACATTTCTCACACTTCTCCGAACTAAATGTTTTTGTGTTCTAAATGTTTTATCCTGACCAAAATTAACGATGCTGTTTCGTATTAATAATGATAAAAATCATATCTCCCAGCCATCCTAGTAATGGGTTATTTATTTATAAAAAGACCCGTACTTGCATAAATACAAGCACGGGTCTTTGCGAGAGAGAACATCAGTTAAAGCTCTCTATAATAATTCAATTTTATTCCTTGATAGTTTTACCTTATTGATTTTCTCTAATTGTTTCAGCAGTCTTGAAACAACCTCTCTTGATGTAGCCAGTTCATTAGCCAGCTCTTCATGCGTAGTCACCAGTACTTTACAGTCGCACGCTTTGGCCTTCTTCTTCAAAAGCATCAGCAGGCGATCATCCAGTTTATGAAAAGCTATCTGGTCAATGGTGATTAATAAATCTTCAAATCGTTTCTGATAGGTCATAAAAACAAACTGTTTCCATGAGTTATATCTGGTCATCCATTCTTCTACCTTTTCAATCGGCACACTGATAAGTGTTGTTTTTTCTTCGGCTACAGCCTGAATCTCACTTCGCTTGTGTCCGAGACAGCAGGTTAATGACATAGCACAAGAGTCCATACCGCCCAGATAATACAAAAGGGCTTCTCTCCCCTCATTATCAGGTCTAAGAATTTTGATAGAACCACTTAAAATGATTGGTACTGACCGAATGTATCCACCCACATGCATCAATACATGACCTTCATCAATAGTAGTATAAGTGCCTACCTGTGCTAATTCCTGTAACAGTTCAAATTCAAATATACCTGTAAATTTCTCTTGCAGCAGCGCCATACTTAGCTTCATAGCCAGGTTGTAAATTAAAGTCTGATGTAATAATACTAATTTCTTTACTGTCGGTTATCAAAAACAATCATAGCCCCAGAGTCCTGGTTCTAAACTGTGAATTTTAAGTAGCATAAAAACTAAGGTGCTTAGCAGTAATTAAGGAGAGGGTGTATTTCTTCTGACCAGAGGATGATTGAAACCGCCAATCTGGTTTCTGATAACTACATAATTAGGCAGGCTTTCGAATAGTTGAGTCAGGTTTTTAAACCCGAATGCTCTCGGGTCGAAGGCCGGGTCTATCTTCCGGATATTTATGCCGACCTTAGAAATATGCGTTTCGGTATCCTCATTTACAGAAATATCAAAGGCCTTATCGATGAGGGAGGCAAAGGGCGGTGCAACAATTGCAGTAGGCGCTTTACTCTTTTTTCTCCTTTTTTCTTTTACAGCTATTGCAGGTGCATTTATACTAATCACGGGAGCAGTTATTTCAGCAGCGATGTTCTCACAGTAGGTAAATATTTCGCATGACTGAACAAATGCCATAGGTGTTTTTTTCTCTCCTATGCCCATCACAAAAATTCCTTCTTCTCTGATTCTTTTGGCCAAACCTGTATAATCGCTATCACTTGACACAATGCAGAAACCCTCTACTTTTTTGCTGTGCAGAATATCCATCGCATCAATTATGAGAGAACTATCAGTAGAGTTTTTGCCCGTAGTGTAAGCGAATTTCTGAATCGGATTAAAAGAAAAATCGTTCAGGCTTGATTTCCAGCCATTCAATGCTGTATTTGTCCAGTCTCCGTAGATTCTTCTGATAGTAGCCTTGCCATATTTTGAAACCTCTTCAATAATCTGCTTCAGGAGTTTTGGCTGCGCATTATCTGCATCAATCAGTAAGGCGATATTGATAGAACTAGGTAAATCCATCGGCATTTATTTATATTTATTCACCATTCATCGAACAGTGAATACAATTATAAGCATTTAGATTTATTTTACTTCTTAAAAATAGAAATATTCATGATGCCCACTTTGGGAGAAAAAGAAGAATTGTACTTTAGTTTTGCTTTATCAAGCAGATTAACGAAGCTTTTCAGTTTCTCATGAATAAGGTCTCCATAAATTTTAATCATTAAACAAATCGTGCAGTCGCTTTCGACAATTTCCTGAGGGTTAATCTGGCTTTTCTCCAATGCTTCCAATACCTGAGCCTGGAAGGCATCATTTGAGGCTTCTTTTTTCATGGCAATGGCAATAGTTTTCAGATGGCTGTACGGGAATTCCTCCCCCACATATATAAGTAAAGGTAACTAAAGGAATGGGAAAAACAAGTAAATACCGATAAATCTATTAACAAAGTAGAGTTTTATTATTCAGAGGTACTAATAACCAGTTATAAGTAAAAACGCTATTAGAAAATTAAATATTTTTAAACAATTATTGTTTGCTGTAAATTGCTCCTAAAATCCATTTTTTATGGAGTCATATCGCACATTTAAACCACTGGATACCAGGGGCAAACTTCAGACAGCCCAGCCTAAAGGCTATCTGACAACCTTTGTTGAGTTTTTCTGGGAATCAGCATTCGAGAGCCAGAATGACTTCATTTATAGTCATGCACTACCTGATTACTCAGGTTTAATATCTTTTAATCTGACAGGTGCAAGCTGGCAATCAATTGAATTACCTTCTCAACAAACACAAACTTTCAGAAATAGTAAGATATTTGGTTCATTACCTTATTCATGCTTTTGTCGCTACCCGAAAGGTCTCAGACAGGTGGGAATCAAATTAAAACCAGGTGCTTTAAAGGTTCTTTTAGGAATATCAGCCTCCGAATTGCCTGGTTTGAAAGAAGATATTTCTCACTTTTTTAAGACGACTTCATTAGAAGATCAATTGAATACCAGTACTTCTTTCTCCGAACGGGTGGCATATATGGAAGCTTTTCTGATTAAGCATTTGCCGCTTTCATCTATTGATTATCGCTATCAGGTTATGCAGGAGGCCTTCACTCGTTTTGATACTTTCTTACCATACGGAAATGCCTTAGAACTGCTAGCCAAAGATTTATGCATTACGCCAAAATCGCTTAACAGATATTTTACGCATTGGGTAGGTATATCGCCAAAATGGTGCCTGAAAGTACACCGTTTTACCAAAATGCTTGCAGCCTATCAGCGATCTTCTCATCATTTTCCCTATGAGTTATATGGTTATAATGACCATTCTCATTTATATAAAGATGCCATTAACCTGACAAGCCGGCCTATAAGTCTTTTGTAAGCTGATTGTCTGTTTTTTACACCTATAGTATCAGCACCTCTGTTTATTTTTGCAGCAACTTTTTATCAATAAAGTATTGCCAATTATTCAAGTTTATGAATTCAGCTTCAATTTTTGAATCATTTATTCAGCGGGTAATTAATGTTATAGAAAAATCTCCTGATATGATAGGTCTTGCGGTAGCGGGTTCCTGGATCAGTAAGGAAACTGATGCTTTTTCTGATCTGGATTTAATATTGGTTTCAGAAAACAAAATCTCGCAGGACTCAAACCGGATGAAGACTATTGCCGGGCAATTCGGCACACTTCTTTCGGCATTTACCGGTGAGCATGTCGGCGAACCCAGAGTTTTAATATGTCTGTATGAAGAGCCTTTGCTACACGTAGATTTGAAGTTTCTGTTGCCGGAGGAATTTTATAACCGTGTAGAAGACCCTATAGTGGTATGGGAAAGAGGACAGCGGCTGAGTGAAATAATAGATACCACTAAATCTGCCTGTCCATACCCTGATTATCAATGGATTGAAGACCGATTCTGGGTCTGGATACACTATGCTGCCCTGAAAATAGGGAGAGGTGAATTATTTGAGACCCTTGATTTTATTTCATTTTTGCGTACCACCGTATTAGGTCCCTTATTATTGATTAAAAACGGGCACCAGCCAAGAGGGGTGAGAAAACTGGAAACAAAACTTTCTGCAACAGACCTTTCTGCAATTACTGAAACAGTAGCTACTTTAGATAAGCCGGGCCTCGTTGCTGCATTGTGGAAATGCATAGCTATTTATGAAGATTTGCAGACACATTTGTTTGATGCCTCTATTGAGTTAAAATCAGCAGCGGCTAAGAAAGTGAAAGATTATTTGACTCTCATAGAACAAACTACCTAGACAGTTTTGTATATTTAACTGCAAAAACTTAATGATGAATATACCTACCGACAGACCTGTTTACGAGGGAGAAATAGCTACCTATTGGTTTGAAGACAATATTCTGATTTCACTTTCAAAAAGCCCGAAACGCACCGTTGAAAATATAAGCGGCAATGTGGCTTTGGTGAAGAAGATTACCAATAACACGCCCGTACCGTTATTAATCTATTTATCTGACTCTCCGGTACCGGATAAAGCGACACGTAAGTTCTCAACCGAGCAATTGCCTGTCATTTACTCTGCTATGGCAATGGTCTCAAAACCCGGTCTGGCTAAATTTATCATGAATATTTTGTTCAGCCTCAAACCTCCACCAATTCCGATGAAGAGTTTTTCGGATGCCCAAGAAGCGAAGGAGTGGTTGCTGTCGTTGAAGTTATGAGGACTATTTAGTCACTCCTTAAAATACATGTAACTTATTGATATGTAGTGATTTATGTAAAAGAAAAGGGTAATTTTGTTTGTGTAAAATTGCCAG
>CALRLN020000259.1:0-7521 GCA_943368675.1 Chitinophaga pinensis | reverse complement strand
CATTACCTTATTACAGACCTTATGTAAGATAATTTAGCTCATATGAAGTGTAGCCAAAAAAATTTTACTCACATATCAGATTCTTCAATATATATGCTTGTGCATTTAACAAGTACGGAGAATCTTTTGCCTTTATTTTAAGGGCGTATTTTTGCGCCCTTAGCGTCTTCTTATTGATTATTTTTCAGGTATTCTGCTCTTAGTTTTTCCTTTTCAATAGGTACTACTCCTACCGATTCACAAACGAGGCCTCCTCCTAAATTCGATAGTTCTGCAATGGTTTTTGGTGGTAGTTTTAAGCCAAGGCATATAGCTGCAATACTTACCACGGTATCACCTGCGCCCGACACATCAGTAATGCTTCTCAGATGTGCCGCAACATGATGTATTTCGTCCTGAAAATCAATAAAAACACCTCTTTCAGATAGTGTCAGAAAAATTCCATTTACGCCTAATGTCTTTTTTGCTTCGGCTACTACTTTTTTAATATCTTCCAGCTTATCAGCATTAAAATCTATTTTCAATCCTTCTTTCAGTTCTTTCAGATTGGGCTTAAATAAATCTGTTCCCTGATAATGTGTAAAGTTACGTTTTTTAGGGTCAACAATAGTTGGTATCTGGTGCTGTCTGGCAAAAGCTATAATTTCCTGGATACTCTCTGAGTCAAGCACACCTTTGTCATAATCTTCAAATATCACCACCTGGCAGGATGGAATCAACGATTTTGCTTTTTCTATCAACTGGCTTCTTTCTTTGGCATTAATAAGCGTATCCATTTCTGAATCTATTCTTACCACGTGCTGCGAGCCTGCCATGATTCTCTGCTTCACCGTTGTTACCCTGCCGGAGCTCTGGATAATACCCTCACTAGGCAGATGATTAGTATTTAATAATGCAATTAAATCTTTGGCTTCCTGATCAGCGCCTATTACAGAACATAAAACCGGTATAGCTCCCAGCGATTTTATATTCATGGCCACGTTTCCTGCTCCGCCCAAACGTATCTCTTTGCGCTTTACGTTTACTACCGGAATGGGTGCTTCCGGTGAAATTCTTTCTACTTTCCCGAATATATAAGAGTCTATCATCACATCGCCTATGATTAAGACCCGCAGATTATCAAAAGAATCAAAAATCTGATTTACTGTCATTCAAAAATGGATTTCTAATTATCGTATGGTTTCCTGAAACTGTACCAGTTTATTTTAAGAGATGCAAAACTAAGTATTTTAAACGATTTTTTTTCAAAATCATACATTTTGGCAGATAGATTGCGTTATTGGTAAGCGATTATTTTTTAGCATCAATTGCAACTGATACTAAAAAAACGCAATAATCTGATAGATAAAGAGTACATTTGCCATACCGACTACCAATAGAAATATGCGTTATAGTTTCCTTTTATTAGCTGTATTTACCTCTTTTTTAGCGAAGTCTCAAACGCTTGAGCAATTAGGCTCTGCTATTAATACGGAGTTTAATGAGCTCAATCCTATTATATCTCCCGATGATAAAACCTTGTATTTTGCAAGGGTAAGCCACCCGTCTAATAGTTTCGGCACGAAGGGGAGCCAGGATGTCTGGTACTCGGAAAAGCGTGATGACGGGAACTGGACAATTGCCCGAAGAATGCCTAATACCATTAATAAATACCAGTATAACGACCTTTTCAGTATTACGCCGGATGGAAATAAAATTCTGATTTCGGGTGTATATCATAATGGTCGCAGGGAAAACGAGGTGGGAATATCCATGTGTAAAAGAACAAAAACAGGATGGTCTGAGCCTGAGCAGATAGTAATTCCGAAGTTTGATGATATTTGTAAAGGGCAGTACCTGACTGCCTGCTTATCGAACGATGGCAAGACGCTGATATTAGCCTTTAGTGAAAAGAAAAACTCGAAGGAAGATAATCTTTATGTGTGTTTTTTAGGAAGAGATGGCAAATGGTCAAAACCTGAAAGCCTGGGGCCTGATATTAATACCGGAAGTACTGAAACTACGCCTTTTCTGGCTTCTGATAATTATACCCTGTATTTTGCATCTGACAGAAAAGATGGAGGGCTGGGAGGTACAGATATATGGGTGGCAAAACGCAAGGACAGAAGCTGGACGAAATGGTCGAAACCTGTGAATATGGGCGACAAAGTTAACACTGATGCCAACGAGTATTCGTTCTCAGTCGCCGCGTCCGGAGAGTATGCCTATGTAAGTACCAAAAAAAACTCGGTAGGAAAAGGTGATATTGTTCGTTTTAAATTGCGTGAGGCAAAGAAAGAAGAACCGGTGGTGGCGGGTGTACAGACTTCAACCAATAGATCTACAGAACAAAAGAACTTAGATAATGGTGGGACACCCGTTGATGATAATAGTCTGGCACCTACGCCGGTAGTAATTATTAGTGGAAGGGTATTGGACAGCAAAACAGGGAAGCCGATTCCGGATGCTAAAATCTTTTATAAAGCCTTGCCTACTGGTGACGAAGGAGAAGCCTATACTAATCCGGCCACAGGAGAGTGGAAAATCGTATTGCCTTATGGCGCTAAGTATAGTTACAGAGCCGAAGCCAAGGAATTTATAGGCATTGAAAAATTTATAGATCTGACGCAGATAAAGGAATATAAGGAAATAAAAAACGATATAATAACAATTGCACCAATAGAGGTTGGAGTAGATGTTCCATTAAACAATATATTCTTTGAGTATGCCAAAGCTACGCTGCGACCTGATTCTTATCCGGAATTAGATAGAATTTCTGATACGATGAAAGAAAACCCTAATCTGGTAATAGAGGTTCAGGGGCATACGGATAACGTAGGTTCTAATGAAAGTAACCTGAAACTATCGCAGGATAGAGCAGAGGCTGTACGTAAATATCTGCTTTCGAAGAAAATTCAGGCGGCAAGGGTAACCAGTGTCGGCTATGGCGAAACCAAACCGATTGCTACGAATGATACTGAAGATGGCAGAGCACAAAACCGCCGCGTGCAGTTGGCTATTGTAAGGAAGTGATTTTTGTCTGAACTACAATATCACAGTCCTGTTCCCGTAGATAAAAACTCTGTCATTAAAAACCAGTTTCAGCGCCTGGGTCAATACTGATTTTTCTACTTCTTTGCCCTCACGTGCCATATCAAGGTAGGTGTATTTATGGTCAACATCTTTGATATTCTGTGCGATGATCGGGCCTTCATCGAGATTATTATTGACAAAATGGGCAGTTGCACCAATGATTTTCACACCTCTCTCATAAGCCTGACGATAGGGATTTGCTCCTATAAAAGCCGGTAAGAAAGAGTGGTGAATATTAACTATTTTGTTGGGATAATTGGCTACAAATTCAGGAGATAGAATCCGCATGTATTTGGCTAATACTACATATTCCGGTTCGTAAATCTCCAGAGTGCGGAGGATAGCTTCTTCATGTTGCTCACGGGTTTTGTGTTCATGGCTTACAAAATGAAAAGGAATACCAAACTTGCTTACCAATGGTTGCAGAATATTATAGTTGCTTACCACAGCCAGGATATTGGCATCTAGTTCATCAAAATTATAACGGATAAGCAAATCTGATAAACAATGGTGCTCTTTTGTGCAAAGCACTACCACATCTTTCTTCTTTTTGGGGTTTATTCTCAGATTAATAGCCGTAGAAAGAATATTTTCCCTTAGGTCTTTCAGTACTTTCTCAGGGTCTAGTTCTGCCGGGGCAACAAATTCAGTGCGCATAAAAAACTGTCCGTCCGGGCTTACGTATTCATCCTGCGACAGAATGTTACATTCGTTTTTATACAAGACACTTGTTACAAGAAAAATGAGCCCTTTGGCATCCGGGCCATCCATTAAAAGAATATGTTTTATCATTATTGTTTTAGCTGCTAAATTCCCATAAAACCCTGCAATATAATCACTGCGCTTATTTTATCAATGTTACCCTTTACTTGTCTGTCTTTTTTCTTCATTCCTCCGGCTATCATGGCCTGAACTGCCATTTTTGAGGTATATCTCTCGTCTGCCAGATGAACCGGAACAGCAGGAAAATGGGTTTTCAGTTCCTCCAGCAAGCGTTTAACATAGGTTGTGCCATCTGTATCAGACCCATCTAGGTTTTTGGGCATACCCACTACAAAGGCCTCTACTTCTTCCGACAGCATATATTTTTTAAGATAAGCTATCAGTGTTTCGCTAGGCACTGTATCCAGGGCAGAGGCAATAATCTTAAGAGGGTCAGTCACGGCCAACCCTGTGCGTTTGGCTCCGTAATCTATAGCAAGTATTCTGGGCAATTGATTATTTAATTTTAAGATAGATTAAATCCGCTTAGCTTCTTCCCAGAACACGTCCATTTCGGCTAATGTCATATCTTTCAGATTTCTATTGGCTTCTTTGGCTTTTTGTTCAAGATATTGAAAACGCTTGATAAACTTTTTGTTGGTGCGCTCCAGGGCTGTTTCAGGGTTCAGGTTAATGAACCGGGCATAGTTTACCAGAGAAAATAATAAATCGCCGAATTCGGCTTCCGCTTTTTCGGCATCAATTACTTCTGCTGTTTCGGCATTAAACAATTCCTTAAACTCCTGCATTTCTTCTTCCACTTTGCCCCACACCTGGCTTTTTTCTTCCCAGTCAAAACCTACACCTCTGGCTTTTTCCTGTATCCGCATGGCTTTTACCAAAGCCGGTAAAGATTGCGGCACACCACCAAGAACCGATTTATTACCTTCTTTCAGCTTTATCTGTTCCCAGTTTTGTTTTACCTGTTCTTCGTTTTCTACTTTTACATCGCCATAGATATGCGGGTGGCGGTTGATTAGTTTATCACAGATACTATGCAATACATCAGCCACATCAAAGTCTCCGGTTTCGGAGGCGATTCTGGCATAAAAGACCAGATGAAGCATTAAATCTCCTAATTCCTTTTTAACTTCAGGCAGATTCTTCTCTAAAATTGCATCAGATAACTCGTAGGTTTCCTCAATGGTCAGATGGCGCAGTGTGTCCATCGTTTGTTTTTTATCCCATGGGCATTGCTCTCTTAGTTCGTCCATGATTGTCAGCAACCTGTCAAATGCCATGAGTTTCTCCATGCGCTCAGGCGGGAATACTAAAGGGAGTTTATTGCTCATAAATCTTCTATAGAAATTTTTGTAAAGTTCGGGAATAAAAAACAAAAAAGCCACCTGAAATAAGCAGATGGCAAAATATTACTCTTTTCGATTCGTATTCTCAGGTTTTCCATTTTATAGCACACCCTATAGCTTTAGTAGTGGGTGTCACTACGGGTTTTCCAAGCAAAAGGCTATTTACAGCATCTGCTACATAGTGTTTGGTTACATTGGCTGGATCCTGTGCGTTGTCGTCAATAGCACCGATATAGTGTACTATAATTTTACCATTCTCTTTGTTTAATACAAAAGCATGAGGAGTGCGCATAGCACCGAATGCTTTACTAACTGCCTGTGTATTATCTGTCAGGTACGGATAGGTATAGCCTTTCTCTCTGGCTCTTGCCTGCATGTTCACAAAAGAATCTTCTTCGTACGCTTCCGGGTCATTCGGATTGATAGCAATAACCGGATACCCCTGAGGTGCGTATTTTTTATCAATGCCTATTACCCGGTCTTCATAAGACTTTGAAAAAGGACAATGGTTAGAAATAAAAACTACAATGAAGCCTTTGGCAGAATCAAAATCTTTTAAAGAAATCATTTTACCGTCGACATTCTTCAATTTAAAATCTGCTACGGCATCGCCGATACCATACCCTGCCAGCCTCTTTGGGTTTGATTCCGGAAGCTCGTCTGATAAAGCAATCACGGGAAGAGAGTAAAAACTCAATCCGGCAATCAAACTCAATGCAAACCCGAATACTTTTTTCATGTCATGTGATTTTGTCAAAAAAAGCTGCAACTTTAAACGTACGTATATTGGATTTATTTTGGTACCAATAGTTTAAATCTGAAACAAATATAAATATCTTTTGTCATATATACACTGAATGTAACAGATAGTGTTTCAGCGGAGGTATTCTGAAAGAAATATCAGACAAACAGACATAATTCCGGAAAATCAAAAATTGATTAACTGGGATATTAAAAGGGCAAATGAGGGTAAATGATTTTAAAAGCCCTTTCTGATAGCCTTTTGATGATGCCCGATATGGTAATGCATAAAGTAATACATTTCTCTGATTGTCAGGAGTTTTAGCACCGGGTGGCGGATGGCAATTTCATCCAGTTCTGTTTCAGACCATTCGTCCAGATAATTAGCAAGGATTTCATGATGCTTGATGAAACTACTGACAAGGACAGCCTTTGATGGGTTTTCGGGTAATAAGGGTACAAAAGCACCACGTGCTTTGATGCCTGTACCTAAAGTGGCGAGATAAGCATTTACAACTCCGTCGTAGTCTAAAATGGGGCGATCGATTTTTCCGAATTGTCCGACAAGCATATCTTTTGGCAAGGCTAATACCTGATTCAGGCTTTTAACTGATTGGGTCAGATGCAGAATATTTTCGGCAATTGACCATTTGTCACCAATAGGGGCGAAGAACCTGTTTTCGTCTATGTTTTCGGTTTCACTGGCAAGGCTACTGAAACGTTCCTTCAATGCTTCTTTTAATTCCGGGTTTGTCATAATTTTGATATTTAATGATGAAAATCATGGGAACGTACACGGCACGCTCCCTGACCTATTACCTGTTAACGCACTATTAAAATCTTTCGAATTTATTATACCAAACGTTCGTTTCTTAATGAAAAATATTACACTTCTATTCAGACTATTTCAATTTATTGCAATTTCAGCAGGGTACGGTTGAAGGCATCGTAGAGATATTCTTTGTTGCCATACAATTTTGAAAACATTACTGCGCCTTCAAATTCCATAATGGTCTGTTGAGCAAGCTTAAACGAGGTTTCAGAATCTTTATGAATCATAAAAATCTGTTGCAGGGCTGATGTCCAATCGTTCATGATGTTTTTCAGTACCTCATGAAATTCAGGTATCACCCCGACGGTTTCGAGTGTAGTATTCCCCACCAGACAGCCCCCTTCTTTCTCTAAAAGCAATTTGCCCATCTTTTTCAAGAGCTTTGTCAGGCGCTCTTCGGGGGAAAGCATGGTATCTGTGGCAATCGGAAAAATTCTTTCTTTGAGATATGCATGAATCCAGCATAGCAGGTCTTTCATCAGCATTTCTTTACTCGGAAAATAATGATAAAGACTGCCTTTTAATAAGCCACAATTCCGGGCAAGATCTTGCATGGAAGTATTATGATACCCCTTGGTTCGGAAAATGTCCGATGATTTAAGCAGGATTTCCTCTTTTGTGACTTTCTGAATGGGCATTATATTGAATAAATAAAGCTATTGACTAATAGCCGGACAAATGTACAAAGAGTTTTGATTTTACCAAACGGTTGGTAGGTAAAATTTATATAGTGTCAGAATAATGATTATGATGACCTTTCCTTTTATAAGGTGATTATGGTCTGTTTTTATTAAAGTTGAGCCTTTC
>CALRLN020000258.1:0-7537 GCA_943368675.1 Chitinophaga pinensis | reverse complement strand
CTACCACTACTTCCTGAAGGGAGTTTACATCATTTTCCAATGCCACGTTTACGGTAGAGCTAACAGGTATTTCGGTCGTTTTGAAACCTATAAATGAAATGACAAGCGTATTTGCCTCTGCCGAAACAGCCAGTACAAATTCGCCTTTTGAATCGGTCAGGGTTGCTGTCGCTGCGCCTTTTACCTTAACTGTTGCCCCTGGCAATGGCTGCCCTGTTGCAGCCTCGGTAACTTTACCTTTTACCTGACGGCCCTGTGCTGCCCCAGGTAACGCATAGCATGCAAGCACTAAAAAGCACGCCAGCGTTCTAAAAATTGTAGTGAATACTTGTTTTCTCATTGTGATTAGTTTTAAAAATTTACCGCAAAAGAAGTCAGCGAATATTAACACTAAATCACCGTCATGTAATCTAATTGTTATGAAGCAGGCATGAAATTAGAAAGTAGAAACCAACCCAGATTTGTTATAAATAAAGAAAGAGGCTGCCTTTTCGGACAGCCTCTTCTGCTAATTTTATTGTTATGGAAGTCGGATTAATTCTTAACTGCCATTCCTTTTTGCTGTATCACATCATCCATCACATTGATTGTTTCGTTCAGGTAAACATCCTTTTTAAGGTATTTAACCCAGAAATCATTGCGGTCTTTTTTCAACGAATCAGAATTAATTACTTCTAAATCTCCCTGAAGATTAGATACCGATAAATCGTTCTTTAGTTTTGTTAAATCACGCACTTTGCCCGAAACATCTTTTATTTCTTTCAGTTGCACTTTATATTTCTGCAACTCCAATGCACGTGAGGTTTTACGATTATCAGCCAGTACATTCGTATTGTCTTCAATAGCTTTAAAAACATTGTTAGCAGACAACCGTTCCTTGCTTTTTTGTTGCAATAAAGTCACATCCGGTGCTGCCTGCCATGTCTGATAACTGGCTTTTGGCATTTCGTCCCATATCAATGCATTAGGAGAATCTTTCTCACGCATTTTATATGCTTCATATACACCCGTCAATACAACATCAGACTCTACTCCTTTCAATTGGGTAGCACCGCCGTTAATACGGTAGTACTTCTGCAAAGTCAGATGTACAGCTCCTAAGTCGCCGGCACCACTGCCATTACCTCCACCACCAACCGGGAAAGCTCTTTGCACAGTACCTTTACCGAAAGTTGATGAAGACCCCACAACTACTCCACGTTTATAATCCTGAATAGCTGAAGCAAAAATTTCAGAAGCAGAAGCGCTGCGCTCATTTACCATCACTACCAGCGGGCCATCATATAAAACAGACGGATCGTTATCTCCCATTTGTGAAGGGCGACCTGCGCGGTCACGAATCTGAACAACGGGGCCTGTTTTGATAAATAGACCAACCATATTAACTACTTCCTGCAAACTGCCACCACCATTATCACGGATATCCAGAATGATACCTTCTACTCCTTCGGCTTTCAGTTTTTCTACTTCTTTGGCTACGTCTTTTGAACAACGGGCAGCCTGTGGACGATTGAAGTCTGCATAGAATGCAGGTAAATCAATCAACCCGATTTTATGTTTACCTGAATTAATAATGACACTTCTGGCAAACGTTTCATCCAGTTTTAACTCTGCACGAATAATCGGCACTACCTTTTGTGTTCCGTCAGGTTTCTGAATAGTCAGTCTTACTTCTGAGCCTTCCGCCCCGCGAATCACTTTTACAGCATCATCAGTTGTGAAACCAGTAATATCTTCCGGCTCGCCTGCGCCCTGGGCAACTTTCAGTATAACATCATTGGCTTGAATCTCTCCTGATTTCCAGGCAGGACCTCCTGCTGTTACACTTCTGATTTTTATTTTATCGTCTTCCTGCATCAATAATGCGCCGATACCGAAGAAGCGACCACTCAGTCTTTCATCAAAAGAGCGTTTTTCTACCGGTGGAAAGAAATCCGTATGAGGGTCCATCTGATTAGTAATGGTATTTACCAACATGGCAAATCTCTCATTCTCATCAAATTTGTTTTTCAGGCGGTCAAAATATTTATCCATCGCCTTTTTTACCTTTTCACGCGCTTCTTTCTCCAGCGCTTCGTTACTTTTAGCAACAAAATCGGCTTTGCTTTTATTTTTTTCCTGTTGTTCAAGCAGGTCATTATATCTCTCTAATGTCTGCCATTTCAGATATTTTCTCCAACGGTCTTTTTTCTCATTTTCGCTCGAAGCAAAATCCACCTTATCCCAATCCAGTTCTATTGCCTCGTCTTTATCGAATGTAAAAGGCTTTTCTATTAACTGTTTGTAAATATCTTCAGCTTCTATCAGACGTGCTTTATAGATTTCGTCTAATGCCTTAAAGAAATCTATAGAGGCACCGTGTACCTCATCATCAATTTTTGTTTCGTATTTACGAAGCTTATTAATATCTTTTTCTAATAAAATCCTTTTGCTTGGGTCCATCCTTTTCAGATACTCCGTAAAGATTTCCTTAGAAAACTGGTCGTCAATTTTCTTCGGACTATAATGCCCTTGTTCAAGCATTGCACCAACCGTGCGTAGAATCGTTTCGTTTTTGGTGGGCGGGTCATCATTCAAAGGCATGGCTGCAATAAATACAGAACCAATGATACCACCTAAAAGGGCTAAAGACAAAATATGCGGCTTTCTCATAAATTTAATCTCCTCGGGTTAATAATAAAGAAAAATATAGTTTCCCTGACTCAAAAATCAATCCATATCATAACGAAAATTTAATAAATAAATTTCCATTTGTCAACTAAAATTGATAAATGGGCTTTTTTGAGTATAAATGTTCAGGAGAAACACTGTAAAGTACTCTCAAGCCCCATGCCTCTGGAACCCTTAATCAATATAAAAGAGTTTTGTATCTGCTTGTCTAACAACCAGTTATGTAATGAAAATTTATCGGGAAAATAATATGCCTTAGGAAGTGCGTCAAGGGCTGATGCCATCAGCTTTCCGGATAAAACTACCAGATCGAAGTTTCCTTTAGCCACTAATTCACCAATGGCTTTATGCTCGGCAGGTGCTTCATCTCCGAGTTCAAACATATCACCCAGAATCACTACTTTTTGCTTGTCGGTTTTCAGGTTAATAAAATTCTGTATGGCTGCCGACATTGATGAAGGATTGGCATTATAGGCATCTAATAGAATGCTATTAGTACCTTTCTGAATAATCTGTGAGCGGTTATTATCAGGATTGTAGGCGCTCACTGCCTCTGCGGCATCTTCAACAGCAACACCAAAGAAATTTCCGATAGCTATGGCGGCGGCAATGTTTTCAAAATTATACCAGCCAGGCAGATTAGTAGTATAGGTATGAGGGTCAAGATGAGGCTCTTGCGTAGAAAAAAGCACTACCGGTGAATCTTTCACCAATACAATTTTATTGTCTTTCAGATATTCTATAGTCTGTCTGAATTTGCGACTTTGTGCCATTCCTACCAGTGCTTCATTCTTCGCATTCAAAAAAACTGTTCCCCCTGACTTCACTAAAAAGTCATATAATTCACCTTTTCCCTTTTTAACGCCCTCTACCCCACCAAAGCCTTCTAAGTGCGCCTTGCCCACATTCGTAATAAAGCCATGTGTAGGTTCGCAGATAGTACATAAATCTCTGATTTCACCCTGATGATTGGCTCCCATTTCTATGACTGCTATTTCGTAGCTATTATCAAGACCTAAAAGCGTCAGAGGCACACCGATATGATTATTCAGATTACCCTTAGTATAATAAGTATTATACTTTTTAGATAATACTGATGCTACCAGCTCTTTAGAAGTAGTTTTACCATTGGAGCCTGTTAAGCCTATAAGAGGGATATTAAATTGCTGCCGATGATAATTCGCCAGTTTTTGCAAGGTATAAAGCACATCATTTACCAGTATACAGGCATCATTGATGGCATATTTTTCTTCATCAACCACTACATGTTTTGCACCTTTTTCGAGGGCTTCTCCGGCAAACTCATTGGCATTGAATTTATCGCCTTTGAGGGCAAAGAACATTACTCCCTCATCAATCTTACGTGTGTCGGTAGAAACGCCTGTACAGGTTTTAAATTTCTCGTATATTTCTGCTATTGACATTGCTTTGTGTCTGGTATAGTTTCCGGATGATAATTTCCGGTAAATTTAATGTGAAACTTGAAGAAACTCCTTACCTGTTAAATCATTTCTTTTAGTAATGCTCACGCTTTGATAAACAAAAAACCTCCGGAATCCCGGAGGCTCTTGTCCTATTAACAAAAAACACGATACTTACTTATTACTTATGATCCCGTCAGGGTCAATGAGTTTATCAAATATTTCAGAGCCGTTTGATAGCAGAATATGCAGCTCGTGGGTATCATAAATCTTTCCGAATTTTTCTTTTAAATCTATTTCTAATAAGTGATCCATTTCTGCAGCACACTCAATGCCGGTTCCTGTTTCTAAACTCACTACCAGAAAAACCGTAAGCGGGTAAGATTTACGCATGATACCATCCCACACTACTTTATAATTGCTTTTATTACAACCGCCATTCACCCATATCTTTAAAATATCGTTTTCTCTTTTTATGTTTTTTATCTCAAAATGACGGGTTGCGTTAACACGGGCACTTAACAATCTGGCATACTCTGCCTCACTTACCTGAAAAGCTACTTCATCTCCGGTTGGTGTTGGTTCTGTGTCTTTCGATTTACAGCCTGCCAAAGCAACTAACATTATCAGGCAGGCTAATATTGGTTTAATAGCTTTCATAATGATGAAGGCTTAAAAGGTTAATACTTATTTTTCTGAATGATTCTGTTTTGACTTAAGTGGTTGGAAGAAGCGTAGAAAAACTTGAATGGATAGGGCTTATATTTATCCTGCGGTAAGTATATTCTGATAATAAGTCCTATTTTTGTTCTTGCACTCAATAAAATTTCAATTTTATGGTTCTTCTTCACAAACGCCTTACCTTTGCCATTACAGCCTATTTTATTATATTCAGTATGTCAAGTTTTGCACAAACACAGGATTTCTCAAAAACTTTATTCGCTCAATACGATACCTTTAAAGAAACTGCTATTACTCACCGTCGTTTCAAACATAAAGACCTTGTGCCGCTGATTCAGAAATTACCTTTTGAAAAACAAGTAGTTGGAAAATCTTTTGAGGATAGAGATTTATATCAGATAAAACTTGGCAATGGGCCGACCAGAATATTGTTATGGTCGCAGATGCATGGCGATGAACCAACCGCAACTATGGCATTGCTCGATATATTCCGGTTCTTTCAAGCCAAAAACGATGGGTTTGATGCGCTCAGACAAAGTATTCTAACAAATACTACCTTGTATTTTGTACCTATGCTGAACCCTGATGGGGCAGAGCGATACCAGAGACGCACAGCAACTGAAATAGACATGAATCGTGATGCATTGCGTTTTCAAACGCCGGAAGGGGCTGTGCTTAAGAAATTACAGGATGAACTAAAACCTGAATTTTCGTTTAATCTGCATGATAAAAACACACGCTATAGTGCAGGCCGAAGCAGTAAGCAGGCCACTGTTTCGTTCCTGGCTACGTCTTATGATTTTGAGAGGAGCTGGAATCCTGTCAGAACAAAAGCAATGCAGGTAATATGTGGTATGATTGAGGCGCTACAAAATTTTATTCCGGGTCATCTCGGGCGTTGGAATGATGAACACGAACCCCGTGCTTTTGGCGACAATATAGCCAAATGGGGAAGCAGTCTGATTTTAATAGAATCGGGCGGATATAAGGATGATGTAGAGAAACAGTTTATCAGAAAACTGAATTTTGTAGCCATTCTGACAGGTTTACAAACCATAGCAGAAAAGACGTACACGAGTCATAAATTGGCCACTTACGAAGCTTTACCCAACAACGACCGTTACCTGTACGACTTGTTGGTGCGTAATGCAGAGTTTGATTATAAAGGGAAAATAGTAGTAAAAGACATTGCCATTGATCTGATTGAAAAAAATACGAGAAATGCCACGAGTTTTACAATAAAGAGCGTTATTGAGGATATGGGCGACCTTTCTACTTTCTGGGGAATCAAAGAAATTGATGCAAGTGGACTGAGAGTAAAGCCGTTGGCAGATTTTCCGGAATTAATAAAAAAATACGCTTTATCAAAAGAAGACATTCAGGATAAAGAATTAAACCTGGACGAAAAGGCAAACTTTGTTCTGACAAAGGGAGCAGAAGTTAAATACGTAATTTTGAATGGACAAATTAAATAGTATGCTTAGCAAAAATAGCCACGCAGGTAAATATCTTCGTTACTTCTTTTTTTTATTTCTTATTTGCATAAGCACTACTGTTTTTGCTCAGCAGACCTATATATTGGGTCGGGCGATTGATAAAACCACCAGACAGGGTATTCCGTCGGCAACTGTTGTCAATAAAAACACCCGGCAAATTACCAGAACGAGTGATAATGGCAATTTTCTGGTAAAAGCCTCCAAAGGAGATTCAATCAAGATTTCGTCTATCGGGTATAAAATCGGAGCGATTGCCTGGGATGGGGTGAATACCGAACCTATTATAGAAATGCCTCAGGATGCCATTGTATTGAAGGAGGTTACCGTAAAAGATAAACGGATGGAGATAATCAGAAAACAGATTGACGAATTATTGGCATCACCCGAGGCCTCTACTAAACTAAAATGGAAAGATATTTCTAATCTTATCAATACAAATACTTCAACAGGTGGCGGCATAGGTATTTCGATAGATGGTTTATATCAGCTTTTTAGCAAAGAGGGCAAAACCAGACGCAAACTTGAAGCTATGAAACAGGAAGACCTCCGGAAACTTCTGGTAGAGTATCGATACAGCCCTGAATATGTATCATATGTAACCAAACTCAAAGGGCAGCAATTAAAAGACTTTATGAAGTTTTGTAATTTGCCGGACAATTTTGTGCTTACTGCCAATGATTATGATTTGACCTTTGAAGTATTCAGATGCCTGGATGAATTCAAAAGCAGATTTAGATTTTAAAAACTACACTATCCTTTTATATTACCCATGAAAAAACTTGTTTTTTCTCTATTCTCTTTTCTTATAGTTAATATTACCTACGCTCAGACTATTGAAAAACTTCGTTGTGAATATTTCGATAATCCATTGGGGCTTGATACGCAAAAACCCCGTTTATCATGGCAGATTACTTCTGCAACCCGTGGTACCAAACAGACGGCTTATCAGGTATTAGTGGCTGATACAGAAGAAAACCTGAAAAAAGATAACGGAAACATCTGGAATTCGGGCATGGTAAAATCTGACCAGTCTTTATGGATTACTTATGCCGGAAAACCTTTGGAATCCCGCAAGAGGTATTTCTGGAAAGTAAAAATCTGGAATGAAAAAAACAAACCCACTACGTATAGCACTACCGCCTGGTGGGAAATGGGACTATTACAGGCAAGCGATTGGTCTGCTCATTGGATTGGCAAAAAAGGAACAGAAGGCAAACCCCCGAAAGCCGTAGAATTACAAAAAGAATTTCAATTAGCCAAAAGAGCCGT
>CALRLN020000257.1:0-7605 GCA_943368675.1 Chitinophaga pinensis | reverse complement strand
ACTTATAAGTGTATGCGTGTGTTTTCAGAGGGTAAGTGGGTATCAACTATAAGCAACCCTCTCAATTCCCCGCCCAATTTTATACCGATACTAACGCCCGGAGGAACCTATAACGATTATGGAAATTCGCTGGCGATAGACGACAGCAGCAACTTTTATATAACGGGTGTCTTTGAAGGCATATCTTTTTTTGGCTCTACACAATTAACGTCAAATACCAATCTCGGAGATATGTATGTGGCTAAATACAACAAAAATCGTGTTTTACAATGGGTACAGGCCGGAGGATCAACCCCTTATGGTGCAACAGGCAATAATGTTGTTGTTGATAGCCGTGGCAATGTATACGTAAGAGGTACTTTTGGAGGTGATGCCCAATTCGGCACAATTACCGTCACCAGTAATCTAACCGGCGGTGCAAGCTACTTAGCCAAATATAATAAAAGTGGAACTATCCAGTGGGTAAAAGCCACAAACGACATCTTCTTTAGCTCAATAGTTTTGGATGAGAATGATAATTTATATGCTGCGGGCTGGTATAAAGGTACAAAGACATTCGGCGCCACTACTATTACAGCCGCCTCTTCTGATATTTTTCTCGCTAAGTATGATACAATGGGTGATAATTGGGTTTCGGTAAAATCAATAGGCTCAACCGGGAATGATGCAGGCTCTGCTATAGCTCTGACCGGGAATGACGAAATTTATGTTACCGGAACATTTTCAGGCACCGTCGCATTCGGATCAATAACAAAAACTGCTTCGGCAGCCTCAAATTCTTTTATTGGCAAGTTTAATCCCATCACAGATGATTGGGAGTGGGTCCAGGCGTTTTATCCTGCTATTGGATACACTGTTACCAGCGACAATAGCGGGAACTTGTATCTGACGGGTAGTTTTACCGGAAGTATTACTTTTGGTACAATTACTAAATCCGGAATACCCGGTGGCACAGACATTTTTATTGCTAAACTAAATACTAATGGTAGTGTGCAGTGGGTACAAACAGCCGGAGGGTCAGATAATGATGGGGGAAGCGCCCTTACTGTTGATGCTCACGCCAATATATATGTCAGCGGCTTTTATGCGGGTACAGCAAAATTTGGAGAAAAAACCGTATCGACTGAAGGCTATCAAGACCTTTTCATCGCCAAGTATAATAGTATTGGCGGCCTGATGTGGGTTCAGATAATAGACGGGGACTATGCAACTGCCGGAGGATGTAAAAGTATTCTGACTGCTCCTGACGGATACGTATACGCAGCCGGATATTTCAGTACCTCTGCCAGCTTTGGTAAAACTAAGCTAAGATCTCCCTATGGTTGGGGTTATGATATTTTTGTAGTTAAACTTGATTGAAAGCATTTACCAGATGCAACTGTAAGGCAACATAAAATAAAAAGCATCTGCTATAAAAACGACTATAGATTAAACAGGCAATAAAAATTAGCTCTATTTATTGAGAAGATACTGCTATCTTTAATTCTGCTACCAGATGCAACTAATTAGCAAAAATTCCCCTTGCCTCTCATAGCAATTCCTCCTACTTTTGATATATCCATATCAACACAATAAATGACTGACAACAACTTAGTAAAAAAGCGATTACCAATAACTCTGGCTATAGCCATCTTTATGCAAATGCTGGATTCTACGATTCTGAATACAGCCCTGCCTGCTATTGCCAAAGACCTCAATCAGTCTGCCATTAATATGCACTATGCCATAGTAGCCTATGTACTGACTTTAGCCGTACTGATGCCCGTGAGCGGTTTTCTGGCAGATAAATTCGGAACAAAAAGAGTTTTTATACTGGCGCTCATCATTTTCAGTGTCGGCTCATTGTTCTGCGCTTTGTCTAAAAGCCTTACCCACCTTATCATTGCCCGTATTATTCAGGGGGCTGGCGGTAGTCTGATGACTCCTGTCGGCAAACTGGCCGTTATCAAAACTTATGATAGCAAAGAACTGCTCAAAGCACTCAATTTTGCCATCATCCCTGCCTTAATAGGCCCTGTGATGGGGCCTCTGGTGGGTGGATATATGTCAGTATACTTATCCTGGCACTGGATATTCCTCATCAATATTCCCATTGGGGTGTTGGGTATTGTATTGGCGCAAAACTATATGCCCAATTATCGCTCAGAAGCGCCAAAGTTCGATTTGAGGGGTTTCTTATATTTCTCTCTTGCCTCCCTCCTGTTATCTTTATCATTAGAGCTACTGGGCGACATCGAAAATCTTACGCTTGTTCTTACCATTTTTATTATTGGTGTAGTGCTGTTTCTGGCCTATTTCATCTATTCAAGGAAATCGAAGAATCCGCTCTTTCCACCAAATCTCTTTATGGTACGCACTTTCAGAATTGGCATTTTCGGTAATTTCGCCACAAGGCTGGGCATCAGTGCAGTACCTTTGTTGCTACCCCTGATGATACAGACTATTTACGGCCAATCGGCCATTGTATCCGGCTGGATGATAGCCCCAATGGCCCTGATGGCGATTTTCGCCAAGTCGAGAGTCATTAATATCCTCAACAGGTATGGATATCGAACCACTCTCCTTATCAATACAAGTATTATCGGCCTGCTGATATGCACGTTGGCTATTCCGGGTATTCATACTTCTATCTACTGTTTTGTACCGATTATCGTTGCGCTTGGCTTTTTCAATTCCATACAGTTTACTTCCATGAACAGCATAGCCATTGCTGATCTCCGGAAATACCATACCAGTAGTGGTAATTCGTTATTGGCTGTTAATCAGCAGTTAGCCATTGGTTTTGGTATTTCGAGTGGTTTATTAGTATTGAAATACTTTCAGTTTAATACGACCCTGATTGACAATAGTATGCATAACGCATTTCGTTATACGTTTATCACGATTGGTATCATCAGCATACTGTCAGGCCTGGTATTCAGACGGCTACATGTGTCTGACGGGTCTAATTTGCAGTAGGGTTTGATACTCAATTTTGCCACAATGTACGCAGTGTACACAAGGTAACACAATATTAGCTCATCCTGACTCGTCTGTCTAATCCTAAATTAAGTGTACAATTGAATTGTGTAACATTGTGTCCTTAGAGTACATAGTGGCAACCATATTGCGACAATTTTTTCATAACAAGAAAAAATTAGCAAAAAGAAAAGTTGGATCTTTCAAATAAGGCAATTGCAAAAGGAACATAAAACTACCGTCAGACGTTTATTTTTAAATAAATATCCTTTCAAAAAATTCCGTTACATGAATCCGAATCTTTTTACTCCTTTACAAATACGTGAGATAACTTTCAGGAACCGCATTGTTGTTTCGCCCATGTGTCAATATTCCAGTCAGGATGGGTTTGCTGACGACTGGCATCTGGTGCATCTGGGTAGCAGGGCCGTTGGCGGAGCCGCTCTGGTAATGACCGAAGCAACGGCAGTTTCTCCTGAAGGCCGCATTTCTCCCGGAGATTTAGGCATCTGGAAAGATGAACATATTCCTTTCCTGCGCCGTATAACTGATTTCATACATCAGCATGGGGCTGTGGCTGGTATTCAGCTGGCACATGCAGGGCATAAGGCCAGTACCCAACGCCCCTGGGAGGGCGGGAAATTTATTCCTGCTGAAGAGGGCGGCTGGCAGAATTTTTCTTCAAGTGACGTACTGATGGGAGACGGAAAAAGTACTGCCAAAGCTTTGACGCATGAAGGCATTCAACAGGTAATCGAAGATTTCAAAGCTGCCACGCACCGGGCACTTGAAGCCGGATTTAAAGTGATAGAATTACATGCCGCGCATGGGTATCTGATTCATGAATTTCTTTCTCCGCTCATCAATAAAAGAACAGATGAATACGGCGGAAGTTTTGAAAACCGCATCAGACTCTTATTGACACTGGTTGATGAAACCCGGGCTATTCTGCCGGATACTCATCCTTTGTTTGTGCGTATTTCAGCCACCGACTGGGAAGAAACTGGCTGGACAATTGAGGATTCCATCCGCCTGGCTGATATACTGAAAGAAAGAGGCGTTGACCTCATCGACTGCTCGTCAGGTGGCTTAACTGCTCCGCATAATATTCCGGTCGGGCTTGGTTATCAGGTGCCTTTTGCTGAAAGCATCCGTACCAAAACAGGCATCAGAACCGGAGCCGTCGGCCTGATAGTATCACCCGAACAAGCCGAAGAAGTGATTACATCCGGCAAGGCAGATTTTGTATTTTTAGCCAGAGAATTATTGAGAGACCCTTATTTCCCACTCAGTGCCGCTACAGAATTAGGCCATGAAACTGAGTGGCCTGTACAGTATGTGAGGGCAAAGCGGGTGAAGAAATAGAGAATTTAACTATAACCTGGTTAAACTTATTTCTCCCAGCTACCAATGGAGCCGGTTATCCCTTATAAAATAAAAAGTTCAACGGGGTTTCTTAATAAATGGATGTAGCGCTAACCATTACACCTAATAAATAGCCCAAATGAAAATAGGATTAGTAAGACATTTTAAGGTTCAACATAAACTTCCGAAAGGATTCCTGATTGACCATCCCACCCTAACGGAATGGTTTGAAGGGTATGATAACGCAGACGTTGCCTGCCATGATGTGGACATGCGCGGAATAAACTGGGAGGTATGCCACGCCAGCACCATGACCAGAGCTCACAAAACGGCACAGCACATCTACAGCGGTGAGATACAATTACACGATGATTTGAGAGAAGTAAGCGTGCTAAGCCTTATGAATACCAAACGAAGGCTTCCGATTATTCTCTGGGCTATTCTGATAAAAAGGAAAACGCTTTCGGCCAATACGATTACTCATGAAGTGGAAAAGAAACTAGCTGCATTTATAGACAGGCTGTTAATGAGGCCTGAGCGGGAAATACTGATTGTGAGTCATGGATTTATTATGATGCTCCTGCAAAAAGAACTGATTGCCAGAGGTTTTACCGGAGATAAATTCAGGAACCCTGCCAATGGAAAGGTGTATGTTTTTGAGAAGTAGCTGTTAAAAAAAGCCTATTTTACCATCGCTCTGTTAAACTTCCTGATTTTGTCCAATGCTTCTTCCAGACGGGCTTTATCAGAGATTGATTCAAAAAAAACGTAGTATTCGGGTATAAAGGCTTTGAAGAAGGCCCTGAAATCGTACCTGCCAAATTCGTTTCTTTTAGCCTCCAGCCATTGGGCGGCATCATTATAGCCTAATTGCACAGCATAGACGGGTGTACGTACTATTCCATTGGGCCCACTGACATTATCGATGAAATAATAGACCTTTATATGTCCCCGCTGAACGATGCGCATAAAAACCCTTCTTTCATCCTGGCCTTTCTTAAAATTGTCTGATACAACCCTTACCGAAACAAAATTCAGGGTATCTTTTTTAATGTAAATCCCGAACGCTTTTATATCTTCAGGCATGAAATTCCGTTTGCTGCCATCATCTAATACCGCCCGGATACCATACTGAAATGAGGCAATATCAACCCCGCTGATCACTGCAAAATTCTGTACGATTTCACAGCTCAGCGTGTCACCATTAGCCAAAACAACATAACCTTCTATTTTTCTGGCATAGGTATTCAGGCTGATTATGAGGATGAAAAAGAATATGAAATATCTCATGTGGTTTTGTTTGTCGGGTTAAAGTAATCATGCACCTCAAATCAGGTTGTACCACGATTTTTCAAATCATGACAAACAACCCGTTTATTCTTCTGCAAAGCAACGAAAAACAATCTTTAAAACCCAAATAAAGAATAATCAATAAACATATTATTGGTTAAATCAGGTACATCATCTTTTTTGCGCTCGCCGTGCGGATAATGTTCTCTCCTATTCAGCGACATCATTAATATACCAATCATTTCGTCTTTATTGGCCTGAGCAATTCCGGCAATTACTTTTAATGCAAATCTGCTTATTTCTACCGAAGCCGCAAAGGCGGGGTTACCCGCTGTACTGATTAAAGTTCCTAAATTATTACTGAATGTATCGAATCCGCTATCGTTCAGAATATTCTCTACCAGCCGGGCATTATCTCTTATGGCTGCATTGCTTTCAAAGGCAATAAACTGCCAGTCGAAGAACGCCGGAATCTCTTCTGACTGATACAGTACAAACCCGGTATCGCCGAATGTCATTACATGATTGTCTTTTACGTTCTGAATCTCGGTCAGTATCCGGCTGGCAACTATGGTTTCTACACCTTTTTTAATGATTTCTTTTCTGACCTGTGCATCGTTCGTGCTTAGCAGATCAGATAAATCAGGGAATGCTGAAAATTCTGTGGAAACAAAACTCAGGAATTTCACCTGGGCCAGGTCACGACCAAAAATGCCAAGAAACTTCTTCTTTTCGCGGTTGTCGAAAATTTTTACTTTATTAATTCTGAAAAAAAACATGGTATATATAGAGATAGTGAATACTCGAACGGGCATAAAACCCATGGGCAAACAATGGCATGAAATGGGTGGTTGCGAGCCCGAAATATGTTATAATTTACGAAAAAAATCCGGCTTTTGCAAATTTCTGAAGAGGAAAACCGGGTGGAATACAGCTATAAAAATGATGACATTATAGCATAGTTTTAATGCTCATTGGTGCTTGCAGGGGTTCAGAATCGTAGGGGTTCAGGATTCTGAACCCCTACATATAATACCCCTGAATATAATTACCAATCTGGATATGAGGCGAACCGGAGGTTCGCGCCACAAGTACTGTGCTATTTAAACTGTTCAATCAGTTCCCGCCGATAAGTAAGCCCCACCGGGAGAGAAATATCGTTGATAAACAGGGCATTGCCACTGATGCGGCTTATACGCCTGATAGCCACCAGATAAGACTTATGCACCCTGATAAATTGCGGGCGGGGTAGCCGCTGGTCGAGTTCAGAAAGTGTCAGGGGCGTAAGATAGGTTTGTGTGTCTGTAAAAATCTTTACATAATTACCCCAACTCTGGGCGTATCTGATTTCGTCCATTTCTACCCTGAGCCAGTCACCGTCGACCCGGATAACAATAGAGCTTTCGTAACGCGCAGATGCAGGCGTATTAATGGTTTTATCCGGCAGGCCCAGGCCATAATGGTAAAATGCCTTATCGACGGCTTTCAGAAACCCCGCAAACTGAATGGGTTTCAGCAAATAGTCTACCACATCGTAGGCATAGCTTTCAAGAGCGTAGTCAGAATATGCCGTTGTGAATATCACCAGCGGTTTGTTTTTGAGGGTACTCAGCAATTCAAGACCAGTCATCTGAGGCATATTAATGTCCAGAAACATCAGATCTACCCTGACATGGTGCATCAGATTAATGGCCTCCAGAGCATCATCACAGCTACCGACCAGTTCTAAACGGTCTATCTGTGAAATATAATGTTGCAATACCAGATGCGCCCCCCGTTCATCGTCTACAATAATACAATTGAGCGCCTTTTTTTGTGTGTTTTCAGACATGGGTTTTGCGGTTAAGATGCAAAGTGAGCCTTGTTTTATACTGGCTGTCTGCCTCTTCCATTTCGAGGGTGTACTGACCGGGATAAAACGCTTCCAGCCTTTGCCGGGTATTAGGTATACCAACACCGGTAGAAGCCAGCTTAGGCTTGCGGACTGGTACA
>CALRLN020000256.1:0-7629 GCA_943368675.1 Chitinophaga pinensis | reverse complement strand
TATCATATCGGGATAATCTGCCTTGGTTTCAGCAATTACCCATTCCCAGAAACCAAACGATTTTGTATGTGGGTTATCTACCCTGATAATCCTTACCCCCCATTCTGCCCAGGTGTATATCAGGTTTTTTAGTTCCTGCCAAAGGTTTTTCCAATCGGCCGTTTCAAAATTCACAGGATAAATATCCTGATATTTTTTAGGTGGATTTTCTGCATATTTAATAGTCCCATCTGGTAAAATCCTGAACCAGTCTGGGTGCTTTTTTACCCAGGGATGGTCAGGAGAACACTGTATTGCCAGATCCATTGCTATCTCCATTCCATGCGCCTTACATGCTTCAACCAGATGTCTGAAATCGTCTAAAGAACCTAATTCAGAATGAATGGCATCATGTCCGCCCTCTTCTGACCCAATGCCATAAGGCACGCCCGGTTCACCTTCTTCACAGATTACCGAATTGTTTTTACCTTTTCTATGTGTTTTACCAATCGGGTGTATTGGCGGCAGGTACAATACATCAAAGCCCATCTCGGCGATTCTTGGCAATAGTTTTTCTACATCACCAAAAGTACCATGCCTGCCATATTCTCTCGAAGCCGAGCGGGGAAATAGAGAATACCACGACGAAAACCCTGCTGTTTTTCTGTCAACATAGAGTTTCAGTTCCTTATAACGAAAAGCATCCTGGCGTTTAGGGTATTTTGTTGCCCAGTCAAGCATTTGCTGGCTCATAGCTATCTGTATCGCCTCATTATATCTTTCTTCTCCTTCGCTATAGGCTCCTTTCATAGCCTTTGCCGCCTCCTGAAGTGCCTTCTTCTCATCACCTCCGGCTTTTTCAGCCATCTCATTCAGGTATATTTCACCCTGCATCAATTCTACTTTCAGGTGTTGCCCATCCCTTACTTTGGCATCTACTTCATGCATCCAGCTTGCAATGTGGTCAGCCCATGCTTCTACGGTATAGGCATAAAATCCTTGTTTTTCCACTGAAAAATGCCCGATCCACCGATTATTATCGAACAATTGCATGAGCGTTTCGCTCCAGTCCGGGTCTGATTCATGTCTGAAAAGCAAACGTGCTGACAGCAGGTCGTGACCGTCAATCAATATATCGGCCTCAACAGTAATGCTTTCACCCACCACTGCTTTAATAGCATATCGGCCACCGTCTATCTCTGGTGTTACACGCTCTACTATTGCACGGCATTGCCCATTATCTGGAAAAGGAAAATGATTTTTCATACAATTATAAACGCCCCTTTGGGTTCGTCAGGTTCTGTTAATGGTCTGTTCGACACTACTATAGGTTAAAGAATTATGTTTGTAATTATTTTTTTTTGTTACCTAAAGGCTACAAAAAGCCTTTTTAGCTAGCCAGAATATCATTTTACACATACTTTGCCGTCAAATTTCTTCTTTTTTTACTCAAAAAAAAAGTTTAGCACGAAATTTGAAATTTAAAATGATATTACTATCAATTACAATAACATGAAAAAGAGTTTCATATCCACCATTACAATGCTTTGCTTGTTGAATTTTGCCTTTGCCAATGATGAGTTGAACCCTGATGGCAATGGTGGCAAAACCAAAGGACGCGTAAAAGACAACGGAAGTTCGAAAGAAATGATGGCAAATTTTGTTTATGTAAAACAAAAAAGCGATCTGACAGGCTATGGATTACAGTTAGCTTCATTCAGCAGTTTAGATAATGCCAAAGCATTTGCAAAAAATGTTATCAAACAGGGAGATGCCGAGAAAAAACAGGTCTTTATTTACAGCATGAATATCGACGGCAAAACCTTTTATAAAGTATATTTTGGTGTTACCAAAACCGATGATTCGATTCGGGGTAAACAAAAATATTTCCTTGAAAACGGCCAGTATGCCTTTGTGAAAGAATTTAAATAAACCGATAGGTATCGGGCAAATAATTTATTAGCTCATTATCAGACATTTAGCGGCAGAAAGAAAAAATATCTTTCTGCCGCTTTTTTTTTAGACTTTTTATTTGCTATTTAAAGCAAGGATTGGCATATTATTTGCGAATCTAATTTACAAAAACACTGATGGTGGCGTGCTAAAAGAATCACCGGGAGTGTCCTACCCATAAACACTATAAAAAATGAGATTACGTGCCCCCTTAACACTTAAAGGAACTTTATTCCTATGCTTTGCAGCAAGCTGTGCGTTTGCTCAGACCTCCACTAATTTTGCTGATGCGCTTAACAAATCACCTAAAAAGGAGTCAGGAAATAATACCAGAAAATTGAAAATTACCAATCTGGACACGGATAAATCTGTGGTTGTTTCTGTTGCCGACCCTACCAAAGTCAGAGGAAGCAATAAAGTGGCTTATCTGTCTGACAAAGTTGATTTCAAAGCGCCCAAAGGCAAAGTAAAGATTCAGGAAGTTGAAGACGACGAAGTAGAAGTTCTCTGGGCAACTGCTGAAGTCACCACGCCAGCACGCAGCTATGCGCCATTGAAAAAAACAATAAAGGAAAAGGAAATCAGGATTGAAACCACCAGAATCGAAAATTTTGATGTAAACCATGTGTATGACCTGAACGGCAAAATGCAGGAGCCTAATGGATACGGATTACAATTAGGGGCGTTTGGCCAGTTAAAAGCGGCTAAAGATTTTGCTAACCAGCTCACACAAAAAGGTGAAATAGAGAATGATAAGATTTTTATACAAGTAAGTAAAGCGGCCGACAAGGCGATGGTTTATCGGGTTATCTATGGCGTTTACAGTTCAGAAGTAAATGCAAAAAGTACACAAAAGCAAATTGAAAATCTAGGCTATCCGGCTTTTGTGAAGGGGTTCAATTAAATTTGTCAGGAAATTTTTAAAAAGTCTCATACCAGGTATCTGAGTACTGAGCAACACTGAGAAGTGAATCAATCAAAAAAACTCCCCTCAAACGAAGGGAGTTTTTGTATTTACATGGATTATTTATTATGCAACATTAATATTTATGCTCCTTCGAACTGTCTCAGGAATCTTACATCATTCTCAAAAAACAGGCGTAAATCATTTATACCGTACCGAAGCATCGTTATACGCTCTACACCCATACCAAAAGCAAAGCCTGTATATTCTTCAGGGTCGATACCACTATTGAGTAATACATTAGGGTCAACCATTCCTGAGCCTGCAATTTCTACCCAGCCGCTGTGTTTACAGATATTACAGCCTGAACCGCCACAAATAAAACAGGTTACGTCTATTTCGGCGCTTGGCTCGGTAAAAGGGAAATAACTAGGCCTAAGACGAATCTTTGTGTCTTTGCCGAACATTTCTTTGGCAAAATGATACAAAGTATCTTTCAGATCTTTGAAGCTCACATTTTTATCGACATACAAACCCTCAATCTGATGAAACTGACAATGCGCTCTGGCTGATATTGCCTCATTGCGATACACTCTTCCTATCATAATCGACCGGATAGGTGGCTTTTTTCTCTCCATCAGGCGCACCTGTACGTTTGAGGTATGTGTGCGGAGCAATACATCGTCTTTCTGAACAGCCTTTTTCTCCACAAAAAATGTATCCTGCATCTCACGAGCCGGGTGGTTTTCAGGAAAATTCAGGGCGGTAAAATTATACCAGTCCGTTTCAACTTCGGGGCCATCTTCATGACTGAAACCCATACGGGCAAATACTTCAAGCACTCTCTGGCGGGTCAGTGTCAATGGGTGAACTGTACCGGCAAAATTAGGGGCAACAGGAAGCGTCAGGTCTGATTTACTGCCTCCGGCCGAATCTTCAGATGCATTTTCTACTACTTCTGAAAAATCCCTGAATTTTTGTTCAGTAAAAGTTTTTAGTTTGTTCAGCTCCTGCCCTACTGCACGTTTCTGCTCATTCGCAACTGTTTTGAACTGTTCAAACAAGTCATTCAGAATTCCTTTACGACTAATATACTTTAGACGGAAATTTTCTAAGTCTTCCTTACTGCCTACTGTAGCAGCACTCACTTCATCAATTATGTCTTGGATTTTATCTAACACCTTTATGCCGTTTAATAAAAATTTTTACAAATATATGCATATTGTTAGAATATAATATATTTTTGCGTAAAACTCAGCGTTAAAGAATAAAAACTGCCTGAGACATGCCTGCGTAAATTTACGCAAATCCTTAGGGGTAATTACTGAATTTAACCTATTATTAAACAGCTAAACGACTCATTTTCAACATCTTAAGTAAAGTCACATCTTTACGGCGGCTTGCATATATTTGAGGAAGCAAGTAAGTTTGGGGTACTAAACTCAAACATCGTCTATGGATAAGATTGATTTTACACAACAAAAACTAAACCCTGCTTTTGGTCAGTCAAAGCACCCATCAACCAATCAGCAAATCAAGGTACACTTTTCAAACCGATGGATAAAAATTCCATTGAAGAGTATTGTCAGACTTCGGGGCGAATGTAACTATACTTACGTATATACTGAGAACCGGGAATTCATTGCCGCAAGAACCTTGAAAAATTTTGAGAAACTTTTGGGCGAAGAAACCTTTATAAGGGTTCATAAGTCACATATTGTTAATATGATGTTTGTGAAGGGAGTTGATATTGAAAAAAATGCAGGTGAGATCAGGATTGAAGGAGGAAGGAGCCTGGAGGTTGCAAGAAGACGATTAAAAGATGTAATAAATAAACTGGTTTTTTTTCATAGCTCTTGAGAAACTTTTTTGATAAAGTCACGTCTCAATAATAGCTAAGGAAAAAAACTAACGGTATTATAATTCATAATACTTTTTAGTGGTTAGGTGATGAATAAAGCAGCTACTCTTTGAGTGGTTGCTTTTTATTTTTTTTGATTCATTATCATTCAAATTGCAGATGCCTCACAAAATCTGATAATGGAAAAATTTCCACATTATTTTCATCAGATTGTTCCTGCGATATTCATTTTCAGGCAAAAAACCGATAAATAGTAAATCTACCCAGGTGGTATAGTATTTTCAGTATAAAAGTGTGATTGTGACACGTCACCATTAGATAAAAAAAGAAGAAAAATAGACTAGATTTTTTAGCGAATATTCGCTTTGTAACTTAACTTTGTAGAACAGATTTTATCAACATCAAACTATAAAAATAATAGAATGAAAACCGCAACTATTCAAGCAAACGTTATGCCCATTCAGGAATCTATTGATTTGAAAGATGTATTGCGCCTGATTGGCATGAAAGAACTGACAAATAACGTTTTTAGCTTGCCAAAAAAAAAGAAGAATTGAGTAAGCTTACTGCATGATTCTTGCAGCTTACAGAAAACCCGGTTTTAAGATATATAAAAGAGGGTATAAATCAACAAAATAGCTGATTTATGCCCTCTTTGTTCATTTCAATGGTACTCCCCACCCTTTTTTTAATAAATGGCAGTTTTTTTGAGGTATTTCAGTAAATTTTCAAAACTGCAAAATATTATGAAAACAAACCTTAGTTCTGCTTCCTCAACACCGGCAAAAGAACCACTACCAAGTATCAGAAAAGCATTAAAACTCATAGGCATGAAAGAAGTAGCTGCGAATGTCTTTAGTTTACCTCAAAAAAATAAAGTCTGATTACCAAACGCAAATGGGTGGATGCCGAATTGTTCATTCAACATCCACCCATTGCGCCGTATCTTTAAAAATCGGTAATTTCTTAATAAGCTCTCACCAGTTTGCCTTCCATGAAGTTCACAAAGGCCTGATTCACTACACGGTTACCACCACGTGTCGGATAGTCACCTGTAAAATACCAGTCACCAATATGATTCGGACAAGCCAGATGTAAATTCTCAACAGTCTGATACACCATGCTTACTTCTGCCTGCATACCTTCGGGTGTTACAATCTCTGCAATCTTGTCTGAAATCTCCTCGTTCGTAAATTTACCATACAGTTGCTTCACGAAGTTTTCTTCATAAGCATTGTTAGTCTGCAAAGCGCCTACACTTTGTGCATACACTTCCTGCTTCATATATTCAATACCGTTTTTCTTCAATAGGTCAAGCATGGCTCTGAAGGCCACAAACTCTTTCATCTTCGACATATCAATTCCATAACAATCAGGATAACGAATCTGCGGTGCTGATGACACGATGATGATTCTCTTTGGTCCCAGACGGTCGAGCATTTTCAGAATACTCTTCTCAAGGGTTGTTCCGCGCACAATTGAGTCATCAATTATAACTACTGTATCAATTCCTTTACGGATTACCTCGTAAGTCATTTCATACACGTGCGACACCATCTCGTCACGCTCATCATCGTTAGTGATAAAGGTACGCAATTTCACATCTTTTGATACCAGTTTCTCGATTCTCGGCCGGAATGATAATACCCGTTTAATTTCTTCGGGCGACAGGTTTTCTTCTGTAATGCGTTTCAGACGCCAGTCGGCCAGATACTCTTCCAACCCCTCAACCATACCAAAGAAAGCCATTTCGGCAGTATTGGGTATATAAGAGAAGACCGTATTCTCTAAATCATAATCTATCTTCTCCAATATCTGCGGAATCAGCAGGCGGCCCAGTTTCTTGCGTTCTTCATAAATCTGAGGGTCTGAACCACGAGAGAAATAGATACGTTCGAAACTACATGAGCGCTTCTCTAACTGTTTCATTATCTGAAACTCATTATACTCGCCGTGCTTATCTATAATCAGGGCATGGCCTGGTTGAATCTCTTTTATTTCATCATAATTGGCATTGAAGGCCGCTTTTATAGCAGGTTTCTCAGAGGCCACAACCACTACTTCATCATTGGCCCAATAGTAAGCAGGACGGATACCCGCAGGGTCTCTTACTACAAACGATGCTCCAAAACCGGTAATTCCTGCCATGGCATAACCACCGTCAAAATCACGACAGGCGCGATATAATACCCGCGGCAGGTCCATATTATCTTCAATAATATCCGAAAGCGCCGGATTCTCATAAATTCCTTTGAAACGGTCAAATACCTTCTGGTTTTCTTCATCCAGAAAATGACCGATTTTCTCCATCACCGTTACGGTATCACCTTTGTCTTTCGGATGCTGCCCCAGCTTTACCAGTTTCTTGAAAAGCTCTTCGGCATTGGTCATGTTAAAGTTACCTGCCATCAGCATATTTCTACTGCGCCAGTTACTCTGGCGAAGCATCGGGTGGCAGTTTTCAATTTCATTCTTTCCGTGAGTACCATAGCGAAGGTGCCCCAACCATACTTCACCCGAATATGCCAGGTTTTCCTGTAACCACTTGGCATCTTTAAATTTATCAGGATTGTTTCTTAATACTTCCCTGTACTTTTCATTAATCTTATTGAAAATATCAGTTATCGGACGATTTTCAACAGATCGATAACGGCTGATATAGCGGCTACCTGGTGGTACTTCCAGTTTTACATTACCTACGCCTGCACCATCCTGACCACGATTCGACTGTTTTTCCATCAGAACATACAGTCGTTTAATGCCATAAAGGGGTGTGCCGTATTTATCAATATAATATTGGAGGGGTTTACGAAGACGAACAAGGGCAATGCCACATTCGTGTTTTATTTCGTCGCTCATTATGGAGTATTGAAGATTGTGTTTACAAATTTCTCAAGAATAAGTATTCAGTACAAAGAATTTCTTACTTATT
>CALRLN020000255.1:0-7694 GCA_943368675.1 Chitinophaga pinensis | reverse complement strand
AAAAAGCAAAATTGATTCCATCAGCTACCTTCAATAGCCCGGTTTTAACCACCATGGGCTTATTGATTTTCTGCGGTTGTGTTGCCAAATCAGCGCAATTACCTTTGCAAATCTGGCTTCCTGATGCCATGGAGGGTCCGACTCCGGTTTCAGCCCTGATTCATGCGGCCACAATGGTTGCCGCAGGTATTTTTCTGATGGCCCGCATTTACACGATTCTTACACCCGATGCACTGATGGTGATGGCCGTAGTAGGTACGCTCACAGCCTTCTTTGGGGCTTGCTCAGCACTCAATCAGTACGATATTAAAAAATTACTCGCCTACTCTACCATTTCCCAGTTGGGTTTAATGGTTATCAGCTTAGGCATCGGGGCAGTCAATGCTGCTCTTTTTCATCTGGTTACGCATGCTTTTTTTAAAGCCGGACTATTTCTATCAGCTGGGGCGGTTATTCATTATACACACCACCAGCAGGATATGCGACATATGGGCAACCTGCGAAAGCAAATTCCGATTATTTTTTATTGTTATACCATCTGCGCTGCTGCATTGGCAGGTATCCCCCTGTTTTCGGGGTTTCTATCTAAAGATGCCATCATTGTAGCCGCTTTTGAATGGGCCGCCAACCAGCCATCACAATTATATTTTATTGTTCCGGCTACCTGTTTGATTGTTTCGGGTATGAGCGCCTATTATATGATGCGCCAGATATATCTTGTTTTTCTGGAAAGAGAAGACAACCCTCTCGAGCTCATCTCGTCAGGGGCAGTGAGTTTCTATAAAAATGTGGCTAAACGCATTGAAGGCATTGTGAAAGTAGAAGACGATACGAATGAAGACGATAAACTTACAGTTGAGGCATTTTATGAAGCCATCTCTGTAATTGGCCCAATGGAATTATCTGTTATTATAATGGCTATCGCCTCTATTGGCTTTGTGTTTTCGCTGAATCCTTTCTATGCTGAAAGCAGCTGGTTTTTCGAAACATTCCCGCACGAATCCAAAAACTATCACTGGATAGCCTATGTAGCTATTCTGGTATCGCTCAATGGCGTTTTATTAGGCTATATTTATACCAAAGAAGAAAGTTACAGGCTGGATAAATACAAAACAGAGCCTGACGGGTTTATTGCCCGTTTAGTATTTCATAACTTTTACCTGAGCGAACTCTATCAGGTTCTTTTTGTGAACCCTATGGTCTGGATCAGTCCGGTTCTATATAAATTCGACAAATATATTATTGATGGATTTGTGAATCTGATGGCTAAAATATTTGTGAGAATTTCAACTTTTGTGAGATGGATTGATGAAAATATTGTTGACGCATTTATTACTTTCATAGTAAATCTGACTAATAAGTCAGGGTATTATACCCGGCAAATCCAGAATGGAAAAGCCCAGACTTATATCATTACGATTTTTGTCTGTCTGGTCTTAATCATAGTCTTATTAATAGTATAACCTAAAACAAATTCTCTTTTGGGAATCGTGGCATGAATAATATTTTACTTTCAACACTTATTTTTCTACCGGTTATTGCGGCAGCATTGGTGTTGTTATTGCCTAATGCTTATAAAGATTCGTTCAAATGGATTTCGGTACTGGTAAGCATTATCAATCTACTGAATATTTTTACCCTTTATAATACTTTCGACCGTAAACTCACGTCTTTCCAGTTTCTGGAACAATATGAGTGGATCCGAATGGGGTTGGGAAGTATAGGTATGCTTTCTATCGATTATATACTCGGTGTTGACGGCATCAGTATGCCAATGGTTCTGCTTTCCGGTATTATATTTCTGGTTGGTTCTGTAGCTTCTTTTAGTATTGAACACAGGCCAAAAGCTTATCATTCTTTATATCTTTTATTATCTGGTAGTGTAATCGGGTGCTTTGTAGCGCTTGATTTCTTCCTGTTCTTTATTTTCTTTGAATTTATGTTGCTGCCCATGTATTTTCTGATAGGAATCTGGGGTGGTGAACGAAGAGAATACGCAGCAATCAAGTTTTTCATTTATACCTTTGTAGGCTCTATTTTTATCCTGGTTGTGATGATTGGCCTGGCTATGTCGGTCAGTGATACTTTTTTCTCGCAGGAATTAGGCACCGTTGTGCACACTTTCGATTTCAGATTTTTAGGTGATTTCAAAAATTACATTTCCGGTTCGTTGCTCTCACCAGACAGCACTCAACTTATTTTTGGCATTTCACCACGTGCGTTTGCTTTCTTTTTATTATTGATAGGCTTTGGTATTAAGCTACCCGCTGTGCCACTACATACATGGCTGCCTGATGCCCACGTGGAGGCGCCGACTCCAGTATCGGTAATTCTGGCAGGTATTTTATTGAAAATCGGTGCCTACGGCTTTATCAGAATTGCCTATGGGTTCTTTCCTGATATTGCTTTTGATTATACATATCTGGTAGCAGGAGCTGGCGTATTATCTATCATTTATGGGGCTTTCAATGCACTGGCACAAGAAGATTTAAAGAAAATGATAGCCTATTCTTCTGTTTCACACATGGGCTTTGTGCTGTTGGGTTTGTCATCTATTACTGCTGAGGGGCTTAACGGAGCCATTTATCAGATGTTCGGACACGGAATTTTATCAGCCATGCTATTCCTGATTGCCGGAGTAATTTATGACCGTACCCATAATCGTCTCATTGACAATTTCAGAGGGCTTTCTTCTAAAATGCCCCTTTATACATTAGCCGTTACTATCGCTTTCTTCGGGGCTTTGGGTTTACCCGCGCTACCTGGTTTTATTGGAGAGTTCTTTACCCTGATGGGTGGTTTCCGCTCAAAGGTTTTACCCGATTGGGTTCCGATGCTGGCTACTTTGGGTCTGGTGCTGTCGGCAGGATATTTTCTCTGGACATTGCAGAAAATGTTTTTCGGGAAATTCTGGGCTAATCGCAATCAGGAGACATATATGAAAGATCTGGATATCAGAGAAATCGTAATGCTTTATGGCCTGGCTGCTTTGGCTATTATATTTGGTATTTTCCCGAATCTGGTTTTTGACTTAAGCGGTGAGACCGTCAAACTATTTTTACAAAAATTTTAACAGGCATCTGATGCTAAAATAATACCAGTGTAATGAACTTCTATTGGTAGATAATACAGGTAATGCTCGAAAAACTTTCACATATTTTATTCAGTACAAGGCTCTTATTACCTGAACTGGTTTTTGCAGGGGTATTTTTAATTATTGTTACTATTGTTGCTTTTTCAAAAAAAAACCATCAGAGCCATGATTTATACAATACCCTTACTATCAGTATTCTGATTACAATAGGCTTTGTATTCTATGTATTTCTGAGTTTTCTGGAGCAATATTTCGACTCGGGAGTGATGCTGTTCCACAACCTTATTTACCTCGATAAGCTGAGCATTTTCTTCAAAATTATTATTACTGTTTCGGCTATATGTGTTATCCTGCATTTGTGGATTATCGGTTATAAAGTAGTGGGCGAATTCTACGCTATTTTTCTGGCATTAATCCTAGGGTTATTCATCTTAAGTATGACAACCCATCTGCTGATGCTCTACATAGCCCTTGAAATGGTTTCTATCTGCTCTTATATATTGGTGGCTATCAATAAATCAAAAGCTAATGCTGAGGCTGGCATTAAGTATTTACTGACAGGGGCTACGAGCTCGGCAGTAATGCTTTATGGGATTTCGTTGCTCTATGGCATGACAGGCACCCTGAATTTCGGTAGCCAGGAATTTGCTACCTTTCTTGGGCAGAATCCATCCTGGGTGGCCAATGTAGCTACCTTTATGACTATCGGCGGCTTGTTATTCAAGTTATCGGCTGCGCCGTTCCATAGCTGGACACCCGATGTGTATGAAGCCACCCCCACCCCTATTGTTGCATTTTTGTCAATTGCGCCAAAAATAGGCGTTATCGTTGTCATGATTCGTTTTCTGAGCGGATTAAGCATCGATTTCAGACTGATTTTAGCCATTGTTATCATTGGCTCTCTATTGATAGGCAATCTGTCTGCCCTCTGGCAGAACAACACCAAACGGATGCTGGGCTATTCTACCATTGCTCATGCAGGTTTTATGCTGGTAGGGCTTCTGGCGCTCAACCAGTTTGGTGTGCAGTCGGCTATTTTTTATGTAGCTACCTATATGTTTATTACCCTGTCGGCTTTCTTTTTAGTTGATTTACTGGCACTCAAAACCGAAAGCTACGAATTATCAAGCCTTAAAGGATTAGGGCAGGAGAACATATTTCTGGGTCTGTCGGCAGTTATTATCATGATTGCACTGGTGGGCTTCCCCCCTACTGTGGGCTTCACCGGAAAACTCCTCATATTTACGGCTCTGTGGGAGTCTTATGCAGATACTAATAATCAGCTTCTACTGATAGTCCTGATTATCAGCCTGCTCAATACTGCCATTTCTATTTTCTACTATCTGAGAATACCTTTCTACATGATTTTCAAAGATCCTTTAGGAAGTGCCAGGCGATATGGTTTAGATAATACGAAGAAACTCTTTCTGTTTGTCTTAATCTTTCTGCTGGTATATCTGTTTCTGAAGCCGGATATTATCATGCACATGATTGAAATGCTTTAAAGCGGGGTTATTTCAGTTTGGTCATTTTCATTATCAGCGAATCTTTCTGATAAATACCTCGCATGACCATTGTGCTGTCTCGTACCTGATAATTGAGCCTGAGCGAATCAACTTTATTATTGGCATTCTGCAAGGCAATTTTAGCCAGATGTTTCGATTCATCAATTGAGTACTGACCTGATAAATCCTTCCTGTCATCAAATTGGTAAGGGTTATACTTAAAGAGTACTCCATATCGCCATGCAAAATACACTTTTGACCAAACTGAGTCTTTTGTGGCTATTGAAGGTATATATGTTCGATTATGAATTGTTATTTCATCAATTTTCCATGTGCCGTTTACAGGAGATTTAGGCTGAATACCACGTTTAAGCATATAGATATGCAGAAAAGCCCCAACTATGATAACTACCCTTAATAAATTCAGAAACACAGTCTTTTTATTGAAATAGAAGTATTCTTTGTATGACAAAAAGGCGTATACCAGCTTATCAATATCAAGAAACATCAGAAAAATTAAGATAAAAGTATAATGCAGTGAATTAAAATAAGCCAGCGGCGAAATATGGTAGAAATGATCAATGAAATCAATATTTACCATAATCGGCAATAATATAAAGGTTGCCAACAAGCGTGTTTTACGAAAAATCAAAAGTATTGAACCTAACACCTGCATAGCTCCCAGAATGAAAGCGAAAGTCGGGGAGTAACCAAAATAAGTCCAGGTAAGCCAGAAACCGTTCAGTTCTCCTATTGGTCTTTCCAGAATAAAATCAGGCGCCTGAAACTGCGTTTTTAATATTTTGGCCGCCCCATAGGTTGTTATCTGATGGGCCACATAGAAAGTTATAACAGGCTGAAACCACTGGTGTAAATCTGTTTTTTTAATAAATTTATGCCATACAAAAGCCATTCCAGCACTCAAGGCAATCAGCACTCCGCAAACAATCCAGATGAGTCTGGCATTGGTAACAATCTGCATTTGTAGTTCAGTAGCGAAGTCGAAATACTGTGTGAGACCAATGATAACCAGTAGCATAAAAAAGACCTCGAAGAACTTGAGGAAGTAAGACTTGTTAGTTTTCATGTGGGGATATAATTTGAATGAGGCGGGAAAATTAAGCCAAAACCTTTGAAATTTCAAATTTCGTCTGAAGTTTTGATTGAGCGATAATCAATTACTATTGACATTTTAAGTGCGAAAGGACATTAACCGGATTAGTTATTAATACTCAAAGGGTACTTAAAATCATCATTCTTTTAAACCTGACTAATTGATGCAGCCACCAATTTTTAACTATATTGCATTATATTTTTGTACAGAGAATATCCATTCACACTAAGTCTTATGACCATTAACATCTATCAACTATGAAAAATCAACTCTTACTATTCTTACTTTGCTTATCCTTTCTTTGCAAAGCTCAACAACCCGTCGATTCACGCCAGAAAGAAATAGTTTTTACGAATGTCTCGGTAATTCCGATGACATCTGAAACTGTATTGGACAACCAGACTGTAGTTGTTAAAAATGGTATAATAACAGGAATTGGCACCAAACTTAAATATGGTAAAGATGCCCTGGTCATAGATGCAAAAGGCAAATACCTGATGCCCGGCCTGGCTGAAATGCACGCCCATGTGCCACCAACAGATGATTTACAGGCTATAAAAGACGTACTTTTGCTATTCACAGCCAATGGTGTTACCAGTATCAGAAGTATGTTAGGCCACCCGCTACATCTGGAGGTACGCAGTAAGATTAAATCGGGCGAAATACTCGGGCCACGCCTGTATACTTCGGGGCCGTCTTTCAGCGGCGCAAGTGTAAAAACACCGGAGGAAGGCATTGAAAAAGTAAGAAGCCAGAAAAAAGCGGGCTATGATTTCATGAAAATGCACCCGGGTATTACCAGAAATAATTTTGAAGCGATTGTAAAAACCGCTAAAGAAGAAAATATGCCTTTTGCCGGCCATGTATCTTTTGGCGTTGGGGTATGGCGTTCAGCCGAGGCAGGTTATGCAACCATCGACCACCTGGATGGTATTATTGAAGCCATGATGCCAAGGTTGGATACATTAACAGAAGCTGAAGCTGGTCTGTTTGGTTTATATGTTGGCCATAATGCTGATGTTACGAGACTTGATAAGATTCTGAAAACTATTAAAGATAACAATGTCTGGATAGTACCAACCCAGACTTTAGCAGAACATTGGCAGTCGCCCAAACGTACCAGTGAAGATTTATTATCGTGGCCGGAAATGAAATATATGGATCAGTCAACGCTTGATGGCTGGGCAAGGTCCAAAAACAGTACGATGAAAAACGCTCAATACAAACCTGAGCAAGTATTGAAGTTTATTGATGTGAGACGAAGGATTATCCGCGAGTGTCACCGTCAGGGCGTTGGTTTATTGTTAGGCTCAGATGCCCCTCAGGTTTTCAGCGTGCCGGGGTTTTCATTAAAACATGAATTAAATTATCTGGTGCAGTCTGGTTTAACGCCTTATGAAGCATTGCAGACAGGCACGGTTAATATCGGCAAGTTTTTCAAAAATGATAATCTCGGTGTAATAAAAACAGGTGCTTTAGCAGATTTGGTATTGCTGGATGCCAATCCTCTGAAAGATATTAATGCTGTTGGGTCTGTTCAGGGTGTAATGCTGGATGGTCGCTGGCTCTCTAAAACTGAGATTGACGGGATGCTAAAGAAACTGGTGAAAAACTGATGAAGAATTTTTAGCATGAAACACGTAAATAAAAATACTATGAATAGCCCCATTTTAATTTATGTTTTCTTAGTTTTGCTCAACTCATAAGACCCAGACCTGGTATGCCATTAAAATCAAATCCTGAAAAACTACAAATACTTGACCGTAAAAACGCTGAAGCTGAACAAGGTGGCGGAAAAAAAAGAATAGAAAGTCAGCACGCTAAGGGGAAACTCACTGCTCGCGAAAGAATAGAATTACTTCTGGATGAAAATACCTTTGAAGAAATCGGGAAATTTGTCATGCACCGGAGTAAGGATTTTGGACTGGACAAAGAATATTATCTGGGTGATGGCGTGGTTACAGGTTATGGCACTATTGCA
>CALRLN020000254.1:0-7770 GCA_943368675.1 Chitinophaga pinensis | reverse complement strand
TAGTTGCCAAAGCAGTAGCGGCAATCACTAAAAAGATGCTTCAGCAGGTGGGGGCTGATAAAATCGGTGAAAAACTGAACCAGATTGAGCCAATCAGGAGTATGAAGCTGGAGATAAAGATAAGTTCTATAGTCTCTAAGATTCTCTATTATTTTATTCTCATATTTATTTTACGTCCGGCGGCAGATACTTTGGGTGTACCTGCTATTTCGGATATGGTAAAGCTATTGGTTGAATTTATTCCGAAAATGATTTCGGCAGGTATCATGCTGTTTGCAGGTATCTGGTTGGCAGACACGCTCCGCAATTTTGTAGTTTCGCTGTGTAAGTCTTTCAATATTGCTGCCGGGAAACTGATAGGAACAGCCGTTTTCTTCTTTCTGCTTATCATTTTTGTTATTCAGTCAGTGGCACAGGTGGGCATCAATACAAGCCTGCTTGAATCGAGTTTCAACCTTCTTATTGGTGGAATCATTTTTGCTTTTGCCATAGGTTATGGCTTTGCCTCTAAAGAAATATTGCTTAATATTATATCATCGTTTTATAGTAAAAACAAATATAAAGAGGGGCAGGTAGTAGAAATTGACGGTGTAAAAGGGGAAATTATTGCAATGGATAATACTTCGCTGACACTTCAGACCGAAGATTCGAAGACGGTGTTTCCGTTGCAGGTACTTCAATCTAAAAAGATTATAATTTTTGAATAATACAAAAATTAGCTATTATAATTTATCACTCTTCCGGTATGTATCACCGGAGAGTAGTTGTTTCTTCCGGACTAATTCAAACTGACATTAATTTTTATGTACGGTGCTGATCATCCATTGTATGATTAGGCTAACTGTTTTTGACCAAATATATCTAATCCAAATTTAACACAATGAAAAAGTTAATCATTATTGCTGTTGTTGTTTTATCTGTTACAAATTTATGGGCACAAAAAGCCGATACACTTAGTTTAAAGAATGCTAAAAATAAGGCAGATTCTTTAAAAGTAGGTTTCTGGAAACCTCGTAATACTCAGTTTGGTATCAACTTCAGCCAGGCAGCCTTTAACAACTGGCAGGGAGGCGGGATCAATAACTGGTCGATAGGTGCGCTATTTAATAACAGAGCAGAATATTATAAAAATAAGGGAGCATTCATTAGCGATATACAGTTTCAGATCGGAACCATCAATAACAAAGGGCAGAGAAAAGCAAAAAGTATTGACCGATTATTTATGGAAGCCAAGTATGCTCACAGAATAAGCCCTAAAGTAAACTGGTTCGCCGGAGTTAACTTTTTATCACAATTTGCCCCGGGTGTAGCTTACGAAAATGATGGATTACCGACAGTACGCAAAAGGACAATCTCAAGCTTTATGGCACCGGGGTATCTGTCTGAGGGGTTGGGTATCGAATATAAGCCTGTGCCATACTTTGTACTACAACTGGGTGGTGCCACACTTCGCCAGACTTTTGTCGCAAGTGATAAGGTTTTTACTGATTTTACCGAATATAATAAAACCGATAAAGCCTATGGCGTGGGCAAAAGCAAGAAAGTATTGCTTGAGTCAGGGTTTCAGTTGGTGGCCGCTTTTGATAAAGATGTTGCCAAAAATGTAAACCTGAAATGTCGCTATCAGGCATTTCTGGCCTATAGCCCTAAAAAGGAAGCACCGGAAAAGAACTCAATTGACCATAATATTAACCTGATTGCAACTGCCAAAGTAAATAAGTACCTTAATGTGAACTTTACACTTTTAGGAATTTATGACAGAGACCAGATTGATAAGTTGCAGATAAGTCAGGGATTTGCCGCCGGATTACTATTTACTTTATAATTTTTATAAACACTTAAATGCCTGAAAATCAATGCTGAAAGAATTCAAAACGTTTATTGCTCAGGGAAACGTCCTTGACTTAGCCATTGGGGTGGTCATTGGTGCTGCATTCGGTAAAATTACCACCTCTTTAGTAGAAGACATTATCATGCCGATTGTTAACGTACTCACAGGTGGTGGTATCACAGGTGGTATCGTTTTAAAAGAAGCAACTGTTGATGCTGCAGGTAAAGCTGTACCTGCCATTGCAATTAACTACGGTAATTTTATAAGTGTGATTGTCAACTTTTTTATAATTGCCTGGGTGCTGTTTTTAATAGTGAAAGCGGCCAATAAAATGAAGTTGACAGATAAATAATCTGCAGACCGCCGCATAGCCTCTTGCCTATTTCACCAAATATGCAAGAGGCTATTTTTTATAGATGGTTGAAATAATCTGACAATTTGTTAAGGAAAACCAAACAAAATTTGGTTCAGACATAAAAAACCGGGTGTAATTTATCGAACAGGGGCAAAAATTGCCCTAAAATAAATTTTACTGATTTTCTTTTTCTTTCCTGCATAAATAATTTACATTTGTTACCGAGTTTAATTTTGCGTATGTAAATATCCGGGGTTAAACTTAATCGTGCTTATATCCTATAATCTTTTTTTGCGGTGTTCCGCTATCATGAGTCATGGAAACGTGGTTAAAAGACAAACTGCGTGGCGACTGGCAAATCTGGTTTATTATCGCCGTGCTTTCGTTATTCAGTATACTGGTCGTATATAGCGCCAGTTCCGCTCTTGCTTACAAAAGAGCCGGTGGTAACACCGAAAGTTACCTTCTCTCACATACTATCCATCTATTATTGGGGTTGGGAGTAATCTGGTGTATGCACCGGATCAACTACACAAATTTTGCAGGTATCTCCAGATTATTACTCTGGATTACACCCATTATTCTATTGTATACATATTTTTTTGGTACGACTGTAGGGGGGACAAAGCGTTGGATAAACATTTTCGGCATCTCTTTTCAGTCTTCAGATTTAGTACGTCTGGTGCTTATTACCAATCTGGCGGCCATGCTTGCCCGCAGGCAGAATATGGAGTATAATCCTAAGACCCTGCTGGGATTGATTTTCTGGTGTGGCTTGCTGTGTGGTATGCTGGCAGTCACCAATTTCTCAACCGCTATTATTCTGGGTATTACCTGTTTTATTATTATGTGGGTTGGGCGTGTGCCTGGTCGCTATTTGTTCCGTATGGCAGGGTTTGTAGTAGGGGCTATTGTGGTGGTGCTGGGCATTAGTATATTCCTTTATACCAAGGGTGTTGACTTTGGCCGTGGCCAGGTAGTTTTAGAACGTATAGAGGCTTTTGCCAAAGTAGACCTGAATGGAGATAAAGTAATCGGAAACCCGGATAGAGATGATAGTTACCAAAGAGACCAGGCCATGATTGCCATTGCCAGAGGTGGAACTATCGGTATCGGGCCTGGCAATAGTTTTCAGCGAAACTACCTGCCGGAAGCGTTTTCGGACTATATATATGCTATAATTGTTGAAGAATACGGCTTTATAGGGGCAATTTTAGTAATGTTTATGTACCTTTGGCTTTTATATAGAGGACTAAAAAACGTCGAAAATACTAATCGGGCTTTCGGAGGGCTGCTATGCGTAGGCCTCACGTTCAGTATTGTATTTCAGGCGTTTGTGCATATGTTTATCAATGTGGGCTTAGGCCCTGTAACAGGTCAAACCCTGCCATTGATGAGTATGGGCGGAACCTCCATTTTATTTACCTCTGTCGCCATCGGTATTGTATTAAGCGTAACCAAAGGAGAGCACGACGAAGGAAAAGTAGTAGCATTAAAATAACAACCCAATTTCTATAAAAATCTGAATGAGTAAAGGCGCTAAAATAATTATTTCGGGTGGCGGTACAGGCGGACACATTTATCCTGCAGTGGCAATTGCCAATGAATTAAAAGCCAAAAACCCGGATATAGAAATCTTATTCGTAGGTGCCGAAGGGAAAATGGAAATGGAAAAAGTACCTAAAGCAGGCTATAAAATTATAGGGTTGCCCATTGCAGGTATTAATCGTTCCAACATGCTGGCTAATATTGGTCTGCCTTTTAAACTTATCAGGAGCTTATGGAAAACGTATCGTGTTATCAGAAACTTTAAGCCGGCCGTGGCTATCGGTGTTGGGGGCTATGCCAGCGGGCCGACATTGATTATGGCCAATTTTCTGGGGGTACCGACCCTGATTCAGGAGCAGAACTCTTTTGCCGGGGTTACCAATAAAAATCTGGCAAAGAAGGCGAAAAAAATATGTGTGGCGTATCCGGGTATGGAGCGGTTTTTCCCGTCAGAAAAAATTGTTTTAACCGGTAATCCGGTAAGAAAAGATATTTTAGAAACGGCGTCAAAACGTGAGCAGGCATTGCAGCACTTTGGCCTGAGTGAAGATAGAAAGATACTATTGATTATTGGAGGAAGCCAGGGAGCAAGAACCATCAATGAGTCAATACTGGCAGGTTTGAATGATTTGATTTCAAACGATTTGCAGATTATATGGCAAACAGGTAAATTGTTTATCCAACAGGCGAAAGCAGCTGTTGAGGCATTACAAACCAATCGGGTATTTGTGTCTGACTTTATTTATGAAATGGATTTAGCCTATGCCGCCGCCGATCTGGTGGTATCAAGGGCAGGTGCTTTGTCGGTATCCGAATTGTGCCTCACAGGCAAGCCCTCCATTTTAGTGCCTTTTCCTGCTGCTGCCGAAGACCATCAAACCCAGAATGCATTGAGCCTGGTTAATGCCAATGCCGCATGGTTGGTACGCGATGCAGAAGCAAGAGAAAAACTGGTGGACAAGGCTATTGAATTAGCCAATGACCCAAAAATAATGAATGAATTGAGCAAGAACATACAGACTTTAGGGAAGCCTGATGCAGGTCGGGAGATAGCCGAAGAAGTTTTACGTTTAATATAGTATTAGCATTACCTGACACCCTTTATGAAGATTTTCTTTTCTGAAAACAGAGTTGATTATTCAAATTATACCTTCGATTACGCGATTTATTGTTACAAAGAATCGCAGGAAGAGTTGCCTGAAATTTATTCAAAAGGATTTCTACCTTATACGGGCGATTTGAGCATAGAGGGAGATATTTTTTATCTGGCCAGAAGTTTAAGGGTTGAGCTGGAGAATTTTGAAGATACTTCCGAAAACCGCAGAGTCAATCGTTTAGTCGAACCGTTAAAAGTTGACCTTGAAGTAATTAAGAAAGAAGACTTTGATTTAAATGAGCCAACCTTTGTAGATTTCTGTCAGGAATATATCTCGCAGCGCATAGGTGATGATAACATGAGTATAGAGCGCTGGCAATATATTCTGTCCAGAGAAATAGGAACACATATTTTTCGTTTCTCATCTGACGGCAAGTTCTTAGGGTTTATTCTGACTGCCTTAGATAAAGATATATTGCACTATTGGTTTGCGTTCTTTGATACGGAATATATGCGTACACATTCCTTGGGGAAATGGATGATGTGGAGAGCAATAAGATGGGCAAAAGACAATGGTTTGAAGTATGTGTATCTGGGTACAGCTTATAAACCATCGGCTTTGTACAAAATCAGAGACCATAAAGGACTAGCATACTTTAACGGGTATGAATGGAGCAAGGATATTGAGAAATTAAAAGAACTTTGCAAGACAGATTTAGAAGCGAAAGAAGCTGATCATTTTAAATTGCTAAAGGATAAGAATGGGTTTCTTAGAAAATTGAGTGATTAGTGATTGTGTGATTAATATCCGATTAATGAATAATTGTGTTACATAGTGTACTCTTGTGCACATAGTGGCAAATAGTAAATTAACTAACTTATTATTCTTAACATTCACTAATTCACGATTCGCTATTCATGATTAATGTAATCACTCAATAAAAAATACGTGCTACCTAACGAATGGAAAAGAAATTTAATTTTAAGAAAATCGGCAGGTGGGTCATGGCTGGAAGTGCCGTGATTGCGGTTGTCGTGCTTATTGTTTTTTCAAGCAATACCTTTTCGACCGACCGTTGTAAAAAGATTGAGGTTAAGATTAAAAATGCCAATGAGCAGTTTTTTATAGATCAACAGGAAATAGAAAATCTGGCAACAAAACATGGAAGCGATCAACTGACAGGAAGATTGTTTGAAAAAATAGATTTACGAGAAATTGAAAAAAGAATATTAAAAAATAAACAAATCAAGTCCTGTCAGGTTTTCAGAGGTATAGAGGGTAATCTGAATATTGATATCGAACAGCACATCCCTGTAGCCCGGATACTGATGACAGACGGTCGGGAAGATGTATATGTCGATAATGAAGGGTACTTTTTTCCGCTATCTGAAAGATATTCCGCAAGAATTATATTGCTTTCGGGCGAATATTTCCGAAATTTGCCGAGTTTAAAGCAAAAACGTCAGAAAAATTTATTAAATTTCATCAATTTAGTAAATGAAGATAATTTTCTGAGAGCCCAGTTTACCCAATTAGATATTAACCGGACCGGAAATATCACAATTGTACCCCTGTTAGGAAAACATACAATTGAGTTTGGAGAACCTGAAAATATTCAGAATCGATTGAATCGCTTAAAAATATTTTACAAGCAGATTTTACCTGTACAGGGCTGGGATGCATTCACCCATGTAAGTGTAAAATACGATGGACAGGTAGTCTGTAAGTAAAGGAGAGTTCGGCATTTATTATTTTTATGAAAATCTTCATAATTAATAGTCATGAATAAGTGCCTTAAAAAATAACGAGATGAGTAAAGGCGTAATAGTAGGTATTGACATTGGCAGCACAAAGATTTGTGCCGTTGCTGGCATAATGGACGATGTCGGGAAGGTAAAAATTCTTGACATCGTGGAAGAACCTACCCAGAGAGGTCGTGTATCGAATGGTACCGTAGTTAATTTAGAATTCACGGCAAAAGACATTGACCGTATTCTGAATATACTTTCTGATAAGGCTGAAATCAATATCCATAATGTGATTGTTAATATTTCGGGTGAGAATGTAGAGGGCAAAGCTCATCAGAGTTTTCTGACAAGAGACGATAGCCGTAGTACTATTCGTAAGGAAGAAATAGAAAGATTAGCTGTTGATATCCGTAAGTCTTTTCGTCCGACTGCAGGGAATATTATTATTCATACTTTCCCGCAGGAGTTTATTGTTGACAGAGCACATGTACCGGACAATCCGGTAGGTCGTTTCGGTATTACCCTGGGAGGGAATTTCTTTTTGATTTCTACACCCAATGACCCACATCTGGCATTACGCCGGACCATCGAGAGTGTGGGCGTAAAGGTACAGAATAACCATCGGTTTGTTCCGCTTAAAATTGTTCATACGCTATTCACGCCACTGGCAGATGCAATGGCAGTATTGAGCGAAATCGATAAGAAACTAGGTGTGGCTGTTGTGAATATAGGTGGCGACACCACCGAGATAGCTATTTTTCTGGAAAGTGGGCTGCGTCATATCTCAGTGATTCCGTTTGCAGGCAAGAGCATCACCAATGATCTGGTAAAGGCATTCCAGATATTGCCGGATCATGCCGAGAAACTGAAATTGATTATGGGAGCCATTCCGCCAGACGAAGTAGGCAAGAATGACATTATAAAGATTCCTGGAGTAGAAGGCCTGCCGGATAAGGAAATTGTAGCGCAAAATGTAAGTATAATTATAGAAGAACGCATGAAAGAAATTGCCTCAATGGTAATGGCCGAAATCATGCATTCAGGTTATGACGGGCAATTGATAAGTGGCGTAGTACTTACAGGTGGGACTGCCAATATCGCCATGATCAAAGAAGTATTTACGAAAGTCACCAACGGAATGAATGTCCGTGTAGGTAATACTATCAGAAACATTGGCCAGACTGCAATAGG
>CALRLN020000253.1:0-7788 GCA_943368675.1 Chitinophaga pinensis | reverse complement strand
CGGACTAATATCTGCTACTACAAAAGTACCTCTGCCACGTACATAGGCAATTTTCTTGTTATCCGGCGATACCACCAGATTAGTTTCGTCTGCGGCTGTTTTGGTTAGCTGCACCAGACCATGTTTCATCGATTTGAAAACATTGCGCTGGGTGGTATCAATTGAGCGAACCATGTAGATATCAAAATTACCATTGGCTCTGTCGCTGGTAAACAACAAAGTCGAATCATTCAGCCAGGTAGGTTCTACATCTCTGTAAGCGTTTTCGGAAACATTGATACTTCTGGTTTTTTCTTTGTCGGCTTCTTTAATGAATATCTCGCCTCTTATAGAAAACGCCAATAGTTTACCATTGGGAGACACCGTAAACTCGTTGGCTCCGGTTGTCATGGTTTTCTGCTCTGTGGCATCCAGGCGGTCGTCGGCACTAATCACCACATTCAGTTTCTGTGCCGAACCTCTATCGGCTTTCATGGTATACAGGTTCATGTCTTTTTCAAACACAATCGAATTGCCATCAGCCGAAATACTGAACGCACGGATAGATTCATCCTTGTAGTTGGTCAGTTTTTCGGGCTTATTGTTCGTCTTCCCCTCTGCATCCAGTTTCAGGCGATAGATATTATAAGCGCCAGACTCACTGCTCAGGAAATACAGTGTATTATTATTGCCCCATTGTGGAAACACATCGTTGGTTTCAAAACCCGGCAATTGCTGATATGTTTTGTTTTTGGTATCGTAAATCCAGATGTCGCGGTCTGAGCTTCCTTTATAGGCTTGTCTGGCTACCGGATTTATATCGCCACGCACAAAAGCCAGAAAACGGCCATCAGGTGAAAGAATCGGGTCGAAACCTACGGCATCTAAAAATCTTGATTCGGTACCACCTTTCGGACTGATGGAGTAGACCTCATTCGGGCGTTCGATTTGTCTGAACTCACGGTTGGTTGAGAACAGGATTTTATCCGGTTGTGTCCAGCTTGAAATATTATCTGCACCTGAATGGTAAGTCAGGCGTTTAGGCATACTGCCCTCGGCCGACATCACGAAAATATCATTGTTCCCGAATCTTGCCCCTGAAAAAGCAATCTGCTTGCCATCAGGACTAAAAACAGGGTTTGATTCGTAGGCATCATGAATGGTGAGGCGGGTTGCTTTACCACCCGAAACAGGGACAGTCCAGATATCGCCCTGAAACGAAAAGGCCACGACAGACCCATCTTTATTAATGGCAGGCTGGCGAAGCAGGAGCGCGTTCTGCGCTTGCAGACAGAAGACTGTTAAACATGTAATTGTTGAGGCTAAAAGCGTTTTTTTCATTGCAAAGAATAGCTTGTTGATTAATGAGCAAATTTACAATAAAAATGTATTTGTATAAATCAAATCAGATGATTTGGGTGGATTTTGAGATAAAATGGTGGAAATTGGGAGGAGACTCAGTTTTTTTGTTTGAAATAGGTTTGTGTAAATCCGCTCGAAGAAGGTATGAAACATCAGTTTAATGGAGATTCATCGGGCGGGGCTATTTTATATATTAGCTCATCTATAAACTTTAATATTATGGTATTTGAAAATGATTTAATAAATTACCAATAAAAACTCCAAATCTACCTAAATAAAGTTTTTGATAATTAAAATAAGTTATTATATTGGGACGCATTGTTAAAATCGAAATAAGTAAATATTACATTAAACAATCTAATAGAATATTTTAATGCAATTAAAAGTGGGAAAATGAGCAGGTTAATTATAAAAAAATAATATTTACTCGACTTTAATATATTATCAAATTACTACTAATGCAAAAAAAAATAGCGAAGCCATTTTTAAAGTGGGCAGGTGGCAAAACACAGTTAATACAGCAAATTGCGAAATCAATACCTTTAGAATTTAAGAATACAGAGTTTACATATATTGAACCCTTTGTTGGAAGTGGGGCTTTTTTATTTTGGATGCTAAATAATTATCCTAATATGAATAAGGTTATTATAAACGATATAAATTCGGATTTAATAAATACGTATAATGTAATTGCCAAAAAGCCAAAAGAGCTTATTTCTACTCTCAAAACATTAGAAAAAGAATTTAACAACTTAAATGAAAGTATAGAAAAAAAGAAAGAGTATTATTATAACTGTAGGAGACAATATAATCTTAGGAATAATGACTTAATTGCTCATGCTGCATTATTTATTTTTCTAAATCGAACGTGCTTCAATGGTCTTTACAGAGTAAATAAAAATAATGAATTTAATGTACCTATAGGTACTCACAAAAAAAACACAATTTGTGATGAACAAAATTTATCAGCTGTAAGCGAAGCATTAAAAAAAGTAGAGATATTGTGTGGAGATTTTGAAAGTACAATCAAATACGCGTCATCAAATTCCCTTTTTTATTTCGACCCTCCTTATAAACCTTTAAATAAAACCTCTCAATTTAATTCTTACTCAAATCAAGACTTTAACGATAATGAACAGATTAGGTTAAGAGACTTTTGCAATAAGCTAGAAATATTAAATTCAAGATGGATATTAAGCAATTCTAATCCTGAATGCATTTCTGGAAATGGTAATTTTTTTGATAGCATTTATTCTAATTCTTATATAAAGAGAGTAAAAGTAAAAAGAATTATAAATTCTAAAATTGAGAAAAGAGGACAGTTGATGGAACTCCTTATAGTAGGGAATAATCACAATACTCTAATAAAAGAATAATTCTAATGTACAGATTAAGAATAGCTGTAGTAAGCGATTTACATTGTCATCCTGAAAATAATCAAGGTAATAATGCAACTTTACTCTTTACTGATAAATTAAGAGATAACTCAAAGGAACATCCGGTCGAAAATTTAATTGAGTTAAAAACTGAAAAACAAATTGAAAATGTTGACATAGTTATTTGTCCAGGCGATTTTACTGATAAATCTAATAAGCAGGGACTAATATCTGGCTGGGACTATGTGAATGAAATTTCCAACTTATTTAAAGCAAATAAAGTGTATGCTACTATAGGAAATCATGATATAGATTCACGACATACCTATTCAAATTATTATCTTTCTTTTCCAAAAGGAATTAAGAAAAACTTTCCATTAAATAATACGGATATTGGGACTTTTTGGGACAAAGGATTTACTTTCATAGAATGCGATCAGTTTCGACTGTTAGTAATTGATACAACTCATTTTCACACTCATAATACAAGTACCTCAACCGACAATCCAAATGTAAAAGGCAAAATTGATAAGAGTAGTATAAACGATATTGAGAAGTATCTAATTCAAAATCCAACTGATAAAATTAAAATTATGCTTTGCCATCATCATCCTAAGCAACATAGCCTAAATGATCTTGGTGAACATGATTTTGTTGAAAATGGCGAAGAATTATTAAATGTATTAAGTAATTCTAAGTTTGATTTGGTAATACATGGACATAAGCATGACCCTTGGTTTGGAGAACATTCAACTCATAATGGAGGAAAGATATTGATACTTTCGGCTGGTAGTTTTTCTGCAACTAACCAAATTCAATTTATTTATAAATATAACTATTTTCATACTATAGATATGGAAAAAGATGGTAATGCTAAAGGAGAAATAATGACGTGGTGTTTTAAAAATAAATACGGGTGGAGTGCCAATGAAGAGAGTTTTCCATATAAAACTGGCTTTGGAAATATATTGAATGTTAATGACATAATACAAAAAATTGAACAAATACTTGCAAATAAATCTTATGAGAGTTGGGATAATTTAATCCTACAGATTGAAAGCTTAAAATATTTACTACCTGCTGATTTTAATGCTTTGGTTGAAAAATTAGAAAGTAAAAACTATAGTATTCAATCAGTTGATAAAGGAGTCTCATATCCCCTTAGAATTTACAATTATCAATATTTGATCGAACAACAAGATAAGCATGGAATCTAACTTTCAAACTAGCTTTAATGCAAGGAACTTAGAACCGAAAGAAATTGCTGAGAAATTTATCATTTCTCCAAGTTTTGAAAGGTTAAAGAATAATCGTCACACAGTAATTTTGGGAGCCAGAGGATGTGGAAAAACAACCTTAATGAAAATGCTAACATTACCAGCATTATATAACTGGGATGATATTAATGCGGAAAAATTTATAAAAGATATTTCATTTTATTCTATATATATACCTACTGATATTTCCTGGACATTACGTGATAGCAGTTTTAAAACTGAACAAATTCCAAATAATTATACTGATATCATTTCTAAATTTGCAGTTAATACCAATGTTTTTGAATCTTTATGTGAGACATTCAAAAACATTTTACATTATGAAATAAAAGATTTTGATGAAAACCAAGAAATAGAACTCTGTATTAATCTAATTGAAAGATGGAAGTTAAAGAACAGTACTGTACCTAAAATAGAGTATGTCAAAGAAGCTCTTAAAATTAGGAGAGATGATGTAAGTCAATATATTCCCAAAATTATATTTAATAAAGATTATAGTTTATTAGATAAAGATTTTTTTTTATTGGATTATAAAACCTCATTATCAATAGTTACGGATATATTTCATAGAATATTTAATCCTTTGAAGAGAAAATGGGCTTTATGTTTTGATGAGCTGGAATTTGGTCCAAGTTGGTTAAAAAGAGAATTGTATACAAGCCTAAGAAGTGTAGATCAAAAGTTACTTTTTAAATTAAGTTCAAGTCCAATTTTACCCAATGAGGTAAAGGAAATTTTTGAAAGCGATTATGGTCCGAGCGTTGCTAATGACTTTGAGACAATTAATATGTGGGAACTCCAAACAGAGGGTGATTTTCAAAGAAAAATAGTCGAATCGCTATTAAAGCAAGCACATGGAATATCAGATATCGATTCTTATTTCGGATCTAACAATCGTTTTTCAATTGACCTTACTGACGAACATTCTGATGGAGACGATTATTTAGAAAAATTGAGAGAATTAATCCAGAAAGACGACTCATTCAAGAATTATTTAGTAAATAAAGGAATTGATATAGATAATCCTATTCCGCGTGAAAATTCTAATGATAAGGATACGATTTTTCGAAAAATAAAGCCTCTAGTCTACTTTAGAAATTACTTTCTTAAAGAAAATAAAAATAATAAATCTAACCGTAAAATTATTAAAAAGGCTATCGAACCTTTCAGTGGCTTGGAAGTACTTCTTAAAATTACTGATGGCAATCCAAGATGGCTTATTGGACTAATAAATTCTATTTTAAGTAAAAGTAATTCTTCTAAAGCTGAATTGAATATACAATATGATGAAATAATTAAAGTATCTGAAAGATTTATTAATTTTATAAATAACACACCTATAAATCACAAAAACCCGAAAAGTCTTACAATGGAAAAATTTATCGATAAGATTGGATATTATTTTGAAAAAGACCTTTTAGGGCCAGTATTTAACCCTGAACCATCTTCAACCTTTATATTCGATATGCCTACAAATGACTATGAAAATTTAATTGATAAAGGATTGTTACAAGGAGCTTTTGTTCTTGTAGATAATAAATCTGACAATTATGATTTTAAGATAAATAATAAAAGATATAAACTATCATACTTGTATCATCCTAAATATAAACTACCATTAAGAAAAAATAGAATTGTTAAACTTACAACAATATTGAATTCTCATAGGAAAATCGATTTATTTAGCAGCAATGAAGATTAAATACGGTCAACAAATAGATGCATCAGATATTAATGGTGAAAAAATAGATCTCTTTCTTTTTGCAAATAATACTGAAGAGAGAAAATTTACTTCTTATTCTTTCATTAAAAGAATAGCCTGCATAAATAAGACTTATTCGTTGTATTATCAAAATTCCAAACTAGAAAGTATTGAGAAAGTAGAAAATACTACTGTTAATAGTTATGAGAAACTTATTGAAATTTTAGATAACGAGTTAATGTCAAATATAGAAAGCACTTTTACAATTTTCGTTGACTATTCTTGCATGACTAAATCATGGTATTATACGATTTTACTTTATTTGTCAAATAAAAAGCTAAATAAAGAGAAAATAACTGTTTTTTTTTCCTACACCCCTTCGGTTTTTTCTGACCCCTTTTCCCCTAAACCAAATAGTGAAATCTGTCCTCTACCTGGCAAGTATATTATTCCCAGCAACAAACCGAAGGCATTGATCGTTTGCCTTGGATACGAAGAAAACAAAGCACAAGGAATCATAGACCAACTTGATCCTGCATTAACATTTTTATTTTATACAGATCCTGCACTTGATGATAAATTTGTTGATGTAATTAAATCTAATAATAAAAGCATATTAGATGAATTTGAAGAAAGTTATAAGATCACATACCCATTTGGCAATTTATTACTTTTAGAACAGAAATTATCTTCAGTATATTTCAAATTAAAAGATAACTATAAAATTATTATAGCTCCTCTAGGTCCTAAGCCCTTTACATTAGTTTCAATGATACTATCGATTATTTTTCAAGATATTGAAATTTGGAGAGTTGGAAATGGGGAAGATATTAATCCTTATCTGTAATAGACAAGACTTAATCTGACAGAAGGGTGCTAAAATTAACTGTCAGATAGCATATTAATATCGTTCCAATTAAACTCTGAATTAGATGACTGAAGTCCCCGTTCAGTCATTTTTTTATTATCATTTAAGGGGTGTTCTCTAAATGTTTTCTCCAGTAGTTTGTCTTTAGCTAACTGTAAACTATCCATAAAAGTTTGCATAGGTGTTTTACCATAGCAGTATTTACCTGTATGAGTTCGCTGAGTATTATAGTGATTTAGCCATAAATCTAAATCTTTTTGTAGTTCTGATGATGAATGATACAGTTTTTTGCGAAAGGCTACCGCATAGAACTCATCTTGAATAGTACGATGGAAGCGTTCACAAATGCCATTAGTTTGAGGACTTTTAGCCTTGGTTTTAGTATGGTCAATATCTTCTATAGCCAAGTACAATTGATATTCGTGTTGCTCCCTATTGCCACAATATTCTGTACCCCTATCAGTTAAAACTCTTAGTAGACGAATCTCATTCTGCTCATGAAAAGGAATAACCTTATCATTGAGCATATCAGCAGCTACTAAAGCGTTTTTACGGTCATAAAGCTTAACAAAAGCCACTTTTGAGTAGGTATCTATAAAAGTCTGTTGATAAATATGGCCTACTCCCTTAATATTACCTACGTAATACGTGTCTTGTGCTCCTAAATAGCCTGGATGATGGGTCTCTATTTCTCCTTGTGCCTGTTTCTCCGCTTTGGCTCTTTCTAAGGCAGTTATTTGCTCATCAGTAAGTATTATTCCTTCCTGATTAACCTTAGCCTCTAAAGCTTTCAAACGCTTCTTAAAAGTGGCTAAATCATGTCTCAGCCAGATTGAACGCACCCCTCCAGGTGAAACAATAATCCCCTGTTTTTTTAACTCATTTGATACTCTAAGCTGTCCATAAGCTGGTAAATCAATAGCCATTTTAACAACGGCTTCTTCCACCAAAGTATCTACACGATTTTTCTCTATAGGTTTTCTTCGGCTAATTTCCTGAAGTGCTAACTCACCACCTTCTTCATACAGTTCTTTAAAGCGATAAAAGCTATCACGACTGTATCCCATTACTTTGCAGGCTTTTGATACATTGCCTAAGACATTGGCAAGTTCTAAAACACCTAGCTTGTTCTTAATGATTTTTGCTTGTGTTGTCATTGATTTAATCTTTAATTTTAAGTTACTAAATAAATCGTAACTGTCAGATTAAATCGTGACTATTTCA
>CALRLN020000252.1:0-7798 GCA_943368675.1 Chitinophaga pinensis | reverse complement strand
ATTCAGACAATGACGGACTGTGGACATCAATGTATCTGGGTGGTGAAATATACAGATATGCTGTAACAAAAGACCCGGATGCATTACAAAACTGTGTTGAGTCGCTGGATGCGATGGAACGCTTGTATTCGGTGAATGGTATCCCCGGTTTCCCATCACGTTCGTTTGAAAGAAGAGGGTATATTGAACAATTGTCTGACCCGGAACGCTGGCAGCATTCATCAGAGCCTGAATGGGACTGGAAAGCAACCACCAGCAGCGATGAGGTAATCGGGCATATTTTTGCATTCGGTGCGATGGCCGAATTAATACCCGAACCAACCATTAAAAAACGCGCCGTTACTTTGATTGATACCCTGATGAGCCATATCGTGAAAAATGATATGTATTTGATAGATTATAACGGTAAACCAACTATGTGGGGTCGTTGGAATCCTGAATATGTAAATGCTTTCCCGATTAATGTAGGTGACAGAAAACTGAATTCGTCGAATATCATAGCCATGCTTCAGACAGCTTATCATTTCACTAAAAAAGAGAAATACAAGCAAAAGGCTTTTGAACTGATGAAAAAATACGGCTATTATGAAAACCTGATGCGCCCGATGAGTGTCATTGGTAAAGCACCGGAAGATGCTGATGCGCACGCCAAACACATGTCAGATGGTTGGAACCACTCAGACGACGAAATGTACTTTGTAGGCTATTGGGGGCTATATCGTTATGCCTTTAATGATACCCTGAAAGCAGCCTATAAAAGAGCCATCATAGACCACTGGCAGGCCGAACGCCCTGAAAAAGAAGGAGCATGGAATATCTTCACAGCCCTGACAGGCACCAAAGATTTTGATTTGAACGAGGCAGCCTGGTATTTAAGAGAATATCCTCTGGACCTGGTTGATTGGGTTATCGTCAACAGCAACCGCAAGGATATTGAGAAAATTGCGCCTAATTTCCGCAATCAAACCATCAAAGAAGTTTTACCGCCTGACGAAAGCCCGATTCAACGCCATAACGGTAATACCTTCAACCTGGACCGCAAAGGTGGCAACGGTACCTCAGAACACAGCGCCGGAGACATCTGGTTATTACCTTACTGGATGGGTAGATACCTGGGTGTGATTAGTGGCCCTGTGAAGTAATTTCAAAAAAAAGTTTATTTAAAGCCTATGAAATATTTACTTTCGTTCCTTATTTTTTCACTATCAGCTTGCAGCACAACCATGAAGTTTATAACCGAGAAACAAATTACCAATGATGCCACCTATCATCATGATTTAGACAATAACGATAATTTCTCGCCCGATAACCAATGGTTGGTGTATGATACACGGACTGATGAAGGAGGTATTGCGGCTTCTGCCCGTATTGAGAAAGTAAATATTTCAACAGGCGAAAAGAAGATTGTTTATGAGCTTCCCAACAATCGGGCTTGGGGGCCGGGTGCTGGGGCTGTAAGTTATTCTCCGGTTGAGAATGCAGTGGTTTTTATTCATGGCTTATCAAGCGTTACTGAACAAAACCCCTATCAGCAATGGAGAAGAACCGGGGTAATAATTGATGAAAATCTGGCAGGGAAACGCATCTTTATGGATGCCCGGGATATTACCCCACCCTTTACCAAAGGCGCTTTAAGAGGCGGCACGCACCGCCACGAATGGAGCGGCGATGGCCAATGGGTCGGCTACACCTACAATGATGCCGTCATGAAAGCCCTGGAAGATTCCACAGGAGAAAAACATAATCTGCGCACAATTGGGGTGTCAAAAAAAATCAATCCGGTAATAGTAGAAAAAGATGCAAGCGGTGAAAACCTATCCGGTGAATGCTTCAGTGCATTGGTAGTGAAAGTAACACCCGCCCCGCAGGCTGGTTCTGATGAAATAAGCCATGCAGCAGGTGATAGTTGGGTTGGCACGAATGGTTACCTTAAATCGGATGGCACACGCCAGATGGCCAGAGCATTTATAGGCACTGTAAAAGATAAAAACGGTAAAAATATTGATGAAGTCTTTATCGTGGATATTCCGGACGATATTACGATTGATGGAGATTCAGGCCCTCTGGAAGGCACAGCTACAACTTTGCCCATGCCACCTAAAGGAACAGTTCAAAGAAGGCTTACCTTTACAGCCGACACTAAGCAACCCGGCTGTGTGGGGATAGTCAGGAGTTCACCTGACGGGAAATCATTGGCATTTCTAGCAAAAGACGCTAAAGGTATTCTGCAAATTTTCACAATAGCACCCGATGGAAAGAATCTGACACAGGTCACGTTCCATGAAACTCCTGTAGAAGGTTATGTGCGTTGGCACCCGTCGGGTAAAAGCCTTTATTATGTATGCAATGGCAGTATTATGAATTGCCTGACAGGAAGCGAAGCATTTGAAAAACGTTACACGCAATTAACCAAACCAACTGTGCCATCCCCTACAAATCTGGTGATTTCACATGATGGAAAAACCATTGCTTTTAACAGATTAATCGGGAACGCTAAACAGGTTTTTATCGGAAAGCTCTGAAAGGTATCTTTCGGGCTTTCCTTTTCATAACATATTTAATATTCAACTTGCCGTTTTCTTCCACGGCACGTAAAAAGATATTTGAACCTATACTTTCAGGGTCATACTCCCTGAACTGATAAGTAGAATCTCTTTTACGCAGATTACTGAGTGGAATCTGAATATTAAGGTCGGTCTTATCACCTAAGCTATACATGCCATCAAGAAAAAAAGTCATTACATTACTCTCAATCTGCATTTTTTTCACTTCTACCTCTTTGCCTTTCACCACAAACTCATGCACTATCGGAGCAAACTGCACATGTTCGAGTTGTCGCTTTCTGAAAATCAGTTTCTTCATTTTCAGAAAAGGGTCAAAATCTATAATCTCAGCATCTCTTAAATCAACTGATAATACACCGTTTACAGAATTCTGAACCAAAGAAACATCGTTTTTTAGTTGAGCAGTGAATTTAAAAGTGCTGCTTAATTTACCCTGCAGATTCCGGTCGGTTATGGTATACTGCCCGAAATTGCTGAAGGAAGAAAAAACGGATTTCACATCAGTATTGGCCAGTTTTGCATTTACGCTCATCTGAATAGGTCTGCCCGAACGTAACTGATCCACATTTCCGGCAATCTGGAAAGTGCCCCCAAAGGCATTCATAGAAAAATTATTCAGATGAATTTTATCTGTGCTCAAAGTCATTTTCCCTTTAAGGTTCTGTGCAGTCAGCCGGTTATATCTGAAACGCTTTGCTTCAAGAGTGGCATCTACTTCAATATTATCAATGGCTTTATCTAACAAGGCAGATAAGGTAAATTTCGAATTTCCACTGCGCTTAGGTCTTGAATGATCCAGATTAAGCAATACTTTCAGCCAGTTTAATTGCCAGTCTGGTATTTTTATATTTACACTCGCCTTTAGCGGGCTGTTTTCAGTATACAGATACGGCATCAGCCCGATAATATTACCATTGATATATAGATTATTTACTCCATCAAATATCTGGATATTTGGTATTCTTACCTCCTCGCCGGTAAAGGCCACATCACCTCTTATCTGCTCAATCTTCACTTTTTGTGGCAGATACGTAACTGCCAGGTCTTGTAAAGACACACTCCCATATAGCAATCCGTTGAGTTTTTTTGTTTCAGTATTGAAGATTGATTTGATATTGCCCTTATAAGTAATATTCATCAGGGCTTTACCCTTACTCACCTTATAGCGCTCAGGGTCAAGCAGGTCATTCAATGAGGCCGGAGTTGCTTCAAGCGAACAATCAATATCTGCTAGTGTATTTTCTAAATCATTAATTACAATTTTTCCCTGAATCGGAATCGTCTCAAAAAAGCCACGTACATTATTACCTGTAATCCTGGTATTCTGATCGCCTGTTGGTTGCCTATCGTCAACATGGTTGGTAAAAGTACCCTGCGTACTCAGGTCTTTCAACAATCCTACCCTGAGCCTGTACTCAAAGGCACGCGCATCAAAATTAATATCTACTTTTGGTTTCGGCTCGCCTACCTTTCCGTTCAGATGCACCTGTGCCGTAACAATCGGGTCTATTTTTATACGTTCAAGCGTATTTGATAAATGCGGTGTGAGTAATTTCCGGGCATTGGCCAGTTGAATTTCCTTAACAACAAAATCTATTTTAATTGTTCGTACATTTTCGCTGAAATCGCATAAGCCCGATATTTGTATTTTATCCTGCGTCGCTGTCTTTAATTCTGACGGATTTATAACCAGTTTATGATTCTTTTCATTAAAAACAATATCCAGATTCAGGTTTACTTCCTGATTGCTTAAAAACCCACCCTTATCAGCATTAAAAATCAACCCTAAAAAAAAAGCGTCTCCCTTGGCTTTCACATGCCAGTTATCATCCTTGTAGTTAACCTTATTATCAAACTTATGAAAATCAGCAGCATAGAATTTCTCTTTGAGAGAATCAGCATACTGCACCCTGAAATCTTTGAAAGATATTTCCTCAAGTCCTTTTAAGGCCTGAGAATCTGACTTACGAGCCGCTTTGGTAGAATCTTTTTTAGGTGAAGAAAAAACGGAAAGATTAGAGAACCCGTCTTTCCGTTTAAAAATATTCATTTTACCATTCGAGAACTTTACGCTCTCTATAGCTACCCTCCCTCCCAATAATGCCTTAGTCTCTACCGTAACATTGATTAAACCTGCTTCAAGCAGATTTGTATGATGCTCATTAAAGTACTTATCCTGAAGTTTTACACCTATCAATGAGAATGTAAAACCTACCCCATTATCAAAGGGGGTAAATTTGAAGTCTTTTATTTCTAAATTGCCATCAATCTTTTCATTCACAAGCTCTTTAAGTCGTTCAAAAAGCTTATCCTGATTATAATATACCCAAACGCCTACCCCGCCCAAAAGTAAAATAATAATACCCGATACAATTAATGCTACTCTGAGGAATTTAGACATCATAATAGGAAATTTTAACCAACGTGTGAATTTTTGTTTTCACAGGTAAAAGCACGTTTAACTTATCGAATTTACTTAAGAAACTCCTTTTGTTCAATTAAATCATAATTTTTAATAAAAAACTAATCTATTTTTAAATTTTGTTATCTATTATCAATCATTGACAACGTTTTTACCTGTCTTTATTCTATTGACAGTCCGGCATACGCAAACCCCTATTCTACTCTCTAAAAAATTATGCCATCGGTTGTAACGCAAAGGCCTCGGCTAATAATTCAAACGAACGTTTGCGATTCAAAGAGTTATTTGCCATTGTTGATACTATGACTTCATCCACATCAAATTCGTTGGCAAGCGCCACTAGTTTTTCTTTTACTTCGTCTTTTGTGCCAGATATCACCCGGCCCCTGTTTCTCTGTATACGCTCTTGTTCAGCCAGAGAAAACTGGTATTTTTGAATAAAGGCATCATCGCCAAAGTTATCAAACCGGCCTTGCTCAAACTGCACCAGCACATAATCTAAAAACTTGCGCATCTTTCGTGCTTCTTCTTCGGTTTCGCCACATAAAACCGAAATCGACAACAACGCATGGGGTTTTGAGAACAGAGATGAAGACTCAAAATTTTTCCGGTAAACCTCAACAATATCAGGCTGTGCAAACCCATTGATAAACCGGGCAATGGCCAGACCCATACCAAACTGCGCAGCAATTTTGCTACTGCCCCCACTTGAACTCAATATCCATTGTGTAGGGATAGTGGGCGACTGCGGAACGGCAAGAAGAGGTCCGTATTTAGTTGCGGCTGTATCTCTGAAAAAGCGTTGCAGATATTCTAATTGCTGCAAATAACTTTCTTCGCTGAAATCGTTAGACGGATTCAGCAGCGCTGCCGTAATCCTATCGCCTCCAGGTGCCCTGCCTATGCCTAAATCTATCCGCCCCGGAAAGAGCGCCTCTAACATTCTGAAGTTCTCAGCCACTTTCAGTGCGCTATGATTAGGAAGCATAATACCTCCCGAACCAATCCGGATGCGTCTCGTTTCATCGGCCAGTTTTACCATCAGCACCTCTGGTGCAGACCCCGCAATAAACGAAGAATTATGGTGCTCGGATACCCAGAAACGGCTATAACCTAGTTTTTCGGCTAATTTTACTGTAGCAATCGTTTCTTCGATAGCTTCAATGGCTGTTTTCCCCTGTGTTACTATTGATTGGTCTAATATACCCAATTTTACTTTACTCATTTTCAATTATCTTTCAATCAATAACACAAATCTTCTATAATTCGTTACCACCTTAGTACTATACAATACGATAGCAACAAAAAAATCTCCGACTTATATTGCCGGAGATTTAAGGTATGAAACAAAACTAATTAAAAAAGAGGAAGGTACTATAATTCTTAAAATACCAATGTTGCTGCATCTTTGTAGGCAGGTCTGATGCCCAGGTCTTCATGTAAATAATCTACGGTAACCATTAGCTCATCCATTCTTACTTTCAGTTCGTCGGTTAAAGGGTCCACAGCTCTGCGGGTATAGGGCGAAATCGGGAACCCTCTTTTCATCAGGCTGTATTTGGCAATAGTCGGATAAGCCGAATGCACCAATTCCATCGAATCATCAAAAAACTGCTGCACTTTCGCAACATCTGCCTGGCGGGCCTCATCATTAAAATGCTTGCATATCCATACAATGAGTTCCGGATAAATATTACCCTGTATACACGATAGCCCCGCAGCTCCGGCTCTCAATGACGATACGGCATTTACCATATAAGCATCATACAGGCCAAAATTATAACCCTCACCTACCGCTATCCGCCGCGCTACTTCGGCCGCATCAAGACAGGTATCTTTATGATAGATTAGTCTCTTTGACGGCAATAGTTTTGCCAGAACATCTGAATTAATCAATCGTTTATACGGAACCGGGCATTCATAGAAACCTAATGGTACGCCGGGTGTCAGGTGCATCAGTTCTTCCATACGCTCTATAAACACCTCATCAGATTCATCAGCCTGTGCTATCTGGCTCGTAATAACAATCACGGCCTGCACACCTGTATCATAAATTCTTTTTACAAAATCGGCCTGTTCGGCTATGGTACCTCCTAAGGTACCTGTAGCTACCACCGGAATATGCCCTGCTGCCTGATTGACTACCTGTTTGGTTATACCCAGACGCTCGTCATTATTCAGTTCATACATCTCGCTCGAAAGGCAATTGGCAAATAAACCTGCCGACCCTGCCTGCATATAATAATCGGTCAATACAGAAAGTCCTGCATAATCAACTGCGCCGGAATCAGAAAAAGGCGTGAGCATAACAGGTATAAAGCCCTGTGGTAATGAATTGGTGGATGATGCCATAATCTTATATTGTTAAATCAGTTTGGGAGCTTTCTTATTTTGTTCTTAGTTTAGTAATCAATGCGCCTGTCAGGAAGATACTCAGTGTGCCTATTACCATAATCATGTTTGAATGGAAAGGGCTGCGTAAACCCGCATATTCGTCTGGTATTTGCTTGGAGAAGGTCATCCAGCAGATAATCAGAATACCGATTATAGTGGCAATAACCGCCTCCGCATTTTTTGCCTTTCTGACAATCATACCCAGAAGGAATAATCCCAGCATACCCCCTGCAAAGATGCCTGAAAGCATCCACCAGATGTCCAGTACGCTCTTTACGCCAATCATGGCTACCCCGGTAAGCATTCCTAATAAACCGAACCCTGTTGTGGCAATATAGAGTAGTCTCAGGGTTTGCTTTGATGTCAGATCAGGTTTGATATAACGTTGAAAAATATCTACCGAAAAAACCGTAGCAGA
>CALRLN020000251.1:0-7800 GCA_943368675.1 Chitinophaga pinensis | reverse complement strand
TATTTCTCCTAAGAAGGGTTCATATCCATTTCTTGAAGGGAATATTCCGGATAAAGCAATACAAAAATTGACGGTCAGATAAGGCTGGCGGTTTTCCAGTATCTCAATGGGGTTAGGCTTAGGATTCGTATTCACCCAGTTATTGCCGTTCCAGGTCAGTAATTGGCCAGTGGCTGTACCCGGATTCAGGCTGATAGCATTAGTACTTAAGTTTATAGGTGCGGTGGCCGAGAACGGAGTAGCTATGGCAAGATATTGCCAGGCGGTTCCGGTCCAGTAATAAAACCCCTTCGCCTGATTATTGCCATTATTATAAATCAGAAGACCTGCCGCAGGATTTGTAACCGGGCTTGCCGAAGCAAGGCTGGCGGTTAAAGTAATTTGCGGAATAATAATACCATTATTGGTCGAAGTCGCCGTCATATTCGGCTGACCATTCCCCGGCGTAATAGTGGTAGATTGCGCCATAACCTGATCATGAAAGCATACAAATGCAGCTAAACAGAAGCAGAAAATATATATAGAGTTTTTCATAGCATGAGTTATTCCTGTGGTAACTGATATTCTTTATGCTGTCAATACTTATTGTCTAAAGTAATTGTTTCCGTGCCACCCTGCTGGCCCAGGCTATAGTCACTCAGGCCCGGCCCTTGCCCCATGCCAATGGTAATTCTTCCTCTCAGGTCGGGCAGTGCAAAAGTTGACTGCCCATTGCCACCATAATAAGTACCCAGTAACGAAAAAAGAGCCGTATTCTGGCTGATAGGTAGAATCTGCCCATTGCATAAGGCCCAACCATTTGGTGCGAAATTAAAGCCAAACAGGGCTATTTCTGCTACAAACGGCTCAGCACCACTTCTTGGCGGAAACACCCCTTGCGTAGCAATACAATAATTGAGAGTTAAATAGGGCTGTCGGTTATCTAAAACCTGCTGAGTTTTCGGGTTTGTATTTATCCAGTTATTACCGTTCCAGGTCAGCAACTGCCCCGTAGCGGTACCGGGATTCAGACGAACGTTATTGGTACTGATACTGATAGGAGTAGCAGCAGAGAAAGGAATTACCGCCGCAATGTATTGCCAGGCGGTTCCGGTCCAGTAATAAAAGCCCTCAGCCTGATTACTCCCGTTATTGTAAACCAGCAGACCTGCTGCCGGACTCGTAACAGGGCTTGCTGAGGCCAGACTTGCCGTTAAACTGATTTTTGGAACAATAATACCATTATTGGTCGAAGTCGCTGTAAGGTTCGGTTGACTATTGCCCGGTGTAATAGTAGTAGATTGCGCATTAATACGATGATTGAAACATACAAGCGCAGCTAAAGTAAAGCAAAAAAGATATATGATTTTTTTCATTTCCGGATACCATTTGATAGAGGTAAAATTTCTATGTCTTCAGGCAATTGTTCAGTACTTATTATCAATAGTACGGCTTTCTGTTCCACCCATCTCACCTAAAATATAATTATTACTGATTCCTGGTCCCTGCCCCTGATGAATTGGCGCCCTTCCTCTGAAATCGGGTACACCAAACGTTGACTGCCCGTCACCACCATAAGTAGTGCCGATTAATACAAAAAGAACCTCGTTTTCTGCAATCGATAATAATTGCCCGTTACATTGCGCCCAACCGCTAGGAGCAAAATTAAAACCAAATTGCGCTATTTCTCCCACATAAGGTTGTGAGTCATTCTGCGATGGAAAAACGCCAAACAAAGAAATACAAAAATTGATAGCCAGATATGGTTGCAGATTGTCCAGCCATTCAACTGGTTTTGCATTAGTGTTTACCCAGTTGTTGCCGTTCCAGCTCAGTAGTTGCCCTGCCGCCGTACCCGGATTCAGCCTGATATTATTAGATACAACACTGATAGGGGCGGTCGCTGAAAGAGTAGTCAAAGTGCCCAGCAGTTGCCAGGCGGTACCTGTCCAGTAATAAAAACCTTTTGTCTGGTTATTTCCGGTATTATAAACCAACAGACCTGCCGCAGGGCTTGTAACAGGGCTTGCCGAGGTCAGACTGGCCGTTAAGGTAATTTGTGGTACAATAATACCATTGTTAGTAGAAGTAGCCGTCAGGCTGGGTTGATTATTGCCCGGCGTAATAGTGGTAGACTGCGCCTTTGCCTCCGTAAATAAGCAAAGAATAACTACTAAACCAGAACAAAGCGAGTATAGATATGATTTCATGGCGTGGGCATCAGATAATTAATCAAATTTCAATGATTTTCAATGAAATTCATAAAAATATCTGAATAACTTACTGAATGGTAAGCAAAGCACACAAAAAAAACGGTACAGAGGCCCTCCGCACCGTTTTTATTATGGCAACGCAATAAACAGTTTCTACAACAACGCCCCCGTTCCATTCACATCCGGGAACACCGGCCTGCCCTTATCCAGATACACCCCGGTAGCAGGGTCATTAGAAATAAGAATCGAACCATCCATATCAACATAATCTAATAGCGGTAATAATTGCCCGATGGCCGAAATTCCGATGCTTGTTTCAGTCATGCAGCCGCACATCACCTTCATCCCTAAACTTCTCGCTTCGGCAATCATCCGGCGGGCAGGTGTAAGACCACCGCATTTGGCTAACTTCACATTCACCCCGTGGAAACGCCCGAAACACTTCTTCACATCTTCCTCAATAATACAGCTCTCGTCGGCTATCAATGGCAATACCGAATGCTTCATTACTTCCTCCATTTGGGCATAGGCACCTTTTTCCATCGGTTGCTCAATAAACTCAACATTCAGTTTACTGAATTCAATCGAATTCTTGATGGTCTCTTCCACATCCCAGGCACAATTGGCATCAACCCTGAACACCGAATCCGTATGTTTACGCAATTCCTTTACAATTTCCACATCGTGGTCGGTTCCTAGTTTGATTTTATAGATAGGAAAATCAAACTCCTGCATTTTAGATACCATTTTCTCGATGGTATCAATACCGATGGTATAGTTAGAATAAGGAACCTTATCAATCGATAGCCCCCATAATTTATATAAAGGTTGTCCTAGTTTTTTGCCCCACAAATCCCATGCGGCCATATCGAGCGCACAATGCGCAAACGGATTATCTTTCAGATAGGGGTACATCACCGCCCAGAAATCCTCCGGATTCTGCAAATCGTAGTTCTCAATTATTGATTGGTATTCAGCCAGTTTATCTCTCATCCCCTCGGCTGTTACACCATAGTAGGGGATAGGCGTGGCTTCGCCATAGCCACTATGTGCACCATCCTGCAATTCTACAATAAACGCATCAATATCGTCACGCGAGCCATGTGCGATAGTAAAAGTATGCCGCATCTGCAGCTTAAGAATATGAAATTTCAGTTTCATTGATGAATAATTTTATATCTTTTATTCAGGCTACTTTACAAATTTACCAGCTCATTGCCTCTCAGAATAGGCACTACATCATAAAGATCCTTTTGCAGACAATAAGCAATATCTTTATGAATACCCAGATTCTGCAAACGACGGATATGCGACGAATTAGCCAGATAGCCAATCAAATCATCCTTCGCCTGATTATATAACCGGAGCGACATAATGGCACTATCTTCCGGTACAAAGTACTCATCTTCCAATGCCGCAATCAATGCCCCGGCAAACAAGGTGTCTTCAATATTTACACGCCCTTTCCAGCCTGCACACAATACCAGCACATCATAAGGTTGTGTTTTTAAATACTTAACAATGGCATTCAGATTTAAAAAGGCCCCCGCCAGCACTTTTACAGCACTCGCCTTCGCCTTAGCAATAGAATAAGTGCCGTTTGTAGTCGTCATGGCTATTTTTTCGCCAATCAGCCTTTCACTCATATAGCTGAACGGCGAATTATCCAGTTCAAATCCCTCTACCTTTCTGGCATTTCTTTCAGCAGCGGCAATATAGCCCATCTCCTGCAATTGCTTACATTCTTCTACGGTCTCTACCGGAATAATGCTTTTTACCCCATAGGCAAAGCCTGTGATCATACACGAAGTAGCCCGGAAAATATCTGCTATGATTACTATTGAATTGTCGATACTATGAAGATGTAATAAATCGGGGGTCAGGCAAACGTCAATATTTTTCATTCAATGGTTGTAAAAAAAGATTCAGACAAAAAATATTTATCTGAATAAGCTTTGAGACTAAATTTTGGCAAAGATGCCAAAAAATGCTGTAAAAGCCTATTAAAAACGCTAAGAGCCTGTTTAAATGTTGTCTTACTGACTGAAAAGGATAGGTTTTTCAGCTAGACAAGGCGTATTTTGCAGACGTAGCCAGCAGCTATGTCGAAAAAATATAACGCAGTATAGTTGGAAAAGCTACCTTTGCAGGGTGAATTATAATATTTAAACAGGCTCTGAGTTGCGGGCATAAAATATAGCACAATGATTTCGATAATAGTAGCAGTAGCCGAAAATGGCGCAATAGGAAAAGACAACCAGTTATTATGGCGGCTGTCAGATGACCTGAAGCAGTTCAAGGCATTAACCAGTGGTCACGCGGTAATAATGGGCCGAAAAACATTTGAATCTATTGGCAAGCCTTTACCAAACCGAACCAATATTGTGATTACCAGGCAGGGTAAAGTCTTTGACGATGCATCCGTTTTAGTGGCTGAGTCTATCGGAAAAGCTATCGAAATAGCCAAAGAAGTAGAGGGAGACGAGGAGGTTTTTATTATCGGAGGCGGAAACATCTACGAACAATCTTTAGCACTCACAGATAAAATCTATCTCACAGAGGTAAAAGTCACTATAGAGGGAGATACATTTTTCCCGGAATTAAATGCAGATGAATGGGAAGAGGTTTCCAGAAAACCGTTTCAGAAAAACGAAAAAAACGACCACGATTTTGATGTGGTGGAATTGGTGAGGAAATAACAGAGGCCTGGCAATCGTCAGGCTTCTTCGTTTATGGTGTATTTCTGTCTTTTACTTTAAAATAAGAACACAACTTCTGCTTAAATACAGGCACATCTTAGATATGTGAATTATATAACAATTTTATATAATTGTATAACATGCCTGCCTGCTAAAACGGTACCTTTATAAATCTGTAAAAGGTATATCAATCGCTGTCAATTCGCTAATATCTTCTAAAGGACGATTTCCCAAACATCACTTTAAGTTTAAATTAGTTAGTAATTATCTTTAAAATTTTCATCATCATGGTAAAACAAATCCTTGTTTCCAGTTCAATCGTATTGAATTCTGGGGAGATTCTCCACGCTCAATCAACAAACAATTTCTTTATTGCAACACTAAAACAACTCTATTCGGGAAGTATGATTCGAAAAATTAGTCGCCTTTCTATGCTTTTGCTAGCTATTATTGTTATATCAGGCCAGGATTTGTACGCGCAAGCTAACAATTCTGCCATCCTCGATGCGGCTTCTCCTAACAAAGGTATCTTGATTCCACGGGTAAGTCTGACATCTGTTACAGATGTCGCAACCATCGTTGCGCCGGCTATTTCATTAATGGTATACAATACAACCAGTGCTGGTGTTACGCCAGACAATATTTCACCGGGCTTTTATTACTGGAATGGGTCAAGATGGACTACAATGGTGTTCAGCCCTGTATTTGCCGAATTTCATGCCATTATGTCGCCCGATAATGCAGCTACAATTGCTGTGGGTGCACCCGTCAATTTCCCTCAGGATGGCCCTACGAATGGTATTATCACACGTATTAATACTAATCAGTTTACCTTACCTACTATTGGCACTTATTCGGTTGACTGGCAGGTAAGTGTAAGCGAGCCAGGCCAGTTAATGTTACAATTGAATGGAGCCGATCTGGCTTATACAGTTGTTGGCAGAGCTATGGGCACAAGCCAGATAGTGGGTCATACGCTTATCAGAACAACAGAAACGAATAGTATTTTAAGTCTGGTAAATCCAAGTGGCAATCCGGCCGCCCTTACCATAACCCCAATAGCGGGTGGTGCACGTGCAGTTTCTGCAACACTGGTTATTACACGTATACAGTAATTGCCGTAATCGGATTTACTTAAATCGCACAAAATGGAAACTTTTATAAATGTAGGCGGTAGAACTAAACTACTGTCTAAAGATGTGGCCTACTTTGAAGCCGACATCAACTATACGATAATTCACTATGCCATAGGAAAAACAAAGATGGTAGCAACAACTATCGGGCATATTCAGGATAAACTGGGTATAGAAAGTGGCTTTATCAGACCCAACAGGGCATTTCTTATTAATCTTGATTATGTCGACAGTTTACGCTTAGGAAAATTGTTCCTGCAGAATGATATGAAGGTAAGTATTTCAAGACGAAAAGTAGTATACCTGACCCCAATTGTAGAAGACCATTTCGAAAAAAAGAATTTGTCTCTTGCTTTTGCTAAAGTAGTCAAAAAAGGGAAAGATGAAATTGTAGGGAAATAGAAAAAACTGATTGAAATTTATAAAAAAAGGTTGGCTATCAATAGTCAACCTTTCTTAGTGCCTGCCATACTATGCTTTCAACAAAGCAAACTCTTTGGCAAAATAGCTCAATATAATATTAGCGCCCGCACGTTTAATGCTCAGCAACATCTCATACATCGCCTTCTGTCCGTCAATCCATCCATTCTGAGACGCCGCCTTAATCATGGCATATTCGCCTGAAACATTATAGGCAGCTATCGGCAACGGAAAGTTTTCTGATAAAGTTTTAATAACATCAAGGTAGGAGAAGGCTGGTTTTACCATCAGGAAATCTGTCCCTTCATCCATATCCAGTTGCGCCTCTATCAAAGCCTCACGCACATTGGCAGGGTTCATCTGATAGGTCTTTTTATCGCCGAATTTAGGCGCAGAATCAAGTGCATCACGGAAAGGCCCGTAAAATGCACTGGCATATTTAGCCGAATAAGACATAATACTCACATCCGTAAACCCTTCATCATCCAGTAATTCACGAATATACCCAACCCGGCCGTCCATCATATCAGATGGCCCCAGAATATCCGCTCCGGCACGGGCCTGTGCCAATGCCATCTTGCCCAATACATCCAAGGTTTCATCGTTCAGAATCTGCCCGTTTTCAACAATCCCGTCATGTCCGTCACTGCTATAAGGGTCCAGGGCAATGTCGGTCATCAATGCTAAATCAGGAAAACTGTTTTTGATTTCGCTGAGTGCCCTCAGATAAAATGTGCCTGTTTTATAACTTTCGGTTCCGTATTTATCTTTTTTCGATTCCGGATAATTAGGAAAAAGGCAGATTGACCTGATACCCAGATCGGTCACTTCTTTAATCTCTTCCAGAAGCGTATCTAAAGAAAAACGATAAATACCCGGCATTGATTTGATTTCACTCCTGATGTGGGTGCCTTCCATGGCAAACATCGGAAAAATAAAGTCATTGACCGAAAGCGTGGTTTCCTGCACTAAATCTCTGATAGCAGCGCTCTTGCGGTTTCTACGTGGGCGGTGAATAAGCATATTTTTTTAATCTTAATATTTAAAAATCCAAAGCATCAAATTCCTTAAAATGCCCGTTCATGGCAATCCGGTCTTTGGTGCGTTCTACTTCCGAAACAACAGGCAATATTCTTTCAAGATGCGCAACAAGTATTTTTTGCCGTAGTGTCTCTGAAGCAATAGTCAGTAATTCATATTCTTCATTGACCGACAGCCCGATTTTATGCGCAATCCGATAGCTGAATGGCTGATAATCGGGCTTATTATAATCTACTTTTATTTTCAGCAACTGATACAGTCTGTCAACCAGACTCAATAAAAACGGGTTCACCGATTCACCTAATTCATCATTCT
>CALRLN020000250.1:0-7850 GCA_943368675.1 Chitinophaga pinensis | reverse complement strand
ACTGTCTTTTACAAACAAGCGGTTTTGCATGACTTTTACTCGTGGGAAATACTCCTGAAGTGCCTCGATATATTTCCAGTGCGTAGTGCATTCAAGGCCATTGAGTATTCCGGCCCTGGCCAAAGCAAAAACTCCTGTGCAGACCGAGCAGATAGTGACCTTGTTTTTATGTGCTTCAATAAGCCAGTCGTCAAAATGTTTATCAGCCACCATATTTGATGGGATACTAAAACCCGGAATCATCAGAATATCAGTTGCGCCGAGTTTAATTTCTGAAAAGTGAATGAGTTTATCTGAAAAAAGCCCTGATGAAAACTTTTTCTGAGGCTGGTCTGAAACAAAGAGAATTTCGTAGGGAATACCATATTCGCCTGATTCATAAAAGACCTGCAACGGCCCTCCTAAATCAAGAATATGTACATCGTTCGAAAGATAAAAGATGATACGGTTTTTCAATATACAATTGGTAGATATGTATAAATGTTGCTATTCTGAAACAGGCAAATATACATGAAAAGTCGCTCCTTTGCCTGATTCGCTGGTAGCGGTTATATGGCCGTTGTGGTTTTCAGCAATTTTTTTGCAAAGCGCAAGTCCTATTCCCGTACCTGCATAAGAATGCTTATCGTTAAGCCTCTGGAAAATAGTAAAAATCTGTCTGACAAACTGTTGTTCAAAACCAATGCCGTTATCCTGAAAATTTATCAGATAATAGCTTCTGTTGGCATTTAGTTCTATTAGATTATTTACTTCGGCTTCGCTCAGTTTACGACAAGTTATGTTTATGACAGGTTTCTCTTTAGAAAACTTCAGAGAGTTACTTAACAGATTAAAAAACAGCTGTGTCAATTGTAATGGAATACCGGGTAAAACCGGTAGGTGGTCATTATTGATTACCGCACTTTTCTCTTCTATCAATAATTCAAAATCTACCTTTACTGTATTGAGTATTTCATTCAGATCAACTTTAACAAATTGCTCGTGTGTCCTTGATAAGCGTGAGAAATCCAGTACATCTTTTATCAGGTTAGACATACGGTTAGATGAGTTGATGATCCGGTTGAAATAGTCTCTTTGTTTATCATTCATCTCTAAAGACTCATTGAGTAGCTTAGAGAATGTTTTGATTTTGCGTAAAGGCTCCTGTAAATCGTGGCTGGCTATATAGGCAAACTGCTCAAGTTCGTTATTTCTTAATATTAACTCTTCATTTATGGCTTTCAATTTCAGTTCGTGCTGCATCTGGTCGGTAATATCTCTTCCTAAAACCACCGCTCCATAAGTTTCTTCTGTATCGTCTGAAAGTGGAATATAGAATACCTCGTAAAAGCGATTCGTGAGCGGGGATTGATGAATAGGCTTATGAACCGGGATACCCTGCAAGGCATCCTTAAGGGATTTGTATACGTCATTTTCTTTGATTACCGGGAAAATGTCAGTTATTTTTTCGCCTAATACTTCATCTCTTTTTTTACCACTTAATACTTCATAAGAATGATTGAATGTGATGATCTGGAAATCCTTATCAACAGCCATGATATAGTCAACTGAAGAATCCAGCACAGTTTCAATAAAGTCATTTTGTCTTGAAAGTGTAGTGTTTTTTATTTCAAGCTCTTTCTGATGTGAGAGCAATTCCTGCTGAATCATCTTTAAGGCTTTATTGTCGCGCAGGGTTTCTTCAACTACTTTCTGTGCATGAATATCAACAAAAAAGCCAATCCAGTTAGTTACTAAATTATTATCGTTTCTAACAGGCATTATTGAAATCAGGTGCCATATCAGACTATCCTTTTGTTTGAGCCTGCCCTGTGCTTTAAAAATGGTTTTTGTTAGAATTGCTTTTTCCCAATCGTGATAAAAACCTCTGTAATCAGGTTGGTGTAATAATGAAAACCAGGAAATATTGGTAGGTGATAAGCCCTGAGACTCAATAAACTCTTTGAGCCATTTATTAGTATAGCTTATTTTTCCGTCGTTGTTGATGACAAACATCATCAGCGGCAGATTATCGCTCAGCATACGATAGCGATTTTCGCTTTCACCTAATTTGTCAATTAATTCAAGTAACTGAATATTCTTTTTTCGTATTTCGTCATATGCCGAAATCGAAGGCTCATTTTTAAAATATTCCTTAAAAGAATCAACTTTGGCTTTGGAGAGGATACCTCCGAACTGAACACGATATTTAAGCGTGGTTTCGTGAAAATAATCTTTGTAGGCAGTCTGAATGTCGCCCAGAAGGCGTTTTGCATAAGAATATGCTTCTGAATTAATTGCTTTCAGGTCAACTTTATCGTGAATAACAGCGACAACTTCTTTCTGATTCAGGCGTAAAGTGTTAATACCCAAAACAATGTAGGATTTATCGCCATAGCTGATAGCAATTCGGGCTACTTCAGATACCGCTGTAGCGAAAGTAGTCTGGGCAGCAATCGAAAGCCCACATAATTCCACGAGCCTCATAGTTCTTTTATGAACAATAATGAGGTCCATCTCGTTATCCAGATTTATTCTTATAATCTCCTCCATAGGCTTAACTAATTTACCTTTCCTATTAACAACGTCATGTCGTCAGTTCCATGTGCATTGTCCTTAAAAATAGCTGCCGCCATAACAGGAGAGGCATATTTTAAGATTGTGGGATATTGGGTTAACTCCCAGTGATTGCGTATACCGTCAGAAAACATTATCACATGCTGGTAATCGGTGCCTGATAATATCTGTGTGTTCATAACAGCAGGTATATTTAAGCCAATAATGCCATTATGAGACATCACTCGTCGGGCTGTCAGCCCTTCGTACAACCGGGTGGTGATATTACCGACTCCACAGGTTTTCCATTCTCTTTTTGTGTGATGATAACTGGCAACACTTGCTACCAGGCCCCGTGTCTTTTTTACTTTCTGATGCACAAAACGCAGAATATCGGTCGGTTCAGTTTCTTCACATTCCTTGAATGCTTCAATGGCTTTCATAACTGCCTCATGTGCATTAGGGCCATGCCCCAGTCCGTCTCCTAAAAATATCTGAGTTTCATCACCGGTTTTCTTTAGATGATACCCGTCGCCACATATTTCTTCTCCGGGCATACATACCTGTAATGCATCGAGATGAATACTGTTTTTAGCAGATATGGTTTTTTTAGCGGGCTCAACCATCAATATTTTAGCATAAGCCACTGTTCCCCAATTGGCTATCGAATAAATCTGAAAAAAATTACTCAAACGCTCTATTGCGCCTAAGCCATGCCCCAATGTATTTGAAGAAGACATGCCGTCTTTCATCATTTTGGTAATATTATTATTACCCGGGCCACTATCAATACAATAAATTTCAAAAGCCTTATTATTATCCTCGTGTTGCAATCTGTAAAAAATCTCTCCACTTCCGGCATGTTTAATAAGATTGGATAAAAGTTCAGACACCACAATGTCGAGTTCACCAGCCCGTATTGAAGAAAATTCTTCTCTGGCAATTAAATTATGAATTTCTCTTTTTACAAAAGATACATAACTACGGTCTTCAACTTTATAGTTGAAGAAAAAATTATTAGCCATTCTTCCATTTGATTATGCTGATGGTAGTTCCCTCATTTACAGCAGATTTAATATCGAACTCACTCACCAGCCTTCTGGTTCCAGGCAGGCCTAAGCCTAAACTTTTACCTGTGGTAAACCCGTCCTTCATGGCCAGATTAATATCCGGTATACCGGGGCCTTCATCAATAAAAATCAGCCGGACACCATTTTCCCGGCCTTTACTTACTATCTCTATATTTACTATTCCTCCGTTGGCATATTTCAGCATGTTACGCACCAGTTCGCTTGCGGCAGTAATCAATTTGGTCTGGTTCACCAGACCCATACCAATTTTAGTGGCGCATTCTTTTACACGGTTGCGTAGTAAAATGGTATCCTGTTCCCGTGATACTTTAACAACATCTTTATTCAGAATCACTATCATAGTCTTCTTCGTCTTGAGTATCAGGAACTATCTTAGAACGCAATAATTCCATCCCTCTTTCGACATTCAGAGCGCAATGGATACCTTTCAGAGGTAAACCTAATTCAACCAAAGTAATAGCTACCGCAGGCTGCATACCTACTACTACGGTTTCTGCATCCATGATTTTCGACATAATTGAGATATTTCCTAAAATACGACCCATAAATGAGTCGATAATAGAAACGGCAGATATATCGATTAATACTCCTTTTGAATTGTATTTTCTGACCATGTTTACTAAATCTGACTCAAGTGTTTCAGCTAACTGATCATATAAATCAACCTGAATGGTGACCAATAAAAAATCACCCATCTTAAGAATAGGTATTCTATCCATACTTATCTATTGTCTGTTATAAAACTTTTGGGGTAGCTTTTTTCCGAACTTCCAATTCTATAATACCAAAGGCTGTTTTTAATGCGCTCGCCAATGTTGCTTTTGTGATAACATCAGATAAATCTATGCCTAAATGCACGACTGTCTGAGCTATTTCAGGACGAATCCCGCTAATGATACATTCGGCGCCCATCAGGCGGGTTGCACTCACAGTTTTAATCAGGTGCTGAGCAACTAAGGTATCAATAGCTGGCACACCTGAAATATCGAGAATAGCAATTGAACTGCTGGTTTCTACAATTTCCTGTAGAAGATTTTCCATAACTATCTGCGTACGGGCACTATCTAATGTACCAATAATAGGCAATGCCAGGATGCCATCCCAGACTTTAATAACAGGCGTAGATATTTCAGCAATTTCATCAGTCTGGCGCAGAATTACATCTTCTCTTCCTTTAATGAAGGTTTCGAAGGTGATAATGCTGAAATTATCAAATAATGAGTTGATTTTCATACTATCGGTATATAATACCGTAGGATCGGTAATCTCTTCTGATAATGTTTTTATGAGAGCCGCTTTCAGACTTAATACATAAGCGCCTGTCTCTCGCGGAGAAAACCCTTTTTTAGCTCTGGCAATGGCAATTCCTGATAAAATATCTTCAATTTTTTCAAAATCTCTTGACTGAAGATTATCAAAATTGCTGTCGGTCAGCGTTGCTGCAAATGAATTAATTAACTCTTCAGATTGTGCACGTTGATCTTCATTTGTAATCAAATCATCACGTAAACCATCGTTTTCGAGTTGATTCTTGAACCATTGCTCAAGAATATATTTTTTCTTTGCCTTTATAATCTTTACGGCTTCATTTTTCATAGTTTAATTGCTGACGTTTGTTGCTTGTTCAAAAGCAGGTTGTAAATGTGTTTGAAAAAAATCCTTTAATAACATTGAAAGTTCTTTAATATCTGATGGTTTAGTGATAAAAGCGGCAGCTCCTAATCCGAGAGTTGCTTCTTTATCTTTAGGGTGTGAAGAGGTAGAGTAAATAACGACGGGAATGTGTTGAAGGTATGAAATTTTCTTAATTTCTGTAAGTAACTGAATGCCGTTGATACGAGGCATGTTTAAATCAAGAAAAATATAGTCAGGTAAAAAGGTATTATCTTGTGAAAGCCTTTCTAATGCCTCAGTAGCATTGTTACTAATTATGCATTGTGTATTCAGACCGGATTCTTCTAAAGCCAAAGCAAAAATTTCCTGATCATCCTGATCATCATCTATCAGCAAACAAAGTAAAGCAGTGGGCATAAGGAGGAAGTTTGAAGACAAATATAGTATTTGTTTTAACAAAAAAATAGTTATTTGGCAATATCCCTTAGAAATTCCTGTAAAAAATACTGATAAGCTGATAATTAAATTGAAAAGGCTTTGGCTGATATTTAAAGCAATTTGGTTAAATTGCAATAAAAATCAGCTTTCCTTATAATCACCTTTTAATACCCATCATTTAAATGACCCTTACTCGGGGAGTTGAGAAACTCCGGCACAGTGACAAGCTCGTGGGGCTTGACCATCTGCGTGCATTTGCTATTTTTTACGTCTTTCTGTTTCATTACAGCATCCTGTTTCCGAGCCCGGAATGGCTGGCATCAATCGGCAAATTCGGCTGGACTGGCGTTGATCTTTTCTTTGTTCTTAGTGGTTATCTGATTTCATCACAACTCTTTGTGAAGATTCATCAAAAGAGGACTATTTCATTCCGGGAGTTTTTTCTGAAACGATTTTTTCGAATCATTCCGGCTTATGTTGTTGTAGTGGCTCTCTACTTTTTGTTCCCGGTACTTAGAGAAAGGGAGCCTCTGGCACCTCTCTGGAAATACCTGACGTTTACGCATAATCTTGGGTTGGACCTTCGTACTCAACGTACTTTTTCTCATGCCTGGTCGCTTTGCATAGAAGAGCAGTTTTACCTGTTTCTGCCACTTATACTTATCGGGCTGATTTACTTTAATTCGATGAGGAAAGGTGTTATGATATTATTGTTTTTTTTCATAGCTGGACTCAGCGCCAGACTCTATGCTTGGTATGCGTTTGTTGAACCAGCAATTAATGATGATAATCTCTGGATAATCTGGTATAAATGGATTTATTATCCTACTTATAGCAGACTAGATGGCCTACTCGTGGGTGTTTCAATAGCCGCCGTTTTTCAATTCATGCCCAAACTGAAAAAGATATTGCAGCAGTACGGTAGTTATTGCCTGATGGCGGGTATAGGAGTGCTGATAGGAGCATACTTTTTATGTGAAGATCAGGTTTCTTTCAAGGCCTCTATTTTTGGTTTTCCGCTCATTAGTGTTGGCTATGGATTTATTCTGATAGGTGCGATTAGCCCTGAGTGTTTTCTCTCTCATTTTCAATCAAGAATAACGGCAAATATCGCCACGCTATCTTATGCACTTTATCTCACTCATAAAATTGTGATACATGTCTCACAGGAAGAACTATCAAAAGCAGATATTCCTAAAGAGAGCGTATGGATGTTTCTTTTATGTATGCTTATCTCAGTGATAGGCGCATTGATATTGAATAAATTAGTTGAAAGGCCATTTTTGAGATTAAGAGATAGGGTATTGAAAAACAATCAGGAAAAGACATTGCAGGTTAAGGGCTAGAGTCAATTGTTCGTTAAGATTTATGCTTTGAAACATGATGACAAACCAATTTTCAGATTTGGGAAATTGATAGGAGAAGTTTTTTGAAAATTTGTAAAAACTATATTTCGGTAGGGGGTCAAAATTTTGACCCCCTACATTGACAAATCATTTATTAACGATGTCTCTATCGGAGTCAATCATTACTAGCTTTCTTAAACGCCTCATTAAAATCTTCAAACAGATTCTCCTGCCCTACAATAATATCAACTATCTCAAAGTAAGGCACCCCGTAAATTTTGCTATCTCTTAGCAATTCAATCAGTAATTTGTATTGGTTCAAATCAGTAGTAGTAATAATCATAAAGTCAGAAACCTTTGCATGAAAGTATTCGCTATCAAAGAGTTTGGTTTCGACAGATTGCCCGACTTTCTGGAAAATGGGCATTACCTGCTTTTCAAAGAACTGGCTTCGCTGATCTCGTGTAAGGGATAGCCATTTAGGGGTGGCATTCATTAATACCAGAATGGTATAAGGCTTTTTTGTTTCCATTGTGTCTGAAAGAGATTGTGCTTTGCCTGTAGTAAGGAGCAAAGCGGTGAGAAATGTGATGAGAGTTTTTGTCATTATTATACGATTATTGCTATGACAAAATTGAGAAGACGCATTACTTATTACATTAACATAGGTTAATAAATACTAAGTACTAGTAAAGAATTAATTAATAATATTTAGAGAAATTGATTTTCAAATTTTCACCAACATGATTTAAACAATTGATAGTTGCATATCTAAGATTGTCGAAAGAAGTATAGTCAAAAGGTTTTAGCCAGCGAGCCTTTAACT
>CALRLN020000249.1:0-7864 GCA_943368675.1 Chitinophaga pinensis | reverse complement strand
GTCAGTTTTATAATTAAATATCTTGTTTTCCTGCTGGTTTTTACGAGTCATTTTGCGAAGCATTACCTTACTCACAAAATCACTGAAATAGATGTCTGTTTCAATCACTTTCCTGATGGCTTTCTCTACTTCTTCGGGGTCATTATCTTTGAGCAAGTAGCCATTGGCGCCAATTTCCATCAAGTGCAGAATGTACTTATCTTCATCATGCATAGACAGGATAATCACTTTTAAATACGGAAACCTCTCTCTGATTATTTCAGTAGCTTTAGTGCCATCTAATTGTGGCATCTGCAAATCCATCAATACAACATCAACCTGGGTATTTGGCAATTTTTGTAAAAACTCCAGGCCGTTTGTAGCCTCCATTACTACTTCGAAGTCGGAAACCTGTTCTAAAATTGAAATCATTCCTTTTCTGAACAGGCTGTGGTCGTCAACGACTGCAATTCTTATATTTGACATATTATGGATTATTTTTAAGCAACGGTATTTCTATCTTTGTATTTGTTCCTTTTCCCGGGTCAGATTTCATCGTAAAAGTGCCATCTACAACACTCAGGCGGCTTTCTATATTTCTTAAACCCAAACCAGATTTCGGGTCTTTTTTTACTGCATCCAAATCAAACCCCTTACCATTATCAGTAAATATAAAAATAAACTTATTACCCTTTGCAGAAAGCTTTAATGTAATTTCGTGTGCCTCCGCGTGTTTCAAAGCATTATTTACCAGTTCCTGGGCTATCCGGTAGATAGTCAGTTCAATTTTTTTGTCAAATCGCTCACTATCTTCTATACCTTCATGATTAAATATGAATAAGACACCTGAAGCAATATGTATTTTCTGAATAAATTCGTCAAGCGCAGAAATAAGGCCGAAATCTTCTAAAGTACTTGGTACCAATTCGCGGGAAATGCGTCTTACCTGGCTGATGGATTCTTCCAGGAACTCTTTGGTCTTCTGGCCCTGCTCTGTCAGTTCAGCAGAAGTATTTATTTTTTTTAATAACTGATTATAGCTCATTTTTGTCATTGACAACATGGCACCAACTTCGTCGTGCAGGTCTTTGGCTATTCGTCTTCGTTCTACTTCCTGCACTTCTAACGACGATTCAAGTAATCGCCTTTGCATTTCTGCCTGCAGCTCTTGTATCGCTATTTTTTGTTCAGCTTGCTTTTGTTTATAATACACTACAAAGAGGATACTAAAGATAATTAGTACTAAAAGACCAGAAGAACCAAGAAATATTAACTGCAGATCACTCATCTTGCTTATTATGATTCAAAGAGCTACTGTACCAGAATGCCAGGGAAATAGTAAAATGAAATAAAATGCTAAGAGCAGAGTTAATAATACCCCAGGTCATCTGATTAGTAGTTTTGGCAGCTTTTATAAGAAACAGGTTTACAAATAAATTTCCACCAAAAAAGAATAATAACCCTACACTTACCCAAAAGTAGGGAAATTTTGTAATATTCTCGACTTTTAAATCCTGCAAAAGTTGATAGAAATAGGCCAGTACAATAATCAAGATAATAAGGCTCGAAGCAGTATAAGTATATTGATTGAAAGAAGAGGTATTTAGTTGTGTGACAGATCCGGAAGGAAGCTCTAAAACTGAGAAAAATGTAAATACACAACAGGCCAGAATAATGAAGATTCTCCAGTATTGATGGTGTAACAGCCTGAAATACAGAAAAGCAATTATATAGAAGCCCAGCACAGAATGCCAGTTGTAATAAAACAGTGTGTTAAAATTATTTCCTCCGGTATAATACAGAATATCTGAAGTTACCCCGAAAGAGTTTCTGATAATTGTTAGTGCTACATAAGCAGCAAGTATTCTTAACTCTGTATTTAAGTATTTTCTATTAATAAAGATAATAGCTACAGGTATAAGAATACTTACTTCAGAAACCGTAGAAAAAAGCATTAATCCATTCATTCGTTTTCTAGTTCCTTGTTTTTATTTAACCATTCCCAAAAGGTGGTTGTGGAGAGCCGTTACCAAGACCATTACCATCTGGCACGTCTTTGAAACTCGTCTCATCAATTTCAATATCATTGCCTTCTTCATCTACTGCAACCAGAAATAACCTTGGCCTTAATGATGTATCTCTTGCACCTTTGGCAGGGGTAGCCGAAATTTTTGATTCTCCGGTTTTTTCATCAAAAGTTTCATGAGCCAGACCATAATAGATTCTGATTCCGGATACAGCCTTGCCTTTTTCTTTTGCCAGGCTAACTAACTGATTAATGCTGTCAATGCCAAAGAACTCGGCTGTTCTTACTTTTTCATTTACTACGAATTTTGCAGCCAATGAATCTCCCTTAGCCGAGCTTATCTCAGTTTTAAATTTACCGGTAAAATCTTTTACATCTTCCAAAGAAAAAGCTTCTCCGAGTTTGCGTACTCTTGCACGAGTAAAGGGCCAATGTAGTGCCATAATTTAAGGTGTTTTAGATAGTAAGTAATAATCAATAGAAGGTATTGAATGATAAATTTCAAATACAATCGAAATATATCATTTAGTATTTAGATAATTATATACCGTAGTGCCAAAATGCGTAAAAACCCCTGATGAATTCAGGGAAACTACGCTGACTAAAAAAAGGAAAACCTCACTATTGGGTAGAATAGTGAGGTAGTGGAACTGAAACAATCGTACTCAGAAAAAAAATTATATTTTTTTCACGTTGACTGCATTCAAACCCTTGCGACCTTCGACAACTTCGTATTCAACATGATCGTTTTCACGAATCTTTCTGCCGCCGAGACCTGTCACGTGAACGAAGATTTCTTGCCCTGAAGCATCGTCAACGATGAAACCAAAGCCTTTAGTCTCGTTGAAGAATTTAACTACACCTGTTTGCATTGATTAAAAAAAATTATTGAGAAAATGAAGAATTGAAATGCAATGTACATATTTTTAATGATAAAACAAGTATTGTGAAAAATATATTTGGACAAAACATATATTTATTTGTACAAAAAAGCAAAGGGGTATATTATTTTTTTGTTGTTTTATTGATAATCAAGATATTATTATTAGATTCGTTAATATTTTTGTAAAAAAAAGAAAATGAATCGCCTAAGATACCTGGTAGAAAACCAACTTTTTGGAGTTTGCTCTCGCCTGGGGGAAAAACTTAACTTCTCTGCAAGTAGTGTGCGGCTCTATTTTATCTATGCTTCTTTTTTTACATTCGGCTCGCCGATTATACTTTATCTGATACTGGCCTTCTGGATGGAAGTCCGTAAGCATCTGCGTCGTCATAAAAACCCTACTGTGTGGGAGTTCTGATCTCAACCTTTCCTGTTGCTTATTATTCTGTTTTGTTAGGGGTATATCGTTGGATATTTTACTCAAAAAATGTACTTTTGAGAAAATGAAATATCTAAACACTTCCAAACAAACACTATGAAGAAAATCTTCGTTTTCTTGGTTTTTTGTGCATTTTCCGGCTTTGCACAAGACAATGACTCACTACAAATCAGAAGAATCTATGATGAGATTCTGACCAACGGAGAGTGCTATAAAACACTTACCCACCTTTGCAAAAATATTGGTCCACGTTTGAGTGGCTCAACCGGAGCAGCAAAGGCTGTGCAATACACCAAAAAAGTAATGGAAAATTATGGTTTCCAGAAAGTTTTTCTGCAAGATGTAATGGTGCCTCATTGGGTGCGTGGAGCCAAAGAAGATGCCTATATTGAAAACGGGAAGGTGAAAACTAAAGTCCCTATTGTAGCTTTAGGAGGTTCGGTGGCAACTCCGGCTACAGGTATTAAGGCGGAAGTGATAGAAGTACAAACATTTGAAGAACTCAAGGCGTTAGGAGAGGCTCGGGTAAAAGGCAAGATTGTATTGTTTAACCGCCCGATGGACCCAACTAAGATTAATACTTTTGAAGCCTATGCCGGAGCCGTTGGCCAACGTGGAAACGGGGCGTCTGAAGCTGCCAAATATGGAGCAGTCGGTGCAATAGTTCGCTCAATGACCACTTTGCAGGATGATATACCTCATACTGGCGGAATGCGATACGCAACTGGCATCCCGATGATTCCTACAGCAGCAATCAGCACCAATGGGGCTAATTTATTGAGCAAGCTTTTAAAAGAAAATCCGAAATTGAAATTTTATTTCAAACAGAATTGCGAAACTTTGGCTGATGCGCCTTCTCATAATGTAGTAGGGGAGATCAGAGGTACAGAAAAACCTGACGAAATTATTGTGGTAGGTGGGCACCTTGATTCGTGGGACCTGGCAGAAGGTGCACAGGACGATGGCTCGGGTTGTGTACAGGCAATTGAAGTATTGCGTGCAATGAATGCGTTGGGCATTAAGCCTAAGCGTACCATCAGGGCAGTAATGTATATGAATGAAGAAAATGGTTTAAGAGGAGGCACTAAATATGCCGATCTGGCCAAACAGAATAATGAAAACCATATTGCTGCCATAGAATCTGATAACGGCGGGTTTACTCCAAGAGGTTTCGGTATGGTAGGTACTAATGCACAGATATCCAAAGTTACAGTTTATCAGAAACTATTAGCGCCGTATGGTCTGGCTGAAATTGGAAGAGGTAGCGGAGGGGCCGACATTGGACCATTAGGTAATCTTGGTACGCTGTTAATTGGCTTCAAACCCGATTCACAACGCTATTTTGATTTTCACCATGCAAAAAATGACACATTAGATGCTGTAAATGAAAGAGAACTGAAACTTGGTGCGGCTTCCATGGCAGCTTTGGTTTATCTGATTGATAAATATGGTCTTTGATATAGTTTATTAACAATCGCTCCTTTCAACCAAAAGGAGCGATTGTTTTATAGTCTCACCACCACTCTGCCCATTTGTCCACCTTTCAGTATTTTTTTTATTTCTTTAGCCAAACCTTTCAGAGTAACCGTTTTTGTAATTGTCTGAATACCCTGCGGTTTCCATTTTCCAGCCAGATTTTTCCATATTTTCTTTCTCCATTCAATATCACATTCAGACGAATCAATGCCAAACATAGATACACCGCGTAAGATAAACGGAAAAACAGTAGTTGGTAATTCCGGCGATTGCACTAAACCACATAGACTCACAAGGCCATTATACTGAATAGATTTCAGGATAGTAGCAAGCATATTGCCGCCTACGGTATCCACGCATCCGGCATATATCCCCTTTAGCATAGGTCGACCTGAATGGTCGTTGACGGCTTCACGGGAAATAACTTCTTTGGCTCCTAAGCTTAAGAGAAATGCTTCTCCTTCGGGTTTACCTGTTACACCTACCACATGAAAGCCCAGTTTTGCCAGAATCATCACGGCCAGAGTGCCTACACCTCCCGTAGCTCCCGTCACAATTACTTTACCTTTGTCGGCAGTTAGTCCATTTTGCAAAAGCCTGTCAATGCATAGAGCAGCGGTTAATCCGGCTGTGCCAAAAATCATGCTTTCTTTCAACCGTAATCCTCTTGGGAGTTTAACTACCCATTTTGCCGGGACACGGATGTATTGTCCGAACCCGCCTGCTGTATTCATACCTAAATCGAATCCTGTCACAATTACCTGCTCACCTATAGTAAATGCTTCAGAAGTAGAAGCTTCTACTATGCCTGCGGCATCAATGCCCGGCGTATGCGGGTAATTGCGGGTAACCCCACGATTACCACTAGCAGATAGTGCATCTTTATAATTGAGAGATGAATATTTTACTCGTATCAATACCTCTCCCTCAGGCAAATCATCAGTTGAACGCTCAATTACCCGGCTTGAAAATGTTTTGTCCTCATTTTCTGTTACATAAAAGGCTTTAAAGTCTGGCATATCAATCTATATTCTTTTAGCAAATATGTGAAAAAGTTTATTGTGAATAGAAACAAATCTTTCTTAAAGCATTACCAGATACTATCAGGATTTGTTCTTAACCTGGAATACCAATTTTAAGGAACTTTTATAAAAAACTTTGAATTGTAAAGAGAAATCAATTTACGGCATGCCATATACTTCTAATCCTGATTTGCATACACTAAAACTGCCGTTTGAATGGAACGGAACCCCTGTTGATGACAGAGGAAGATTCATAAACCATGAATTCCCTTTTGTAGATTCTTTCAGAGAAGTGTTGCGGTGGCAAACCACCAGAAATCCGCAAAAATCAGAAAAAGAAACAGATACCTGGAAAGCAGAAGTAGTATATAATCAGGGTTTTATTGATTCAAAAGATGATTGTATTGTCTGGTTAGGTCATGCTTCTTTTTTTATAAGGCTTGCCGGGATTACTTTTCTCATAGACCCTGTATTATTCAATGTTTCTTTGATAAAACGACAATCAGCATTGCCGATAGCTGCTGATGAGTTGCGCAATATTGATTATATACTGATTTCACATGACCATAGGGACCATTGTGATGAAAAAAGCCTGAAATTATTAGCCAGAAATAACCCGGATGCTACTTACCTGACAGGTTTAAAGTTGGATACCATTATCCGGTCATTTACGAATAGTAATAAAATTCAGACAGCAGGGTGGTATCAGCAATATCTGACTGACGATGCTATAAAAGTATTCTATGTGCCTTCAAGACATTGGGGCAGGCGTTTCTTAACAGATACCAATCTTAGATTATGGGGTGGATATGTAATTCAGGGAGCAGGAAAAACCATCTACTTTAGTGGAGATTCAGGTTATGGCAGCCACTTTAGTGACGTCGCAAAAGTGTTTCCGGATATTGATTTTGCAATTATTGGCGTAGGCGCTTATAAACCTGAGTTTTTTATGGGGCAAAGTCATGTTTCGCCAACAAATGCTGTAAAGGCCTTTCATGATATGCACGCCAGAGTAATGATACCGATGCACTATGGCACCTTTGATTTATCGGACGAACCTATTGGAGACCCTTTAAGAGTGTTAAGGAAACTCGAAGAACAGAGTTTAATTAATGGCGATTTAAAAGCACTGAAAGTAGGAGAGGTGCTGAAGCTATAGGAATTTAAACGTCACTTATCTGATATTTAATTTTATTTGCATTAAAAAATTTAATAATTGTTTCTATATGTACACCCATGCCAACATTAATAAACTGATGTTCGGTAGTTTCTTTGCCATCCACTACAATTTTTGGAGAGAATCCCATAGACAAATGAGCTGTTCTACTTTGAATACCCCATATATTGCCTGACGTATCAAAAATAGGCCCGCCGCTTTGTCCTCTGAATCCGGGGGTAGAGGTTTCAATAAATTTTACTTCAAAAGGACTATTGGTTGGTTCACCTGATACTACTTCTCTTGTGAAAATACCATCAATCGGAAACCGTGGTATTATATCAGAGGAAATTTGAAAAGCGTTTGTTGTTTCGTTGAAAGTTGCTTTTGCTTCATGAAACGGATAACCTAATTTACATAGACTTGTACCAATGGCTAAATTTTCCGGTTTTTTAAACACCGGATACTGGGCGCAAAATTGTGGATTATAGTTTGTTAGTTTACCAATTGCTAGGTCGTTTTCAACCAGTAACTGAATATCAGTTATACCGTGAAAATCAGAACCCCACCAGTAAAAATAAGTTCGTATCCATTTAGGGTTAAACTTTATTTTGGCAATTCTTCTTTTTTTCTCATGGACAGATAACGAATTATTATTTTCTATCTCGCTTACATCCTGATTATATTGGTTTATTTCGGTAGCATCTTTTTGATGAGCCAGGATAATATCAAAGATATGGGCAGCCGTTACAATCCATCCTTCCGGATTGACTATTACAAATGTTCCTACGCTACAATCTACTGTGCCGTCGAAACGTAAAGTTGAGATAAGAACAGGTTGTGTATAATTACTGGCTATCTGATAGGCTTTGGCAAACATGGG
>CALRLN020000248.1:0-7874 GCA_943368675.1 Chitinophaga pinensis | reverse complement strand
TTCCGGAAACAGAAAAAAAGAATGTAAAGAAGCATTTTGCCCCTGCAGGGATAAATATCCATCTGATGCCTTTATTTGGTGGATATGATAAAACCGACAGCCAGAAGGCTGTTGATGCTGAATTTCTGAAAGTATGCGATATTAACTTTAAAAACCGCAGGGAAGCAAGTGAATTCTTTGCAGTGAGGGCCTGGGAATATTTAAGTGAGGGGCAAAAAGACACTGCTACCTATCGTTTTAATCTGGCTTATCTGCTCGATGATGAAAATGTTGATGTTTATTGGGGTTTAGGTGTAATTAACTACCAGAATGAGGAGTATGCAGAGGCTATTAAGCTGATGGAACATGGCCTTGAACTGGACGATGAGGATAATGTAACCCTGATGGTTGACTTATCGACCGTTTATCTTAAATGGTACATGGTTGATAAAAAGACCGAACATTTAGATAAGACATTCGACTATTTAAAAGAAGCGCTTAAAAAATCTCCTGAATGTGCCAATGCGTATATGCAGCTATCGTTGGCAAGACTCACCAATAATCAGATTGACGAAGCATGGGATAGTTTTCATAAGGGATACGAACTTGACCCCCAAAATGCTAATCCTGAAATCCTGCAGGCTTTGTTAGAAAAGAAAGAAGACCCTAAAGGGATTTTTAAGAAAGGACAATAATAAATTTACCCAAACCTCCTCCTATATACCATCGGCGTTACACCTGTCTGATTTTTAAAATTCCGGTGAAAGTGCGACAGGTTCTGAAAACCGCATTCAATGCTTATCTGGCTTATATCTAATTGATTATCAATCAGCATTTTACGGGCATTGCTTAATCTTATTTCATTCAAAAAGTAGATATAGGTTTTCCGGGTTCGTGACTTGAAGTACCGACAGAAAGACGGCACTGTCAGATTGGCAATTTCGGCAATGGTTTCAAGTGTAATATCTTCTTTAAAATTCTCCAGCGTAAATTCCAGTATTTTTCGCATTCGCTCATTCTCTGTTTCATCGGGCTTGATATTAAATCCGCTACTTGCCAGAAACTCATATTGTGTACATCCGGATAATTGTTCCAATGCTACAATTAAAGCCAATAATCGGCTTATTCCGTCAGTCTCAAATACTTTATAGATATAGGGTGCAAGAGTTTCAGGAAACCTGATACCCGATTTTGCCTTGTTCAGCAGTGCGATAATAGAGGCACATTCGGGCAGGTTATTTAATATAGTATCAACAAAATGGTTAGAAAACTGAATAACGATGGCTTCGTGTAAGTCAGCATTATTTTTTATTTGAGTATCACTTCGCCAGAAATGCGGAAGATTAGGACCTAGTAAAACCAGATCACCTGCTTCAAAATTACCTACATGATCTCCTGCAAACCGTTTGCCTTGGCCTTTTACAATCAATGTCAGTTCATATTCAGGGTGATAATGCAGAGGGGCATCAAATTGTGGCAAGGCAACATAGCGGGTTAAAAAAGAGGAGCCTTCGACGGTTGATATTTTCTCAAAAAGGGCTTTCATCTAAAATGGTCAGGATTAGAAAAAGTACGAACGTATTTCAGCAGAACGAAACACATGAATTAACATTGATTTTATATTGCAGAACAAATTTATGTTAAAATACTATATAAAAATGAAAATAATAAAGATTTTTCTTAGAAAAATTCTATCGAAATTTGTGTACTCTATTCAACCTTAACATGATTAAGCAATGACTGCTCATTCAGAGAAAAAGTCGCTTTTGCACCAACTCAACGAACCCTTTCATTTGTCAGACGAAGCAATTGCTTTTTATCGGGAAAACGGTTATGTAAAACTCAAAAATGTGCTTTCTGCCGAAGTACTGAACTATTACGGCGAAATCATAACAGACTGGGTTTTCAAACTGAATAAACTCACAAAGCCGATGGAAGAGCGTACTACTTATGAAAGAGCTTTTCTGCAGATTATGAATATGTGGCGGGAAAATGAGGAGGTAAAAGAGTTTGTTTTTTCTAAACGTCTGGCCAGAATTGCTGCGGAATTGATGGGAGTCTCCGGTGTGAGACTCTATCATGACCAGGCTCTTTACAAAGAACCAACGGGGGGCATTACACCCTGGCATGCCGACCAGTTTTACTGGCCGCTGTCTAGTTCTAATACCATTACGGTATGGATTCCGTTGCAGGCTACGCCGATGGAAATGGGACCTCTGGCATTTGCCGAAAAAAGTCAGAATGTAGAGATTGGCCGTGATGTGGAAATATCAGATGAATCAGAAGCTTTACTGGCTGAGACGCTGAAGCAGTTTAATATGAATGATACACCTTTTGATTTAGGCGAGGTGAGCTATCATGCAGGGTGGACCTACCATAGGGCAGGAGCAAACGCTTCCGGCAAAGCCCGTAAGGTAATGACCATGATTTATATGGACAAGGATATTAAGATTATAGAACCTACCAATGAGTATCGTGTGGCAGACTGGCGGACATGGCTTGACAGCAAGCCAGTAGGAAGTATTGCAGATGGAAAGCTAAACCCTATACTATACCAATCCTAGGACAAGGGGCTTTATGTTAATTTATTGCGTAAAGCTCCGAATCCGAAAGTGGCTATCAGCCCTAAAGACCCCAGAATATACCAGAGTGCATCGAACCCGAATAGCGCAATGGTCTGTGTACCTATCAGCGGTGCCGAAATCTGTGCAACTGACCAACTCATGGCATATAGTGCCGAGTATTGTCCCCTGTTATGTGGTTTTGCCCGCTCAATACTAAAGGCATTCATAAATGGCATGGCAAACATTTCTGAAAATGTGGCGAATATAATTCCGACAATCAGCCATATATAATTGTGGGTAAGCAGAAAAATGACATAATTGGGCACTACCAGAAAAGCCCCAAGACTGATTAGAGATAATCTCCTGAATTTTCCCTCAATTTTATAGATAAAAATCATTTCAAATAAAGCCACTACCAGGCCATTCAGACCCAATAAATAGCCAATCTGAACTTCCGACAGTTTGCAAGCCTGTTTGTAGAAAAGCGGGCCAATCGTAAACAGTTGCGAGAACGCAATGGCATATAAGGATGCCAGCAGTATAAATATCATATAGGTACGGTCACGCAAGGCCGAATCTTTTTTATCAATTATTACCTCACTGACTACGGTTTCTTTTTTCTTTCTTGTACTGCGCAAAAAAGCCCAGACCAGCAAACCGGCACCTATATTCGTAATACCATCTGCCCAGAAAAGCAGTTTATAATCTCTTGCCGCCAGAAAACCACCAATGGCTGGGCCAATAGACCAACCCAAATTAATAGCCAGGCGTATGAGTGAAACCGAGCGTGTAAAAGTTTCGGGGGTACTGAAATCAGCAATAGAGGCAGAGTTGGCAGGGCGATAGGCTTCTCCAAAAGAACTCAACAGAAATGCATCAAAACACAATAGATAGAAGTTCTGTGTTTGCACCATTATCAGAAACATGATACCACCCAGAAACAGACTCCAGAACTGCACCGGATAATAGCCTATTTTATCGGTCAGTTTGCCTCCCATCCATGTACCAAAGATAGAACCCACGCCAAACATGGTCATCACAACGCCAGCCTCCTGTACACTGAAATGGAGTTTCTGGGTCAGATAAACCGTCAGAAATGCAATGACCATCGTTCCGCTACGGTTGATGAACATCACAATTGCCAATAACCACACTTGCCGGGAGAGTCCACCGAAAGCATTACGGAATAAGGAAATCATGTGAGGATAAAAGAAGATAACAGGCTCTCACAAAGGTAATATTTTATGTGCTTGCATCAAACTAAACAATTTCTTAGTTTTGTTGTAGTAGGTATGCTTGCATACCAATTTATTCAACAATACACTATTTCTCATGGAAGCTTATATATATGATGCCATCCGGACTCCCCGGGGCCGAGGTAAGTCTGATGGTTCACTTTACGATGTTCAGCCTATACAATTACTTTCCACCGTTTTAAAAGCATTAAAAGAGCGAAACAATTTAGATACCAGCTATGTAGACGATGTGATAATGGGTTGTGTATCGCCTTTAGGTGAGCAAGGTGGCGATATTGCCCGTGCGGCGGTTCTTGATGCAGGCTATGCGCAAACTGTGGCGGGTGTACAGGTAAATCGCTTCTGTTCTTCAGGTTTAGAGGCTATTAATATGGCTGCCGCCTATGTCATGTCCGGGCAGGTAGATTTGCTGGTAGCAGGGGGTGTAGAATCTATGTCTCGTGTACCTATGGGGTCTGACGGTGGTGCTTTGATGATGAACCCTCAACTGATAGCACAGCATAAGATTGTACCGCAAGGTATTTCTGCTGACCTGATTGCAACCAAATATGGCTATTCCAGAACAGACGTAGACACTTTCGCAGCCGAGTCGGTTCGCAGGGCGGTAGAAGCACAGAGAAACGGTTATTATAAATCAATGGTAGCTGTAAAAGATGAAATAGGCCTGACGGTGCTGGATAGAGATGAGGGTATCAGACCTGAAACTACGGTTGACTCTCTGGGCAAACTGAAACCAGCTTTTGAAATGATGGGCAGCATGGGGCTTGATGCGCTGGCCTTGCTAAAATACAATAATCTTACGGGTATCAACCACGTGCATCATGCCGGAAATTCCTCACAAATCAGTGATGGAGCAGGGGCTTTACTAATAGGCAATAAAGCAACCGGAGAAAAGCTGGGATTGAAACCACGTGCTAAAATCAAGTCTTTCGCTATAGTTGGCTCAGACCCTACCATTATGCTGACTGGCCCGGTACCTGCTACACAAAAAGTATTGAAAAGAGCCGGAATGAATATGAGCGATATTGATATTTTTGAAATCAATGAAGCCTTTGCAGCCGTGCCGATGCTATTTATGGACAAACTAGGTGCCGACCATAGCAAAGTAAATGTAAATGGTGGCGCTATTGCTTTAGGGCATCCGCTGGGTGCTACGGGGGCTATTCTCTCTACAACATTGATTGACGAGATGGAGCGTTCCGGCAAGGGAGTAGGTCTGGTAAGCCTTTGTATCGGTGGTGGAATGGGTATTGCCACTATTTTTGAAAGAATTTGATTGAATGATATTTATCAAAGGGACGAATTTCAGGATTTGTCCCTTTTTTATTATTTTTGTTGAAAAACCTATAACCTCAACCCTTAGACTAAAAAAGCTGCAATGAAAAGAATTTACTCCTTGATTCTACTTCTTTCATTATTTGCAGAGCTCTCTCTTTTTGCGCAAAACCAGCGTTTTGTTTGTGGATTTAATGATAATGCGCTATCTGAAAAAACAATAAAAGCGATACGCATGGCACCCACCTGGCTTGCTGAGAAACAAACCCGGAAGGCCGCTGATGAATTATATGTTTGTCGCTTAGGTATTGATATTGACTCTGATACTTACAATTTTTTCAATAAGGATACGGTATTCATTAAATACGAATTATTGAAGATGATTGAAAAAGTATCTTCAATTTATGAAGCTGAGATAAATACGCAATTACTTGTAACTCATATCAATATCCGAAAAGATGAAACCTCAGACCCATATAGGGGTGTAAGTGATATTTTTAAACTGATAAATATATTACAAAATAACTGGTCAAAATCACCATTCGATAATTTACCTGTTGATAAAGTAATGTATCTCCCGACAAAGGCATTCACCGGAGCCGGGGGAGTTGCCTCAGATCGTATTAATGTATCACCCTGGGGAAACATCAGAACCATTGCCCACGAACTGGGTCATAACCTGAATTCTCCGCATACCCAGAGTTGTGAATGGCCGGGAGGGCCTCTTGATAAATGCTATTTTCCTGAAGGAGATTGCTATCAGAATTCACTTGAGTCCATCAGGGGTACAATTATGAGTTATTGTAGTGGTATGCTGACGTTTCATCCAATGTGCAGAGTGGTTATGCAAAATTATGCACAAAATGAACTTCAGAAAATAAGTAAAAGCCCTGCCGCACCAGTAGTGCCAGACCAGCCCGAGTTGAAAGGAGATGCCCGATTTATATTCGATGCCAGCCCGTTTGCAGAAAATTATCTTTACGAGGTTTCAGAAACCTCTGATTTTAGTCAGAAAGTCTATGCCGATTCTTCGAAAATCAATGCCTTTTATTATCCTTTCTTCCGAAAAAACACTACTTACTATATCAGAGTAAAAGCACTGAATCGCCACGGTGCCTCTGGTTGGTCGAAGACAGGCAGGGTAGTTGTGCCCGATAATATCCTGACCGCCCCTGTCTTAAGAAAGCCTTATAATCTTACCCCGGATAATCCTATTACCGACACGGCTGAAGAACTTACCTTGCCTTTTGACCTTGTTGCTGGTGCAAGCTCTTATGAACTTGACTTGTATCGCTGCGATGATAAATTCACCTATACAGCTTATGATAATTATCCATCCAGCCAATATTCATTTGCATTTACTGCCGATAATAAGTTTTTAATAAGTCCGGCAAAAATAGGTATCTATACCGGCCTGATGTGGCGAGTAAGGGCATTAAAAGATGGTATAAACGGGGCCTGGTCTGAAATGCAGGGATTGCTTTTTTCTAAAATGAGTGAAAACCTCTCGAGCATCTTCAATAATAAAGAACAGATGCCTTTAACTTTTCCTCTGGCTTATACCAATACTGATTCACAACTGGATATAGAACTGAAATTTACGGTTTCCACAAATGAAGATTATTCAAAACCTGTGCTGGAGAAGACAGTAAAGCAGGACGAATTCAGTACGGACAATAATACTTCTATACTTGTAGAAAATTTATTACCAGCTACCCGTTATTACGCCAAACTTGATATAGTAAATCTGAAAAGCGATCGGGTTTATGGTATTCCGGCAGGTGTTCGTAAAACAATTCCGTTTAACTTTAAAACTGCAAATAATGATATTCCCCCAAACTGGAAAATATTCAATCAGGATAATGCCCCTTCTATGGGTGGCTTTCAGAACATATTCCTAATGGGGCAATCCGGTTTATTTTCTCAATCCGAAAAAGGGATTTCTAAACTTCAGGTCAATGATTTTAAAACAGCACTGTATAACCTGAAAAACTCCGAAGGTAACCTCAGCAACAGGCAGGTAGCAATGGATATTGATTCAGCAGGTAATTTCTGGTCGGTTATTGCGCTTAGCAAAAGAAGCCAGAGCAATGCCGGATTCTATCCTCCACCTGTTTATGCAATCCGTAAGTTTGATGAAAGGACTATGAAACTAATATCTTCTGAGGAATTTATTGCAGAATTCACTTTGAATTCTTCGGACCTTTTCGATGCAGATAGTAAACTGATGGTTTATAACCAGAATACAATTGCCAGAATTGAAAATAACAAACTAAAGCCGATACTGACTTTAAGTGATTTTCTGATTCTGTACATGGCGAGTAACGGGTCGGACGTATATATTGTAGGTGAAAATCGTACCACGCATTCACGGGAAATTCTGAAGATTGATTTACTTACCAAGGAAAAAACCGCACTCGGTTCGAGATCTTATTACTCCGGAGTGAAACTCGATAAAAATAAAAGGCTTTGGACACTTATTAATAATGGCATTCAGCGATTTGAAGGAAATGAAGTTACAAGTTATGAGGGCAGTAAATCGTCTCTTAGACCTCTCTATAACTTTGATGATTTTTTCATTGATAGTTTTGATAATGTATATGCCGTATCAAGATCAATATACCCTAATAATAAGGAAACATACTTTCATAAGTTTAATGGCATTGAGTGGAAAGAAATTGGCTCATTGCCGGCCGGTCTTTCATACTATGGCCGTTTAATTGCCGATAAATCCGGAAAAATATGGTTTACGAGTAGTGGTCGGGAATTAGTCAGGTTTGACCCTTGTACTTCATTGGTC
>CALRLN020000247.1:0-7939 GCA_943368675.1 Chitinophaga pinensis | reverse complement strand
TCATTTAGTTGCAGAATAAAAGCATGAAAGATTTCGCCGAATGGAGCTTTCATTGGCAATTTTGGTGTATATGGCCCCAGAGGTTCGATTCCGTTTGAAACAATCATGATTTTGGGGAGTTGGATCAGGTTGGGATCATAGGCTCTGATATTTGGCCTGCGATTGGGTATTGTCCAGATTTTAAAGAATGGCTCGGGAATAGCGTTCCAGGCTCTGAAAGCCTCTCTCATCAGAAAAGGAACCGGATAAAACAATCCGCCTGTCCATAGATTATCAGGAACTGAAGTTTTATAAAATAGCTTGGAAATTACCAAAATCAGCAATTGTCCTAAAAGAGTAAGAGCTAGCATAAACCAGAATTTGTTGCTTAAGTCCAGTTTATCGACCCACTTTAAGTTGCCTTCGAAGGTCCAGACATATAAAAACCCTAAAAACAAGGCTACAGCACAAATAATCAGGCTTATATATAAAATATCAAATTCTGCTTTTTTGCTGCCTACATAAAAAATACATCCTAAAAGTATTGCTGAAAAAACTATACTTACCAGCAGAAACATAAGTATCTGCCTGAAGTATCGTGGACTCTCCGTAATGGCATCGTTTGTAGCAAAAAATAAAAACGCTATTATTAAAAATACATAAACAAGAACTTTAATCAGATATTCCATATTTAATATTAAATTATAAAACAGTCGTGAATCCTAAAACACTATTAACATTATCATTAAGTTCGAAACAAATTCCATCGCTATCAGCGATTGTATTTTTTTTCTCCAGTAATAAATTAGTTTCAAAATCAACCTCGAATGGGATAAATATCTTTTCTATTATTTTTAAAAGCTTGTATTTAGTGCCATCAGGTAAAAAATCCCGTACCTGAGCCTTATTCAGCGTGCCGATATGTAAAATCCAGCGATATGTCCCGTCATCAACGGTATCACCAATTACAGTATCAACTCCCAAAATGCTTTCTCTGCCACACATAAAAGCTGATATGGTATCTCCGTCTAATTGATTAACTAAAGCAGTTTTAAATTCTATGCTTACTTTTACTTCGAGAATATCTGACAAACAAATCTCTGTTTTGCGGATATTACCCACTATTTGATAAGTATTTGGTAACCACCTGAAAAGTGAGAAATATTGCCGTGCCGTTAGATTTTCATTTATTCCCCAGATCTCGTCAACTATGTTTCTTAACGTTGGCAGATCTTTCTCAAAATTTGTATAATAAAACTGCTCTTTTAGCTCAATATCCACCCGCTGCCTGAAAAACTCCTTCTCAAATGGAAAAAAAAACATGCGGGCCTGCGCTTCTTCTATTTCATATTTTTTACGTTTTGTTTCAAGCCAGCTTTTATTATCCTTGTACTTGGTAATGTCTTCATAGCTGTTTTCTTCATGAAAAAGAGACTCCGGTAAAGTATCGTAGAGGGCGTTTCTTGTTATATCAAAATTGAGAGTCTTCTTATCATCATCGTAATAAATACGCTCAATGTCTCGCTTAAAACCTCTTTTGAAATAGCTGGTTGGTCTTACATCAATACTATCATAATCAATGCCCTCTTTTATAAGATTTGCCACTATCAACTCTGTCAGATAATCAATATTATCGGTGATGAGTTGCTTATTTATTACCTTCTGAAAGTCTTTGAGAATCATTTATAATCTACTTTTACGGGTAATATCTGCATCTGTTCATTTAACAAAAGACTTATAGCATGGCATATACCTGACCACTCTCCTTTGTTTGGAGTTGCTTCGTTCGGAATCAGTTTAACATTGATAAATCGGGTAAAACCAGTAGAAAATTCCTGTCCGATCATAACGTCTTTTTTAATTTCCACCTCTGCCAGTTTATCTCCTACATATTCCATACAAAAGAGTTTAATATCATGATGGGTCAATATTCTTCCCCTTGACATTAATTTATGTCTGAAACTTGCAATTTTTTCATTTTCAGAAGGTCTGGATTTTCCTTTTTGAATTGTAAGCAACAGGCAATTGGAGGTTATTCCCTCAACATTGTCTGCATGAAACTCAGTTAAAGAATTAGGGTTTTGTGCAAGGCTTGAGGTTGTCCAGTATATCACATCAATTATTTCTTCATTTTTCGACTGGCTGCCTTCAACATAGACATATATTTTATTCTCCCAGTTTTCAAGATTCTCATCCAGCTTTTGTAGAATCCTTTCGAAATTCTTTTTGGCCTCATCAATATTTTCAGAAATAAAGTTGCCGTAGTTCAACTCCCTAAAGGCGTGGATTTCATCTTGCAGAATATTGGTAACATACCTTAATAATTCTTTAGCGTCCCGGTTGTCAAAGCGTTCCACCCCCTTCCTTCTCAAGGTATGCACAAGCCGGGTTCCGTTTTTTCCTAAAACATCTTCAATGGCGAAAAACTCTTCGGTGTGCTTTGTTACAATTGGTATAAGATTAGTTTCACCCTGGATTTTATAGGTAATAGGGTCATTTATTTTACGATTAAGAACCGGAAATGCATTGGTAGTACAATAAAGTCGCTTGATTGCCTCATGTGGCATATCCGGAGGAAACTCAACCTTTATCCATAAAACATTATCAATTCTCTGATTAATGATTTCATTCTGAAAATTCATTAATTCAGGAGGTGTCTCAAATTTTTCATTTTCTACGGAAACAGACTTATTGATTGTCACAAAGGCATCCTGATAGAAATGCTGGGTTTTGTTTTCATAAAAACTCAAAACCTGATTTGTATTATTACTTGACTGAAAAACACTTTGCGGGGTATCAGGTGTAATATCTTTTCCATTAAAATACCATCTGCTTTTCCGTATATATGGATAGTATTTGATTTTCTCATCATCTACTGTCCAATCAAAGAAAAAACGCAAGTCTTTGAGATTTTTAAAACTCTGCAAACATTCAATACCCAACCAGATTGTATGAGAGTTTAGCTGGGTATTTCCTTTTAAGGAAGTCTTTTTAGAGACTTCGTCCATTTTATAAAAATTCGCACTGTTTACCATAAATACAACCTCAGCTCCGGCAATCGGGAATTCTGCTGTGGGAGACATATAATACTCTTCATTGGTATCGTTAACTTTTACACTACCAAGGAAATGATGCTTAGGCCTGACAGACGTATTAGGGATAAATTCGTATGGCGACTGCTTCACCTTTAATACCCCAAAAGCAGGTTTGGGTATGTCCCATTCATCAGGCATAAGCAACTCTGCCAGCCGATTCAAAACACCGGATTGGGAAGAATGAAATTTATCTTCAATCCTTGAGAGTTCGTCTGCACAGGCACTCAGAACCATCTGCACAAATGGGTCAAGCGAGTCAAGGCCTCCTTGCATATTCCATTCTCTGCCAATGGTTTCTAGCATTGAATGTTTTATAGTTTTATAAGGTCTTGGCTGAAAATGGCTCATATTATTTTTGACGAGATTCTGATAGGACTAAAATACATTAACTCTTCAAAGTAAAAAGGCTTTGAGGTCAGTTTCAGCTTTGCCTCTACTTTTACCCAGAACTGATGATTACTTATTGACGACTTACTATTCATATTTTTTTTAAGGTCAATCGCTATTCTTAAATCCACAAGCCTTCTCTCATATTCAATTACCTTTTGTTTAAAATCTTCTTTAACAATTTTCTCCCAATTAGATTCACTCGTAACATTTTCAAAGTCTTTACTCCAACCCAGATAACCAAACTCGGGATCGAAACGGCATGACTTAAGACGTGTCCGCAAAATGAGTTGCAGGTTCAATTTTATTGAGTCTTCAATGCCGATTTTATCACTTACTTTTTTTGCTCCATAGGTAGCATCCTCCAATTGCTCATCTGCATTTTTTTGCTGAATAAATGAGGCAAGGTTGAGTGGTAACCGATAATATTTAATTGCTTTATCCATTAATTCAGTTTGATTATTCCGGCTTTTATATCGGCTATTCCGCCGCCATTTACCTCTAGCATGCCCGATTGTAATTTAGTTTGAGCCGATGATTCAATTTGTGTATTTGTAGCCGAGGTTTTAATTTTCATACCTGCTTTAATGCTTACTTCCTGCCTGGCATCTAATATTATTTTTTGTGACTCCAACTTGATGGTATCCCTGGCAATTATCTCTATATCTCCTTTTGACTCAACCCTTATTCTCCCTTTCCCTTCCATACTAAGAATAATCTGGTTCTCTCCGTTAGGGTTCTGGATTTTGATGATTTCCTTCTTCCCCTCATCTACTATCAGAATCTCATTTCCTCCTTTAGTTCTGATTGCTTTCTTATAATTTTTGTCATCTTTCTTATCAATTTGCTTGGCTTTGCCATGATATGCACTACCCAGCACTATCGGTAACTGAGGGTTGCCCAATTCATAGCCGACAATAATCTGCTCCCCAATTTCCGGCACAAAATAAAATCCGTAGCCTGAACCACTCATCTGGTTTGCCAATCTGATCCAGGGGCTTGTATCGCTACCTTTTTGCCACTGTGTTTGTACTTTCACCCTACCAAGTCCTTTAGGATCTTTATTATCTTTCACTATGGCATATTCTGTGTCGGCTCGTTGTATGGAAAGGTTATAATTAACCGGGGGGTATTCAACTCCTGTACTCTTGGGAATTGCCGTAAAAACATTTGTATACATATTATCACGAACCAGATGCGTAATTCCTGTAACCCTGTATGTACCATAATCTTTATGGTCTGAACGCCTGTCTACACGGTTGGATCCCAGAATCTGAACCTGATACCCTATGTGTATATCAGGATATACACTTGTACCCGTAATTTCAACCATGCTATTGGCAATCCGGGTTTTTTCATTTTTAAGGTTATTATTCAGATCCCCCTCAGAACGTAAATGAGTCGGATAGTTTGTCGTATATTTCTGCTTGAAAAGCTGTCCTGATTGTTTAAGGCTGAAATCGTTTAATGAAGCTAAGCCACCTATAGATACAGCAGAAGAGTCTTTTGCTACCAGCCGATCATTCTGGTAATGATAATACTGACTCTCGATAGTACTTGGCAAAACCTGCATACCCAGATTAATATCTAGTAAATCGTTATCAAAACCCAATTTTACACTTTTCCCCTTGGGGTCTCCCACGCATATCTTTTTCCCATCATAATAAATCCATTCATTGCTTATATCGGCCAGTCTGCTGATAAAATGAAAATGAGTTTCATTAAACTGCACGGTATATTTCCAGGTCGGATTTTTTCTCGGTTTAATATCTGCATTGGCTAAAAAAGGTGATGAAACAGCCTTTATGGAGGTATTAATAATATCTTTCAGGTTCTTTTGAATATATGTTTTCTTGATGGGGCCTGTATCTAAAAGTATTGTTGGGCTAAATCCACTCAGAATTACGGCAGATTCAGCGTCAGAAGCTGTCCTTGCCATGCTTACTCCGGTAACAATCCCTCTGAAAACGTACTCAGCTTCTACGGTTTTTAAATATGTTTGATTGGTTATGTAAATATTAATAGCTTTTCCAAGATACTTTTGGTAGGACTGTTTAAAGAACCCGTGTTGCTGTTTATTCTCAATTTGAGAAAAAGGAACTTCGACAGTAAAAACATGATGCCCAAAAAGGATTTCTTTTATTTCAATACTTGAAATAATTTCAATTTTAGTATTATCATCAAATACGATTTTAGTTTTTACTTCGTACGCCATGGAAATTAGGTTTGTAAATAACAAAATGCAGAAAAATAGCATAATTATTCAGGCATGCTATTTTTCTACCAGACTACAGCCACAGCTTTAATTAATCAAAATCTTTCCAGATGTTTTCGTGTTCAACACCGCCCACAGTAAGTTTTTTTGCAGAAAGTGTAAACTTAACAATCATCGGACGCGGTTTTTCAATTTGCCCAAGCTCAGGTCTGTAGAATTCTTCATACTCTACACAATAGGCATCTGTAAAATCAATAGTTTTACGGGTCGATAATGAATTAACTGATTTCAAAAGGAGGCTACCGGGCTTTACAAGGGTAGGGTCTGATGCCCATTCAGGTACTGAACTATCTCCTTCTTTCAATTCGAGTTCTATCTGTATTGTACCACCCTGAACCCGCCCAACGGCTCTTCCGAATTCATCATAAGGCTGAGCAAATGAGAAACGGAAACTTAATACCTGCCTTTCGGCTCCGCCATCTAAAGTAAAATAGGCTTTCATGATTGCTTAATATTTTTGATAAGTTTATTAAATGTTAACTTGTCCACTCGTTGTCTAATGAGGTGTCGCCAATCTTTATCTTCTTTGACGAAATCAGAAGAGATGTTGTATAAGGCAGATTTGGGTCGGTGTTGTTAAACTCTTCGGTGTACCCTACACAAAAAGCCTCTTCAAAATCAACTTTTTGTTCAATTTTCTGCTGTAAGCCAACAAATTCTATGGAGCCGCTTTCCTGTTTGTAATGGTCAAGCATCCATTCTGTCAATCCATTTTCAGAATTTGCGCCTTCGCACCTTACAGTAACATGAATAGTACCACCAATGACATTACCCTTCGGCTGTCCGTAAAAATCAATGTCTCTTTTAAAACCGTAACTTATTTTAGATACAGGGAATTCTCCACCTGCAACTTTAAGTTTTGCTTCTATAGGCATAGTTGTATATGTTTTAATTTAAAATACCAGACTAAAAATTCAGATAATTATATAATCTAAAAGACTTTTACTAAAAAAAAGGCAAAACAAAACCAGAGAGCTAAGTTTTCTTAACTCCACAATTATGGCGGGCCTATCAAAAATTTAAATATCTGATAAAGGCTCCTGAGGTTCTTTAATACTTATTTTCTTGCAACATCTGTTGAGCCATCTTCTAAACGATTCAGCGAAAACACAAAGCTACGTGCAGGATAGAAAGGAGTAATGCTCAGCTCGGCATTAATGACATCTTTGTTGTTTTTATCTTGTTTTATGCTATTAATTTTAAAATCCTGAATCATTTTGGCATTATGCTTTAAGCTATCCAAAAACTTGGTGAGGTCTTCCTGTACCTGTTTTTGCTCAGTGGATGTCCAGAGCTGGTAGGCTTTTGCATTGAAATAATGAGTGAGGCATTTCGAAATAAAATTATAGACCCTTACAACAGAATACTTGTTAAAATCAATATCTCCCCCATTGTTCAGACTCTGGTCTCCATACGCAATCACGCTTCCTTCATAAGTTGTTAAAGGTACAAGACATCGCTCGTGCAGATTTGTGAGGTGTTCTCTGGTCAGGTTCATTCTTACACCTTTGGCATCAAACAATGTTCCGTGCTTTACTCCGGCTACTGGTTGAGCAGGGTTATTTGACAATAATCTGCCGGCTAAGGCTCCTGAACCCCCTACTAGCAGGGGCATATTCTCTCCTACTTCAGCATATCCATCGCGGGCTACAATCTCATTGGCTACTACTACTGCATTGGCCAGATGATTGGTAATACCCGACAACAGGTTCTCTGGTTCGTCAATAGAGCCCAGAAAAGTATTTCGGTCATCATTAGAGCCAAACGGCGAGTCCAGATTAATATCTTCTTCTACCCAGTTCGGGAGGTCAGAGTAATCGGTAATCATCGTCACTTTATTATCATAGCAGATTTTAGCCCAGCTTTCAATAGCCGTTTTTGAACCCATATAGCCCGGAATTAACAGAATAGAATAGCTGTCGCGCATATCAACACTGTTAAAGGCTTCTTTAAATTTACTCTGCACCTCTTGTCTCACAGAAGAGTCCGGAGAAATAATGTCTTCGAAAGTAATATTAATAAACTCAACATTTTTAAGTCTTTGCTCACCCGAATTGCTGTAAAACAAAGCCATAGACCGAAACGATTTCTCAAGATTTCTGGATTTTTTCAGAATCTCAATCATATTTTCACTATAGGTTTCCTTTACATTGGTTTTCTCCCCATCAATCATGGTATAAAGGTCTGTTGCATCGCCTTCTGC
>CALRLN020000246.1:0-7956 GCA_943368675.1 Chitinophaga pinensis | reverse complement strand
GTTCATTATATGACCTGATAAGACCTATGAATAAGAAACTGATGCCCATCGGACAATTTAACAAAGCCAGACTTATACATAAAAATGGCCACGTAGAGCACTGGCTGAATGGGGCAAAAGTATTGGATTTTGAAATAGGCAGCCAGGCCGTAAGAGAGCTAATTATCAGAAGTAAATATAGTAAGAATCCTCGTTTTCAGGCCTATAAAGAGGGTCATATCATGTTGCAGCACCATGGGCAGAAAGTTTATTTTAAGAATGTACGTGTTAGGAGGATTTAGAACTTATTAGAAGAATAAGAATTAAGGCCGGATTTCCTCCGGCCTTTGTTATTTAGATACAGCATTAGAAACAAAAGCAAATCTTAATAAAAGTATATGTTTTCACTTAACTATAATTGATTACTGGGTAAGGCATAATAATAACAAGCGCTTGGATAAATTATTCATAAAATATGATAGCGCACTGTAAGAATAGAAACAATCCTGTTATACGATTAATTATTCCATTAAATTTTGTAAGTACTTCACTGATAAATGGTTATTTTTGAATAACATAGTTTATTACATGCCCTCCTTAGCGAATTTACATGAAGAATGGCCAATTATATAGTGATAACCTCAATCTAAGCTACAAGTGCATTATGGTTTTTAAGCGCCGCATTTTGTGCTTAGTCTCTTTGATTTTTATATTAGATGTTGCAGGTAACGATTGTCATGCACAGGTAAAGCAGCTATTTACTTACCCCAATTTCGAACGCTCTGCCAGACTACATAAATTGATGTACCAACTCGGAAAAGATACTACCGTACTTTTTAAAAGCCTTGATAGCCTGAAAACAGAAGCGCAACTCAAAAACGACGACCTGTTGCTCTGGTATACCAGGATTTACGAGACCGTACAACAATTAGTGTTCCGATACAAAACTCCTTCAGAAAAACTGGCTTTTTTCAAAGCTAAACAAAGTTATTTTGAGAAAGCACCTTTTAAAGTCATCAAAGGAGCCTATTATTTTCACCTTAGTAATGTCTATTACGAGAATGCCGGATTTAAAGAGTCTTTCCGGCTGGCTTTTCAGGCGCTACGTATTTTTCAGGAAGTTGGCTATGAAAATATTGCGGAAGCATCTTTTTATTTGAATCGCTTTTTTGAGTTTTATTATAGTTTTGAAGATTATAAAACTGCTTTAATCTATTCTGAACTCGCTATCAGGTATAATCAGTTTGAGTTGGTAGGACCGGCATTCCTGCTTAATAATAATGGGATGACATATCTAAGGATGAAAGATTATAACAGAGCCAGACAAATGTTTTTAAAAACCATAGCGCTTGCTCAGAAGCTAAACAGACCCATCTATATTGGTATTGCCAATGGCAATTATGGCAATGTATTGCGTCTGGAAGGTAAATATGCCCAGGCTTTACCCTATCTGTATAAAGATATTGAACTGGATCAGAAAATTTTACCGGGTAATAGTGCTTATACCTGTTTATATATCAGCGATGCCCTGATTCAACTGGATAGTATGAATAAAGCCCGTGAATATATACAGTTGGCTTTAGATTTTTACCAACGGGCCAACGATAAGCAGCAAATGAATCGGTTTCATACTTCTTTATATGAAGTAGAAGGAAAATATTATCAAAAATCCGGACAACCATATAAGGCATTGTTATATAAGGATTCCCTGGCACACCTGAAAGATTCTTTATTAAAGATTTTTGACACAAGCCTTTTGCTAAGAGCTGAAAGCCAGATGGCGGCCGAAAAATACCTTAATAATCTGGAAAAAGTCGAACAGGAAAAGAATTGGGCTGTCTGGAAGCGTAATCTTTTTATTCTGGTGATTTTGATTATATCGGTAGCTATAGTGTATGGGCTTAACCAGCGACGCAAGAAGGAAAAGGCATTGCAGGAAGCCGAACAAAAAAGAATACAGGATCAGGTTACCCATGCCACCCTTCAACTGGAACAATATATAGAAAACATCAGAAGCAAGAATGAATTGATTGAACAGATGAATGAAGAACTGGCTCTTCATAAAAAACTATCGAAAGATGAGACCAACACACAATTAGAATCATTACACCAGAAAGTTATTCTGACAGATGATGACTGGCAACAGTTCAAAACCCTTTTTGAACAGGTCTATCCGACCTTCCTCAGAAATCTGCATGATAAATACCAGGATATTAGTCCGGCTGAAACAAGACTACTGGCATTATTAAAACTCAACATCAAATCAAAAGAAATGTCTTATATGTTAGGCGTTTCAATTGAGTCTCTCCGCAAAGCCCGTTATAGACTCCGTAAAAAACTGGAAAGCCTCCAGGTTGACACCAATCTGGAAGAATTAATCGCCAGATTATAGAATTTGCCCCCAAAAAACCATTTTGTCCACGCTTAATAAGTATTTTGTCCACGCCCCGGAATAGGATTCCTGTTGGTTGTCCCCCTCCTTTGCATCGTTGTTTGTTTCTCAAATCATCAGCGATGAAGCTTTTCTTTAAAGACCTGACCGACCGCAAGTGGCTCACGATTATCGTTGCTATTGTATTGATTTCTGCACTACTGGCATGGGGTATCTGGCTATATTATAGTTATCAGATACAACGTCTGGAGACGCGATGAGAAGCAACCTGACGCCTTAACCTTACCTTCTTAGTTATGATGAAACACTTTTACCTGCTTCTGCTGATGTATTGGTTCGGGCTATCTCAGGGAGTGGCTCAGAATATTGATTTGGAAAACCTGGGGAAAGGTAGCGACAATCAATTGAAAGTGAACGGAGGTTTCAGTGCTAATGCTGTCTATAATTCTGTGAAAGCCATTAATATGCCTCCGTTAAGTTATTTCCTTTCGGGCAATATTAACTTTGCCTATCGTAATTTCAATCTTCCCATCAGTGTCAATTACTCCAACCGGAAATTCACTTATAGCCAGCCTTTTTCTTTTAATTATGTTACGTTTCGTCCTTCTTATAAGTGGGCATCGGCTGAAATTGGCACCTGTTTTATGTCCTTCTCGCCTTATTCGTTGAGTGGACACCAGTTCAGAGGTGCGGGTCTTACGCTTAACCCCGACAAATGGCGTGTAAATCTGATGTATGGTCAGCTACTGCGTGCTAACGAGGGTAATCAGGCCGATATATTACCGACTTATTCGCGTATGGGTATGGGGGCTAAAGTTGCATATCATACAGATAAATACCTGATTGGGGTCTCCTTCTTCAATGCAGAAGATAAGGCAAAATCGTTGGACAATCTGCCTGCTTCCATGCTGCCTTTGCGCAAGCAGAACTTAGTGATAGGTTTGGAGTTCAGCACAACACTTTTTAAGCTTTTAGAATTAGCAGGTAGCTATCATTCAAGTGCCATCAATCAGGATGCTTCGCAAACTACTTCCGAAAAAAGCCCTCAAAAATCGCTGTCGGGTTTGTTTTTAGGAAATCGTGCTGATTTTAAATCCTATAACAGTTATCAGGCCAGCGTTAATTTCAGATTTCCTAAAACCAATGGTCTCGTTGGACTTGAATACCAAAGGGTCGATCCCGATTATATTACACTCGGTGGTTACTATTTTGTAAATGATTTTGAAAATTATACAGTACGCTATACACAGACCTTCTGGGGCGGGAAAATTAATTTCATGAGCAATGCAGGCATTCAGCAAGATGACATCATTCGACGTAATTCATCAAGCCAGAAAAGATTTGTTGGCATGGCGAGCCTGACAGCGAATATAAGCGAACGCTTCAATTGGACACTTAACTTTTCCAATTTTACGTCTTATGCCTATATCCGCACAGCGTTTGATGAAATCAAACGGCTTAATCCGTTTGAACAGTTGGATACGCTCAATTACCGTCAGATTAATCAGAACCTTTCAGCTTCAGTTAATTACACTTTTTCAAAATCAGAAACCGTTCAACAACAAATTACTGCCAATGTCTCGTGGATGGAGTCGGCCAATAAACAAGGCGGTATAGTAAGAATAGGTCAACAATCAGGTTTTGTAAATGCTGATGTTATGTATGTGCATCAGCACTTGCCCCAAAAAAGGAGCATAGGCATAGGCATCAACAGCAGTTTAAACAGCATTGGTACGCAAAACGCTACATCGGCAGGCCCTTTGTTCAATTTGCAGAAAGGCTTCCTTAAAAATCAGCTAACTACCAACACCTCATTGTCATATATCTACTCCAACGATTCTGCATTTGATGTTCAATCAGGTGCATTGAATATCCGCGGCAATGCTAATTATACAATCAATAAGAAAAATAGTCTGTCTGGCAATGTAGGCTTCACAAACGTATCAGGGAGCGGATTTGCTAACCGTCACTATGTGTCATTTACTATTGGATATATTAATCGGTTTTAAATTTTGTGCCATGAACAAACGAATTCTCATAGCTTTATTCCTGATACTTCTTTTGGCGGCAAAAGAGGGTCAGGCACAGTTTTTTCCTGTTCAGGCAACTTTCTATGCCAAACCGCCCTATCCTGTTCTGCTGAGCGACTACGCCAATCCTCAGGGCAAGAGCCTTACCCTCAAAGTTTTGCTTCGAGACCTGACTTTAGGCCCAACGCAGGTTTATTTCAGATTCAGGGTTGCGAGTAATCGGGTAAACTATATCAATCTGTTGCGGGTAGGACCTGTATTTACGCTTACACCGGGAGTAACCTCTACTTTTACGCAGGCAGATTTTGGTACTTATTTTACAGCTAATCAGCTGAACGTTTCCCCATTTGTGTATGCAGTTCCTCTTCCCGAAGGTATCTATACGTTTTCTGTTGAAATCATGGATGCTCTTACTAATAAGGCGCTTTCGAAAGTCGAGCAGTCACCACCTATGTGGCTAGTAGTGAATGACCCACCGATTTTGAACCTGCCCCTTAATAACAGTAATGTAAAAACACAGAACCCTCAGAACCTGATTTTTCAATGGACACCCCGTCACCGGCAGGCCAGCACGGTTGAATATGAGTTCGCCCTGACAGAGTTATTAGTACCTGATAATTTTACCGGAAACCTTCAGAATATTTTCTTGTCTCAACCTGCTTACTATCAGACTACCGTTTCTACTACTTCGTTTTTATACGGGCCAACCTTGCCGCCATTGATAGCCGGCCGGCTTTATGGTTTCAGGGTACGCGCCAAAGCCAAAGATGGATTTGAAGAAGTCGGGCTTTTCAGAAACAATGGCTACAGCGAAATCTTTATATTCAGATATGGTGAAAGTAACCGCGCACCCAGACTGATTTCAGCCAGATGGGATTATGATGGGAAAGCCCTTTTAAACTGGGATGCCGTTGAACAACACACAGGCTTTGAGGTACAGGACGCGTCTTTGATTCCATTGCTTTTACCTTCTGTTTCCTTTACCTTTAACCGTAATTTACCACCGCTAATCAATATCGGCAATAACCATTTCTCGACAAGGTTAGGCATTGATCAGAAATTATCTCATAAACTCCGGGTAGGAGGTATCAGTTCAAACCCAACTAATCCGGTTTTATATTCTGATTACTTACAATTACCACCCCTCAACTGGGCCAATATCATCAAGGGAATCCGAAAGGATAATACCGATTATTTAGGACTTTTATCAGGCAAAAGTCGCCTGAAAAACCCAACTCCTCTTTTAACCGATTGCGACAAGCCAACTGTTAATCCAACCAATACAAAATCGAATCCGGTTGCCTTGGGCGATACCTTATTTGCAGGGGGCACATTGGTACAGGTCATATCAAATGAGTTTGCCAGGGCTAACATTAAAGCACCTGCCGGAGGACTTGCTTCTATCAAACTATATTACTCAGCTGATTTCAAAATTAATCAGTACAACGAGGTCATCGAGGGCTATCTGAGCAGTGAGCCTACCAATCATCGTATTCCACTAATCAATGCCAATAGCGGCAATACAGGAGAGGGTGAGGTGGTAAGCCCTGCCCTTAAACGCCTCGGTATTCTTACTGATTCATTGAAAACACTGGCCAATCAACGCCACGATTATAGTCTTGCCTCCCTTCAAACCGGAAAAATAGCGCAGGCAAATAGTACGATTCCTGAAATAGATGCTTTGCTTAAGCAGAAACTACTGAGCCTTAATGAAACGATTATACTGTTAAACTCTGCAATAGCTCGTGCAAATACTAGTACTGAATTTCAAAAACTTCAGACTTTAAAAACAAAACTAACAGGCATGAAAACCGAAACCCAACAGAATGTGGATAACCTCGCACTTTTTGTTCTGTACTATAAAAATTATCCGCTTGCTCAACTTCGTACCGTACTTCCTTATCTGTTTTTACCTTAATAGCCCTATAACAATGCTCAACACTCTTAAAATTTTTCGTATACACTGGCTCATAGGACTAATTATGAGTTTTTCGGTCTTAAGGCTAGCAGCCGAAGAAAAGGTTCCGGCTAAACCTACACCCAATTCTGCTCCCGCAGCCATACAATCTAAAACCATGAAGGCTTTAGAAAGCACACTGAATAATAGTATTCAGCTATCACAGCAAGAAGCTATCAGCAGGTTACTTGCCCCAGAGAAAATAGCAGTGGCGGCATTGTCGCCCGAGGCAACTCAGGCAAAAGCACTATTTGATAAATTAGAACAAGAAAACATGATACTGCCCGCACTTAGCAACAACAACTTGCAAGACCTACCTGTGGCAATACCTTTAGGAAATAATACGGGTTGCTATCTCGCTATCAAAAAAGCCATTTTCCGGACTACTCATGTTGAATTAGAAGTGTATGCAAGACTTACGGTTGGAGATGAGGAACTCTATTTTGGCAGTAAGAATATCCGCTATGTGATGAGTGCAGGTCTGGCAGGTATGGCTAATTTATCACTGTTGGGCACACAGGAAATCTCAAACGCACAGTATTTGTTACAATTTACAGGGGGTACCGCCGGAGCAGCGCTTAATGTCAATACTACACACCTTAAAATTAACTGCGGTAATTTTGAAGGATTGGTGCTGAAAGGTAAAATAGAGTTTAACAAAGACACATTTTTAACGCTCGATGCTAAAGGGTATCCGGTTAATACAGGTAATACGCTTGTATCGTCACCCATCGATTTCCAGACTAATAATCTGAGCCAGCTGTATATTCCCTTAAAAAGTCCTATTGCCTTTACCCTCAAGAAATCGGAGACGGTGATGGGGTTTTCATTAAAAGAAGCCTTTGTAGATTTGACTGAATTATCAACTCCGGCATCGCTTACTACATTATTTGGTACTTTCTTAAACCCTAACACTGCTGACAGTCGCAAACAATGGACAGGACTTTATGCCGAAAAAACGGTGGTGTATCTGCCCCTGTATTTTTATCCTGCCACTAACAAAGACCCTGAACCTGTTCGCCCCAGTTATGAATCAACGGCATTGGTTATGGATGCATCGGGCATTTATATGAATTCGACACAGACCAATGTGGCGAAATGGGATAAAATGGGAGGCTCGCCTATGACCATCGACCTCATTAATTTTAAGCTGCAACGGAGTAACTACTCTTCTTTTTTACTCAATGGGAAAATAGGTGTGCTATTAGCCAAAAGCCCGTTCGCAAAAGAAGGTGATAAGTCTTACGATTTTGATAATCTTAGTCGTGAAGAGTATATTAAATACAAGGGTAATCTTGATGACAAGTCTGAAAACTTTGCCTTGAAAATAGAACCTCAGGAGAGTATGAATTTCATGGGGGCAAGAGCTAACTTAAATCCCGAATCTGTGGTAGAATTTGCACAAGATAGTCGCAATTATCGTAGTACTACTGCAAGCGTAGATTCTTTGGGTGGCTTCTACTCAACAGAAAGCCAATTACAAACAATAAATACAGTGGGTAAGCATGTGCTTCAGGCAAGGTTAATTACTCCCAAGTTAAGTTTCCGATACATAATCGGAAAAGGTGTGGGAGGTAAAACTGTAACCCACGATACAT
>CALRLN020000245.1:0-7973 GCA_943368675.1 Chitinophaga pinensis | reverse complement strand
TTATAACAAACCCTCTGAAAGGTTTGGGGAAAAATATCTGACGTTACTTGACCCTGATGGTTTGAAACTTGAATTGATAGTACCTAAAACACCGGATACCAGAAAACCTTATGAAACTGATGAAGTAAAGGCTGATGTAGCCACGAGAGGTTTTTATAATACAACCATTACACTTAATGATATAAAGCCTACGGCTTTGGTATTAACAGAGGTGTTTGGCTATAAATTAATCGCTCAGGAAGCCAATCGTTATCGTTACGCAACTGATGCCGTATCCACTGCCAATATTATTGATTTGGTTGAGTTACCTAACGAAGCCAGAGGCTTAGGAGCAGGTGGTACAGTACATCATATTGCCTTCAGGGTAAAAGATGATGCCACACAAATGGAATTTCATGATAAAATAGAGAAACTGGGCTTTCATATTACGCCTCAGATAGACCGTAATTATTTCCATTCGCTCTATTTCAGAGAGCCGGGCGGTGTATTATTTGAAATTGCCACAGATAATCCGGGGTTCACAGTTGATGAATCCTTAGAAGAATTAGGCAAAAATCTTAAACTACCTGCGCAGTATGAGCCTCGTAGAAAACAGATTGAAGAACACCTGGTAAAATTAGATTGATTTAAACTGATAATGTATCATGGATTTTCAAGCATTAAAATATATTTATCAGCCCGCAAAACATGCAGAAGCAAATACCCTTTTGCTTCTGCATGGCACAGGCGGCGATGAACACGACCTTCTCCCTATTGCCAAAGAATTTGGTGAGGATTTCAACATATTGAGTCTGAGAGGGAATGTGTCTGAGAATGGGATGCCTCGCTTTTTTAAAAGACTGGGCATGGGCATATTTGATGAAAAAGATCTGACTTTTCGTACACACGAAATGGTTAGTTTCTTAAAAGAACTAGCCATAAAGGAAGGTTTTGCTATAAGTAAACTGGTTGCTCTGGGTTATTCAAACGGAGCAAATATTGCAGGCAGCACTTTAGTTCTTTATCCTGATTTTCTAGCAGGTGCTATTCTCTATCGCCCTATGCAGCCTTTTAAAAATATCAGCAATGATTTAAAAAACGCTGTACATACACCTGTATTTATGACTAATGGTATGGCTGATCCTACAGTTAATCAGTCTGATACAGTAAAGTATGTGAATCTTTTAAAAAATGCGGGGTTTGATGTAACTAATTATAGTTTGTCGGCAGGGCATAATCTTACCAGAGAAGATCTGAAACTCTCTGTTGACTGGTATAAACAATATTTCGAGATTGTCTGACGTGTCCGTTCAGTGCTTTATTCTAAAATACGTAGGATAACGCTACACCAATTTCGATAAGTCTAATGCGGTAAGTTTAAAAAGTCAGAACAAATATGCTTTTGTTCTGACTTTTTTATTGACAATAATCTCCCACCACTATTCACAAAAATATTACTCAAATATGCTTGTTATTATGATTTCAGTCATTAACTTTGCAATACAAAGTACTTTTAAATACAAGAGTAATGTTTACATTCAGACCCAAATACGGACTATTGACAATTGCTTTCTTTATTATTGAAGTATTGATTGCCATGTATGTAAATGACTCTTTCATCCGGCCATTTTTCGGCGATTATCTGGTTGTTTTTCTGGTTTACTGTTTTGCTTTTACGTTCTGGGATACTCATTTTGTAATTGTATCCACAGGCGTACTACTGTTCTGTTACCTGATTGAAACATTGCAATACTTCCATTTTGTACGCTATATGGGTTGGGAGAAACATAAAATTATTGCGATTGTACTCGGAACAGGTTTTTCATGGTATGACATAATTGCTTATACTCTCGGTTTCTTTACTATACTTTTCGTAGAAAACCAGAGATTACAATCGCTTCAAAAACAAGGCATATAAATGCAAAAAATTAGCTGATATGAATGATTTTGTAGACAAACACTCAATAGTAAGGAAAATATGGAGTAATTCGGATGTGATTTTATTCATATTTGCAGGTTCAGCAGCAGAATTTGCCTTAAATAAAGCAGTCGACTGGCTGTATTTTACCGGGAAAATACCTTCGGACCCTTTAGGGCGACTTTTCTCAACCGTAAACTATGCAAAGATGATTGTTTTCTCAGATACCGGGAATGCCTTCAAAGCCATTGATAAAATAAACAGTATCCATCAGGGAGTAGAACAAAGCCGTGGTGCCCGTATTCCAGACTGGGCTTACAGAGATGTACTTTATATGCTCATTGATTATTCTATTGTTTCTTATGAATTGCTTGAAAGAGAATTGAGTCAGGAAGAAAAGGAAGAGGTTTTTAATGTTTTTGCACAGGTGGGTCGGAGAATGGGGTTGAAAGATATACCCGAAGATTATACAGGCTGGAAACAGTCGCGCGAGGCTCATTTACACGAAGACCTTATTAATGGACATTTTACATCTGATCTTTATCAGCAATATAAAAAACACCTGGGTTCAGTTCGTTATCTGATTTTATTAGAGTGTCAGAAATTAATTGTTCCTGCTAAAGTATCCGAATTGTTGCGATTCGGTCATTCAATTAAGGGTAAAATATTGCTTAGCCTTTACTTACTCAGCCGAAAACTCAAATTAGATAGCCTTGTTAAAGACATTATTCTTCCAGCACAATACAGCGATCAGATAAAGAATCTGAACTATAGTTCTACTCCAAAAACAAAAGAAAAACAGGCTCTGACTGTTTAAAGCTCTGTTATCCTGACAGAATCGTCAGGTGATTTTACAATCAGGCATTGTTTAACTATTGTAATTTCTTTGTTAATAATCGTTAAAAGCAACAGGATAATAGCCTCCTATATAGTATGGGGTTAAAATAGTTTTTTTAGATTTGCAGAAAGATTCCTTTAAACCCATTATGACGAAGAAACTCTGCGGAATATATATTCTGGCTATTATCCTTTTTTCCTGTAATAATTCAGAGAAGGCAAGCGATACTGGCGAAAAAAAAGCAAGCCTCCCTTCTATTCCATTCAAACTCGTGAATACTTTTCCTCACGATACCACAGCATTCACTGAAGGCTTTCTGGTACACGATAATCAGGTATTTGAAAGTACGGGGTCTCCTGACGAATTATCTGAAACTTCGTCTGTCATTGGTATTCTTGATTTACAAACCGGGAAACTGAATAAAAAAGTAACCCTTGATAAATCCAAATACTTTGGTGAGGGCATAGCCATTCTGAATGATAAGATTTATCAGCTTACTTATAAATCAAAAACAGGATTTGTGTATGATTTAAAAACTTTTAAAAAGATACAAGACTTCAGTTTCAGTAATAATGAAGGATGGGGGCTTACCACAGATGGCAAATCACTCATTATGAGCGATGGCACCTATAATCTTACTTATCTGGACCCCAATACCCTGGCAGTTGTCAAAACACTTCAAGTAAGAGAAAACGGGTATGCCAAAGAGCAATTGAACGAACTGGAATATATTAAAGGATTTATATACGCCAATATATGGCAAACCAACGAAATTGTTAAAATAGACCCGGCTACCGGAAATATAGTAGCTAGAATGGACCTGGGGCCTTTGGCCGCAGATGCCCGGACCAAATATGCAAGGGCTCTGGAGATGAATGGTATTGCATTCGATTCTACCAGTAATAAAGTATATATTACCGGAAAGATGTGGCCTAAGGTATATGAAATAGATTTTGTGCGCTGAAAATTTTAATGAGGTGTGTCAGATTTATAAGGTATACCTTAAATAAGTGGAAAGGACTTGTTTTGCATTTATCCATCGGAATTTACAATGATTTATAGGGACCAATGATTTGTTTTTGAAAGATTTTTTAACAAATTATTAGTTTTTTTCGTATCTTTGCATACTTTTTTGGAAGACACTCCCAATAAATTACTTTTATCGATATGCGTAAACTCCGTATTCTGTACGTTGCAAGTGAAATAAATCCATTCCTGCAAGTTTCAGAAGTAGCAGAATTTCTTCGTAAACTTCCGCAAGCCATGCAAGAAAAAGGCATGGAAATCCGAATTCTGATTCCACGTTTTGGCTCAATCAATGAGCGTAAGAACCGTCTCCACGAAGTGGTAAGGCTATCAGGAATTAATATTTCAGTCGGAGAAGACGAAAAACCTTTGATTATTAAGGTTGCGTCTATCCCGAGTGCAAAATTGCAGGTTTATTTTTTAGACAATGAAGACTATTTCAACAGAAAATACGTTTTCTTAGATAAAGAGGGAAGTTTCTATGATGACAATGATGAAAGAACAATCTTCTTCTGCAAGGGCGTTCTGGAAACTGTGAAGAAACTTGGTTGGGCTCCTGACATCGTACATTGCACCGACTGGATGACTGCTCTAATTCCACTGTATCTAAAAACAACCTATAAAAACGATCCTGTTTTCAAAGATACAAAGTCAGTATTTACTATTTATAATAATGCTTTTGAGCACAAGTTCGACGAGGACATTCTGGAAAAAGCAAAAGCTATGGACGTATCTGATGAAGCACTGGCCCATCTACGCTCCGCAGACTTTGAAGGATTCATTAAAATTGGTTGTCAATATGCCGACTCGGTAGTAAATGCTAACGAGGACATGAATGAAAAATTAAGTACATTATTGAATGAAATTAAAGCTAACAAAATTGAAGCAGGTATCGAAGACAACGACGTTACAGAAACGTACTTTAATCTTTACACAGAACTCGTTCCTTAATAATAGCCGGAATTTCACACATAAGATGCGGAATGTAGCCATCATGCTACTTTCCGCTTTCTTTTTCTCGTGTGAAGACCCTATTAATATTGCCGTTGATACCCCTACTAACGGCGGACAGTTTTCTACTACATTTACTGACACACTGAAGGTAAGCAAAGTAACAATAATGCTTGACTCCATCCTGACCTCCAGCCAGACAGGAGCCGTTGTTGGGCGTTATAAAGACCCTGTATTTGGTGATGTATCAGCTACTTTGTATACACAGATATCATTGCCTTACGATTCTGATAACGGTTCTTATGCAGCCTTTGCAGTCTCTAGTGCAGATTCAATCAAGACAGTAGTATATGACTCAATGTACGTATATTTAGTGCATAATGGTTTTTCGTATGGAGACTCTACCAGACCCGTTACACTCAATATTCATCGGTTGACCGAAGATTTTGTAAAGGGTAAAAAATACCTGAATAGTGATGCTTTGGCTTATAATCCCACACCTCTTGCAAGTCAGGTGCTTACGCATAAAGATTTTAAACGTGCTACTGTCAGTACAACAGATAGTTTGATCAAGTTTAAAATGCCTGATGCACTGGGTAATGAAATTTTTGCCCTGGCAAATAAAGCAGAAGGAAAAGACATTGATAAATTTACAGCTGCCGTAAAGGGCTTTGCCTTTACACTTAGTCAGAATGCGGAATCGGTTTATGGCATTACGCTATCTCTGGCAAGTTATCCGGCTATTTATTATCATGCAAAAGATGATACCGTTCAGAAGTATATTCCGCTTACCTTCCTTGCCGAACGTTTCAGCGAGATTAAGAGCAACAGAAATGGGACTGTCTTAAAGGATCTTAAACTCTTGGGCTCAATACCTGCAGAATTAACAGGTAATAAATCGTATATACAGACCGGAGTAGGAATTACTACTAAGGTGACCTTCCCTACGCTTGCCAATTTGTTAAAGTCAGGAAGTAGTAATGTGGCCATTAATAAAGCAGAATTAATTATTGAACCTGATCTGGATCAGATTACTGGTAGTTATAAACCACCTTTACAAATCGCCTTGGTTGAAATTGGTAAAGACAATCGTCTGAAAAAAGTAGCCGGTAATATTGAAGATTTTGTAGCACTTGATGTAGCCTCAGGAACTCAATACATATCAGACTATAGCACGACCAACAACAACTATAAGTTTAATTTTACTTCGTATATACAGGAGATATTAAACAATAGGAAAACATCTGATGGTATAGCCATTGTGCCTAGCTTGTTGACTACTACTTCGTCGGGAACAACCATTGGGCTTTATAACAATAATGTGTCCAGAGCGGTTATCAAAAATATTAAACTGAATGTCTATTATTCAGGTAAAAGATAAAATACTATAATAGTAAGATAATATCATACATTGCCGTTTGATAAAAAGAGGAGACCGAAATCTCCTCTTTTTTGCGTTAGTATTGGTTTTTTTTCATAAATTTGAATAGCTATGAGTCTATTAATTGGACTTTTTTAATTAAAAACTTCTTTATTCATAGAAAACTAACATTCTACTTAAAAATTTAAAAAACTATGTGTGGAATCGTCGCTTACGTCGGGCATCGGGAAGCTGCTCCTCTTATTATCAAAGGACTTAAAAGATTAGAATATCGTGGATATGACAGCGCAGGTATCGCTTTATTAAACGGTCATGGCTTGAAAGTTTATAAGAAAAAAGGTAAAGTTTCGGATTTAGAGGGTGAATTAAAAGGCAAAGAACTATTAGCCAAGGTTGGCATAGGTCATACACGCTGGGCAACACATGGCGAGCCTAATGATATTAATGCTCACCCGCATTACTCAACCAACAGAAAATTAGCGATTATTCATAACGGAATCATAGAAAACTATGCTTCTATCAAGCAAAGCCTGATTAATAAGGGTTATACTTTTGAAAGTGCTACCGATACAGAAGTGCTGATTAAATTTATTGAGGATATCCGCACTAATATGTATTGCGACCTCGAAGAAGCCGTTAGAATTGCACTTCATGAAGTTGTAGGTGCCTACGCTATTGTGATTATAGACGAAGAGAACCCAACCCAGTTAATAGCGGCACGGAAAGGCAGCCCTTTGGTTATAGGTGTGGGTGAAGATGAGTATTTCTTTGCTTCAGATGCAACACCTATCATTGAGTATACCAAAGAAGTGGTATATCTTGAAGACTACGAAATTGCCATTGTAAAAGACAACGAACTTGTAATCAAAAATCTGGCTAATGAAGACATTGCCCCTTATATAGAAACTGTTGAGATGGAGCTGGAAGCTATTGAAAAAGGCGGCTACGACCACTTCATGCTAAAAGAGATTTTTGAACAACCCCGCTCAATTGCAGATTCGATGAGAGGGCGCATTAATATTGAAGATGCCACCCTGCTATTGGGAGGCCTGAGAGATTATCTGGATAAAATAGCGAGGACTGACCGGATTGTAATAGTGGCCTGCGGTACTTCATGGCATGCCGGATTGGTAGGCGAATATCTTTTTGAAGAACTGGCACGGGTAAATGTAGAAGTTGAATACGCTTCTGAATTCCGCTACAGAAATCCGATTATTAAGGAGGGCGATATTGTGATTGCCATTTCGCAATCAGGTGAAACGGCCGATACGATGGCCGCCTTAGAATTAGCCAAATCAAAAGGAGCGATTATTCTGGGGGTCTGCAATGTAGTTGGCTCGTCTATTGCCCGCATTACACATGCAGGAGTATATACCCATGCAGGGCCTGAAATAGGTGTGGCAAGTACCAAAGCCTTCACTGCCCAGGTAACGGTTTTGAGTCTGATAGCCATTGCTACAGCTCATAAAAAAGGTACTATCAGCCAGGATTTATACCGTGAGTTGTTGTTTGGCTTAGATGCTATTCCAGCAAAAGTTGAGAAAATTCTGAAAAGCGCAGAAAAAATAAAAGATATTTCGAAACTGTTTACTTTCGCTTCAAACTTCATTTTCTTAGGCCGTGGTCTTAATTTTCCTGTTGCCCTTGAAGGAGCATTAAAGCTGAAAGAAATCTCTTATATACATGCAGAAGGATACCCCGCGGCAGAAATGAAACATGGCCCTATTGCGCTGATTGACGAAGATATGCCAGTTGTGTTTATCGCAACGAAGGATGCTTCCTATGAAAAAATAGTTTCAAATATCCAGGAAGTAAAAGCGCGTAAAGGCCGGGTAATTGCTATTGTGACAGAAGGCGACACGCTGATTCCGAAAATGGTT
>CALRLN020000244.1:0-8004 GCA_943368675.1 Chitinophaga pinensis | reverse complement strand
GCGGGCAATCGGGTTTTTGCCTGCCTGCTCAATAATATTCCACTCTGTTTTCCAAAGTAGTATGTCGTAGTATGATTGCTTAGGTGTTCCTACAATCGGAATAGCCTTTTCCATAAAATCAGGATAAGCTGTAAGCCATTCAAAAGTTTGCATTCCACCCATCGAAATACCCATTACTGCATACAAATGATTGATTTGCAGTTTTTTGGTCAAAAGTGCATGCTCTGAATTTACCATGTCTCTAATGGTAATATCCGGGAAACCCGGTGTATTTGAAGGAGAAGAGGAAATGCCATTGCCCAAAGCGTCAACTAAAATCAGATAAAACTTAGTTGTATCAATCATGGTTCCGGCATTGCCTATTAAGTTTTCGCTTTTGCCGCCAAACCATGTCGGAAAAAGAATTGCGTTACTTTTCTCAGCATTTAATTGTCCGAAAGTACGATAGCCCAATTTGCAGTTTTGGATAGTTTTACCTCCCTGAGTCTTGAACTGCCCGAGTGAAGCAATTTTCAGGGTATTACCGGCAAAGATTTGTGTGCTGCAAAAACAAAAGAGAAACAAAATACTTTTCATTATGGTGAAATAGGTATAATATTAGGGAATAATTAAAGTTGCCGCTAATGAAGCAAATATTACCTCCTTTTGCAAGACCCGGAAAGAATTTAAAACTATTAAAACTGCTGTGCACCGTTCTGCTAGCATTGCCTTATGGAGTATCTGCTTTTGCTGAAAGCGCTTCCAATCAATATGTATTTGAAAAACCTGCGTCTTGGCGGTTTCAATTATGGCAAGGTCCGTTGTGGGAGCGTCCACTCTGGCAACGTCCGTTATGGGGATTCTTTGCGCATAAGCGGATTAACCGTTTAGCCGTTTTTACCCTTCCTTCAGAAATGTTTGGCTTCTATAAAAAAAACATAGACTATATAACTGAAAATGCTATCAATGCCGACCAACGACGGTATGCTGTTAAGGCTGAAGCTCCCCGTCATTTTATTGATTTGGATAATTATGCCGATTCTGTCAAAAAACAATTGTACAAGTACTCATTGACGGAGGCAGTAGACAAGATAGGTGAAGATTCACTCTATGCACATGGCATTGTGCCCTGGTATATTAATAATATGAAGCATCAACTAACCGAAGCATTCAGAAAAAATGATGTCAAACGGATATTGAGTCTGTCTTCAGATACAGGGCATTACATCGCTGATGCCCATGTACCACTGCACACAACCAAAAATTATAACGGGCAATTAACTAATCAGGTAGGGATTCATGGATTCTGGGAAAGCCGCCTGCCTGAAATTTTTGCCGGAAATTATGATTTCTTCGTCGGACAAGCCGCTTATGAAGAGTTTCCGCAGAAAAGAGCCTGGCAAACAGTAATGAATACCAATGCAGCTTTAGATTCGGTACTATCATTTGAGAAAGAACTAAGCAATCAATTTTCTGAAGATAAGAAATTCAGTTTTGAAGAAGTGAATGGTTTAGTTACACGTGTATACTCTAAGGAATTTTCAACTAAATATCATCAGATGCTTAAAAATCAGGTAGAGCGGCAGATGAGGGCTTCTGTAAAAATGATTGGAGATTTCTGGTTCACTTGTTGGGTAGATGCAGGCCAGCCTGATTTAATGCTACTCAAAAAATATGAGCCAACCAAAGAAGAAGATGAAGAGGCCAATGCCGAGAAAAAGCAATGGTTGAGAAAAATATTCGAGGCACGAAAAGAAAGTGATAATTGATATTTGTTTTGTAGAGATACAATACCTGTATCTCTACAAAAGAGTGATAATTTATATTCTTATAAACAATTTCTTATTATACATCCATTTCAGAATCAGCCAGTCAAGTAAAAGAATTAATGCACCATGCACGAGGGTTTGATATGGTTCTCCGAAAATAGCCGCATAATTTTGTCCAAGATGTATTCTGAGTGAGTTTGATACGTAAGAGTTGAACCCGTCAGCTATTACATAAGCAGCAATAGAATTCATGCCTATTACAGTCAGGAAAAAGAACCAGTTGCGTTTTTGCAACACATCGACTGTCCAGTAAAAGAATGCTAAGAAAAGAAAACACCAGCCTCCGCTAAAAAGAACCCAGGTAGGTGTCCAGATTCGTTTTACATTCGGGCAAATGCCTGACCAATTCAAAAGCAAACCCAATACAAGCCCTGATACACCTAAAATCACAAATATCTTAATCTTCTCTTTCGGTGTTTTGTCAGACTTCAAAAAGTTTCCGGCAATTAAGCCCAATAACATTGTGCCTAAAGTCGGGATAAAACTCAGAGTTGCATAGCCACCACCATTAAAAAGAAACGGTTTTTCTCTTGGGAAAAGATTCAGGAACCAACGGTCGAACGCCCAGGCAAGGTTAGTATTCTTGTTCCAGTGAGCAGCGAAGCCTGTCAGATTATGTTCCCAGTCTTTAATGGCTCCCGCATTGGCATAATCAAAATCGGGGCCCGGGAGTGGATAGGCAGCAAATGCTGCCCAATAACCGATAAGTATAACTATTAGAGATATAATCTGAACACGATGAGAGGCAAAGCCTAATAGAAATAAGAATGGGTAACCTAGACCTATCTGGGTAAGAGTGTCTTCAAAGGTAAAATTAGTTTGTTCTTTCCATTGAGAGCGCAGGAATATTCCTAATAAAATTAATATCAATGAACGCCACAAGGCATGGCGGAATGTTTTCCAGAAACTACTTTCTTTGCTTAGGCGACTAGCAATGGAGTAGGGGAGAACAACACCGACCAGAAATGAAAATGAGGGCTGTATGAGATCGTGTAAGGCACATCCCGCCCATTCGACATGGCTTTGGTGGTAAGCTAAAAATTCCCAGAAAGAACTATCAGGCAGGGCTTCTGAAACTTTGTGTAAACGTAAGACTTCGGCCATCATCAATAGCATAACAAAGCCACGATAGACATCAGCCGATGCCAGGCGGGTAGGGGTAGTAGTGGTGGTCATAGAATAGAGGTTGAAAAAAGGAAGGTAAAAATAAAAATTTCTTTGCTAAGTCAACCTACTAACACTGTTTTATTCTTACATATATCCCTCCACACCCAAACCAAACAAAGCAAAGTCATACTTTACGGGGTCAGCAGGATCAAGTAGTTTGAGATTTTGAGTCAGTTCCACAGCGGTTTGCCAATCTGTTTTTGGTCGGGTAATTAAACCTAATTTACGGGCTACCCGTTCAACGTGTACATCGCACGGACAAACCAATTGTGCAGGAGAGATATTGTGCCAGATACCAAAGTCCACGCCCTTATCATCTTTTCGAACCATCCAGCGTAAAAACATATTGATTCTCTTGCAGGAAGAGTTTCGGGCAGGCGTAGCTATATGTTTTCTTGTACGAGCAGGATAATCTTCTAAACTGAAAAATGCTTTCTGAAAATTCTCTAAGGCATTTTTTATATCAGAACATTCCGCTGTTAAGCCCTTGGTAAATGCCTCTTCCAGTGAATCGTGCCGCACATAAAAATCTTTAAAAAACTCAATGAAATACAGAGTATCTGTAGTATTGAAAGTGCGATGTTTGAATGAAAGGAAACGTTTAAGGTCTGCATCCTGATGGTTTTTAATGAAATCATAGGGCGCACCGTCCATCAATTGTACCAATTCGTTACATTTATTGATGATGGTTTTTCGCTGTCCCCAAGCTAAAGTGGCAGCAATAAAACCCATGATTTCTATGTCTTGTTTCAGTGTAAACTGATGAGGAATACTGATTGGATCGTTGGGAATAAAACCGGGTTGATTAAACTCTTCGTATTTTTCGTTCAGCAGATTTAAGATATAGTCAGACATGGGCAAGCATAAATCAACTTCAGTTTTATTGAAGTTATAGGGGCAAAACAATAGGTTTTTATTTCTTTATCAACCTCAGAATAAACACACAAACCCTTGAAATAGTAGAAAACACTGCAACAATAGCTGTGAACAAAAGGCCAAAAGCAGTAATAATAGGATACATAATGGCAAAGAAAACCGTCCATATCTTATTTTTTGCTGTTGCTTCTATCGGTTTTGGTGTATTATCTTCTAAATGACCAGGGTGCATGAATTTGTGATTTGTGTACTTATAACTATAGTTCTATAGAGCATAACTCAAAGAAGCGCGAATTCGTTTATCTTTTGGCTGTAATTTTTCAAAAGCCTTTGGTGAAATCTTGATAATAACATCACCTGAACCAGACAGTTTCCCGATTACTTTTACCCAAACACTTTGCCCGTTAGCTTCATTAGCTATTTTAATAAGTGTGCCAACGGGGGCCGTACGGTGCAAAGCGAGATATTTGTTGGTTGACGCACCTGCATCAATTACTTCGGCAATACCCTGCTCGTTATATTTCTTACCCGTAGGGGCATTTGGTACTGGTGTTTGCGGTTTGTTTGCTAAAGGTTTCGTTACAACAGTTGTGCCTGGTTTTGGTTTTTCAACCTCTCCGGCAGGGCCTGAGGCTGCTTTTGGCTTACTAACGGTGGCTACAGGATTTACTACTGGTTTTGGCTTAGTAGCTTCTTTTTTCTCTTCTTTAGCAGCCGATGCTACCAGATTGGCAGGTCTTTCTACCACCAGCACCTGGTTGATCTTCAATACATCGGTAGTAAGCTTATTCCATTCTCTCAATTGCCATACTTTTACTTTATATTTTGTAGCTACACTAAAGAGCTTGTCTCCTGCTGCTACTATATGTGTTTTAAGCTTTATATTTTTTGCTTCTGAAGTATTATCGGCTATTGCATTTTTCAGGCTGTCTTCTTTTTTATTATGAAGTGCATCCTTTGGCGTTGCTTCCGGAATATCAATCACTTCTATGCCGTTTTCATCCAGCACTCCCCGTGGTCGGGTGGTATCCGGTGCAGGCTGAGCCTCAGCCACTCTGGGCCGGGGGATGCTTTTGCTTCTGGTGTTAAGAGGTATACTGATTACCTGGTCACTGGCCATAACAGCCTCTTTTTTAAATTCCGGATTAGCCGCATAGAATTCTTTCTCTGTAGAATTGTAACGTCTCAAAATGGAATAGAGCGTTTCACCTTGTTCTATTTTGTGAAGAACAAACAGCTTGCCGTTTTTTTTCTCAATACCGATGGAATCGAGTGGGGTTGGAAGTGAATTACTGAATGAATCTGTCAGGTAAAGCACAAGAAAAGCCGTAGTAAAAAAGTATCTTAACATGGTAGTCAAGCGATTGGATTTAACGCAAATTTAATGATTCTGCGAGAGATTAACGCATATATTTTTTTTTTCGTGTAAATTCGCCCCGAATAAAACATTGTAACCTATGAAAATTCTTGGAATTATACCGGCACGATTTGCTTCAAGTCGTTTTCCGGGCAAGCCTTTGGTAGATATCAACGGTAAAAGTATGATCCAGCGTGTGTATGAACAGGCATTAAAAGCTAAGAGTTTGCAAAGAGTTGTAGTAGCAACAGATGATGCCAGGATACTGAATCATGTATTAGAATTTGGAGGCGATGCAGTAATGACTTCGAGTAGTCATCCGACGGGTACAGACCGATGTTTTGAAGCACTCGAAAAGGCAGGAGGGGTATCTAAATATGATTATGCCATTAATATACAGGGAGACGAGCCATTTATCGACCCGGATATAATTGACCAGATTTCGGGATTGTTAGATTTCAAAACGGAAATTGCCACAGCGGTTAAGAAAATCAAGGATTATGATACCCTGCGCGATCCGAATGTAGTGAAGGCTGTTCTGACCATACGCAAACAATGTTTATACTTCAGTCGTCAGGTTGTGCCTTATGTGCGAGGTTATGAACCTGATGAATGGATGGAGCATGCAGATTTCTACAAGCACATTGGTATCTATGCGTATCGTAGTGATGTTTTGGAGCAGATTTCTCACATTCCGACTTCCCCTTTAGAAAATACCGAGAAGTTGGAACAACTCCGCTGGTTGGGTTATGGGTATAAAATATATGCTATCGTAACCAGTTATGAGAGCTTTGGTATTGATACGGTGGAGGATTTAGAAAAAGTAAACCGATAAAGCAGACATTTGGGGTGTATAGATTGGCTATACACCCCTATCATTCGATCGCATTTCTACTTCAATAAGGCACAAACCCATGCACCCACTGCACAGAGCCCTAATCCAAGCGATTCTCTGCCTAGTTCTATATTAATTGTTTTCATTCCCATCTCGTTCAGCATTACGCCTTCCCACGCAGGTGGAAATTGATTGATTGCCCACATCAGATATAGTAATCCGATGGTAAAATAAATGATAGATTCACCTTTACCCTGTAGCTTATGATAGCATAAAAAGACTGAAATAAGATAAGTGGGAATCCAGACATAAGGGTCAGGATCATTATATTGCACAACAGCGGCATATACGAAAAATGCCATAAAAAGCCATAAAATAATTTTTTTTGCCATAGGTAGTAAGATTTTATGTCAGGATTGCTTTATCAAAGCAACCTAAAAAAACTTTCGTTGTCAAGTTAAAATTTTTTATCACTTTCTTTTTATCCGGCATTTAACAAATATACAGTTTTTACTTATGATGCAGTTTGCATAGAAATGGTTTCTTTTAAAAGCTGCACTACAGAAGTATAAAGTGTAAAACGAGATTGAAAGCCATCAAAGGCACATAAAAAAGTCCGATAGCCTATAAGGTCATCGGACTTTTATTGAAATCTGAATATTTATTCGATTAATTTAATAGTCTTACTTTTCAATAAAATGTCATCTGCGTATAAGGCTGCGATGACACCAGAGGCTGGTAAATCTTTTTTAGAAAACTCAACAGAACCCTGTTGTTGGGTCAGGCTTATTTTTTTTAGCATCTGGTCTGCTTTGGGATGGAATAAAACTATCTCTCCTGTAGTTTTTCCGGCAGGTAAAGCATATGTCAACTTGAAAGAAGCACTTGTTTTTGCAGTAATATCCTCCTGCAAAAGAATTTCTTGTAAAGGAGCAACAGAAGTTGTTTTTTGCTGCTCCGGCGTCCGGCCATTCTTGTCAATGCTTTGGCAAAAGGCAGTCAAGTTCAGCAAAGACAGAATGAAAATTGTATATAAAGTCTTCATTTTTTTTGAATTTATTTTTTGTCAGCTTTTTTATTTTGTTCTCCTCTATTCAAAATAGCTTCTAAATGTTCTAAACGCGCATTGAATGTTTCATATCTTGCAAGTTTAGCCTTTAAATCGTCAATCTCGGTTTTTTGCTGTTCGTTCACTGAAATCTGTTCTTTTAGGCCTTGTAACAAAACAGGAATCAGGCCGACATAATTAACCGTTTTAAAACTTTCCTTTTTGCCCGGAAATGACGTTGGACTCACAAATGCCGGTAAAACTTTTTCTACCTCCTGTGCTATAAGCCCGTATTGCAAGTGTTTAGAAAAACCCAACTCAGGATACTCATCTGTTTTATAGTAAAAGGTTTTAGGGCTTAGAGAACTGATAACCTTAGACATGCTATTCATATCCAGTATGTTTCTTTTGAGTTTTGCATCAGATGGGGTCAGAATAGCGCCTGGAAGAATAGGCCCTTTTACCAACAAAGAATCTCTGACGTAGGCAAATCCTTCGACATGAAGGGTAGCCTGAGGGCTAGCTGTATTAATTCCAACCTGCCCGGATGCATTAATATCAACGCTACTTGTAGGCGCTCCGGGTCTGATTCTTAAAGGCAAGCGGCTGCCAGCTGTTAAATCTCTTATAAAGAAGTTAACCTCGTTTGCCCCTACATCCCAGGTCTGGGCTGTAAAACCACCTGAATTATTTTGTTCCAGTCTTATGGCAGGTGTATCACTTGTATTGATTTGTATATCTAATACAGGTGTAGATGTCCGTAAGCCGATTTTACCGGTTGAGGCCATAAAGAAACTGCTGGTAGGAGCGCCCGCTATAATTTTAAAAGGAGTCTTTACTCCTGTTACATCGTTGATGGCAAAAGAGTTAGTTCCACCACTCGGACTTTCATTGGCTTCTATTTCCCAGTCAT
>CALRLN020000243.1:0-8012 GCA_943368675.1 Chitinophaga pinensis | reverse complement strand
CCTGAAAACATCAAAGTAGCTACTAAAAATGGCGCGGTGAATCGCTCCCGCTCCGAAACAGCACTGGTACATGCACCGCATGGAGAATATGTGTATAGTATCATTACAAAAAACCAGAAAGATGAGTCGTGGGTAAGGGAAAATGAAGGCTACGAATTATTACGAAAAGTCGGCGCTTTGTTGTGGCATCATTTTGAACCGAAATCAAATTGGAAACCAGTAGAAGGATACGAAAAATTATAGAGGATATGTTGATTAAAGCCTATCAGAAAGACGAGCAACTATTAAAGGATATTCAGAGCTCTATCGACCGGACGCATGGTTTTAGAGTCTGGTGGTTGGGACAAAGCGGTTTTTTGATTCAGTATCAGGGCAAACACCTGCTTTTTGACCCTTATTTGTCTGACTCCCTTAACAAAAAATATGCTGGTACAGATAAACCTCATACACGAATCAGTGAGTTGGTGATAAACCCTTCTCTTTTGGATATGATAGATGTGGTAACGTCTTCTCATAATCATACCGACCATCTTGACGCTGACACTTTACTACCGATTTTTGATAAGAATCCTGCTATTAAAATGATAATTCCGGAAGCCAACCGGGCATTTGTCGCTGATAGATTAAAGTGCGATCCAGAATCACCTATAGGTTTAAATGATAACCAGAGCATTGAAATACCCCCCTTTAAAATTTATGGAGTTCCGGCTGCTCATAACCTTCTGGAAAGAGATGAAGCCGGAAGATTGAAATATATGGGTTTTGTGGCAGAATTTGGCCCTTATAAAGTCTATCATTCAGGTGATACGCTTTGGTATGAGGGAATGGCAGATATTCTGAAGCCCTTTAATGTAGATGTGGCTTTTCTGCCCATTAATGGCAACAAGCCTGAAAGAAAGGTGGCAGGGAATCTCAGTTTTGAAGAAGCAGCCAGACTGGGCAAAGAAATTACAGCAAAGCTGGTAATTCCTCATCATTATCATTTATTTGCATTTAATACCGAAGACCCCGACAACTTTATTACCAAAGCCAATGAATATCGAACGCCTTATAAAGTCTTGAGGCTTGGGGAGGGAATAGAAATAATTTAGATCTATTTGTCTGAACTGTGATTTAACTGATTTAATGATTATTATGATTAAATATTACGCAAATTAATTATCTTCTTATTCATCAATTAAATCAATCTAATCAGCGGACGCCACGAGGGTAAATCAAAGCTCATACAAAATCGACCAATTAATCAATAATAGAAATGAAAAAAATCCTCGCTCTATGCGCATTGAGTAGCCTTATTATCTCCTGCGGTAAAGAATCTTCAAAAACTGAAACTGATGCACCGGATAGCACAGCCATTGTAAGTACTACTAAACCCGGATTAGGAAATAGTGTCTGGGTAAATGCCCGCTATCTGGAAACCCTTGACCAAACCAAATCGCCTTTAAAGGCAAAGGTATATGCCGATACCGTAATGGTTTCTTTTAATGCTGCGGCAGATACAGCCAATATGGTCTGGAATTTCCATGAAGGCTCGGCTTATAAAGTAAGAAATGGTGATAAACTTGAACTATTCAATACTTATGAAACAAAGCCAAGCCCCGAATATGTCGGAAGTGTTGATGCCTCCACACTTAAATTAGGCAATACGGCTTTCAAAAAAGTAGATGCCATTGATTTTATAGACAGGAAATTCTGGATTGGCAAATATACCAGTAATGGCAAACCTGTTGAACTAAGAGCTGATAATCAGCTGATTGGCTTTGACGGTTATGAAACCTACCGGGTTTGGGTAGATTATGTTACCACTGAGACAGATATTGACCTGATAGATTTCATTAAAAATGATGGCGATAAAACCATCACCTACGGTTATAAGTTCGAAGGAAATGACATTGTATTTTATAACTTTATCTGGCAGGAAGATGGGGTGATAGGCAAAGCAGGAAAAGAGGCTTTCAGATGGAAGAGGTTGTAAAATTTAAAAGCCACATTTCGCTCTGAAATGTGGCTTTATATTTTTATGCGATTTCCATCATCTTACTTTCCCAAACCTCATTTAGTTTAACTAATTTGGTCTTGGTTTGTTCGTATTCGCTGCTGGTTTTTTGCAGGGTATTGCTATCATTAAAAACCTTTGGATCAGCCATTTTTTCCTCTAAAAGCGCTTTCTTTTTCTCCAGATCACCGATTTTTGCTTCTATTTCTTCAATTTCACGCTCTAATTTCTTAACCTGATTCTGGTTTTTAGGATTCGCTTCTACCACCGGTGCAGGTTTTTCTTCCTTTTTCACTACAACAGGTTGAGGCGCAGATGTTTGTTTATTAGACTTATTATCTTCTACCCATGTTTCGTATTCATCATAAGTACCCGGATATTCCTTAATCTGCTGATCTTCAATATACCAGATTTTATTCGCTACCTGGCTTACAAAGTGACGATCATGGGAAACTACCACATAGGTACCTTCGTATTGTTCAAGCGCCTGAATCAGTATATTCACCGACTGCATGTCTAAGTGGTTGGTAGGCTCATCAAGTAACAGGAAATTTGCCTCCGAAATCAATACTTTCGCTAAAGCTACACGAGATTTTTCACCTCCTGAAAGCACCTTGATTTTCTTGAATACATCTTCGCCCTGAAACAGGAAACAGCCCAATACCAAACGTAATTCCTGCTCGGTTTTGGCAGAATCTGCGTATTTCAACTCTTCCAGTAGCGTTTCATCCATGTGCAATGATTCTAACTGGTGCTGCGCAAAGAAAGAGAAATTCACATTATGTCCCAGTTTCCGGGTTCCCTCAATTGGTTCAGTTCCGGCTATAATCCTCAGCAATGTTGATTTACCTTTACCATTGGCTCCAATCAGCGCAATTTTATCTCCTCTTTCAATATTTATGGTCGAATCATTCAGAATCACTTTTTCGCCATAGGCCTTGCTCACGTGTTCCAAAGCCATTACATTTCGTCCGGGGTTTACACTAAACCGGAATTTGAAATGAACACGGGCATTGGCATCAATTACATCATCAATTAATTCCAGTTTATTCAATGCCTTTACACGAGATTGGACCTGGCGCGATTTGGAAGCTTTTGCTTTGAAACGCTCAATGAAACGCTCTGTCTGGCGAATCTGAGCCTGCTGGTTTTCAAAAGCACTCTTCTGAATCTCGCTTCTCTGGGCTTTTTCTTCTACGAAGAATGAATAATTGCCCGGATAATACCATAATTTATTCTGTGTTACCTCAACGGTAGACGTACAAACATTATCCAGGAACTCACGGTCATGGGATACTACCACCACTGCATTCTCATAATTCACAATGTATTTTTCAACCCATTGAATAGACGGTAGGTCCAGGTGGTTGGTAGGCTCATCGAGTAATAATACTGATGGTTTTTGCAGAAGTAATTTGGCTAACATTACACGCATACGCCAGCCTCCTGAAAACTCTTTCAAAGGCTTATGCAATTCTTCAGTCCTGAACCCAAGCCCTTCGAGTATTTCCTCAGCTTTTGACTGGATAGTATAGCCGCCTAAATGATCAAATTCTTCCTGTAAATGTCCCAATTTATCTACCAGTTCATCACGATAGTTTACTTCCATTTCATGAAGCACCTTATCGATTTCATTCTGCAGATAGTTTTCACGTTCAAAGGCCTGCATAGCTACGGCCAGAATAGAATCCTGTGTCTGATACGATAATAAATCCTGATTCAAAAAACCGATAGTGGTATCCCCGGATTTTGAAATGCTTCCGCCATCAGGCTGGTATTCACCGACAATCAGTCTCAGCAGGGTTGATTTCCCCATCCCGTTCAGACCAATCAATCCGATTCTGTCTTTAGGTTTAATCTGTAAACTTGCTCCATCAAAGATGGCTCTGCCACCGAAATAAAAAGATAAATTATTAATTGTAAGCATTAAAATATTGTATTAAATCATCGGTTATCCGATGCAATTTTCTTTGGATAAGTACTGAGAAATTTTATTAGAAATTAAAATTTTAAGTCAAATTTATTATAAATCAATTTTATCAACCTGCTTAATTAAAGTTTTTTCACTGTTTCTAATTTGGAAGGCTGTTACTTTTTTTAGCTGAAAAAAAGTAACCAAAAAAGCAGCCATCATTTAAACTCACACAATTAAAAATCCGATAATATCCTTCTTTTAGGTTAATTTTTTTCTCGATTTTTAATCGTGTTCAAACAGGAAATGATGTTTTAAGGATACAATTTTTAGTTGTTTTTTGTAAAAATACTCTCATTTAATTTTGTATCCAGACTTAAGATTTTTTTATTCGTCTATATATCTTTTCAAAATCGGGCCGTAGCTGTCAATTCTTCTGTCTCTTAAATAAGGCCAGGTAGTTCTGTATTTCTCTGTCAGTGCCAGGTCAACTTCCTGCACATGCACTTCTTCTTTATCGTGCGATGCCAGATACAGCAGGCTACCAAACGGGTTAGCCACAAAGCTACCACCCCAGAACTGCTGGTCAGCCTCTCGCCCTACCCTGTTCACAGATACTACATGCACACCATTGGCTACTGCATGACTCCGCTGAATGGTCTGCCATGCATTATATTGCTCTGTATTGGCTTCGCTTTGTTTTTCGTTGGTATCCCAACCGATGGCAGTAGGGAAAAACAGCACTTCAGCCCCCATTAACGAAGTAATACGAGATGCCTCAGGATACCATTGGTCCCAGCAGATGAGTACACCGATTCTGGCAAATTTGGTATCGAACACTTTATAGCCTAAATCGCCGGGTGTGAAATAAAACTTCTCATAATAACCCGGGTCGTCAGGAATATGCATTTTGCGGTATTTGCCTAAATAGGTACCATCAGCATCAATCACTGCTGTGGTATTATGGTATAATCCGGCAGCACGTTTTTCAAACAATGATGCAATAATTACCACATTATTTTCTTTCGCCACTTCTGCCAATGTCATGGTAGTTGGCCCGGGAATGGACTCAGCCAGTTTGAAGTTATCGTGGTCTTCAACATCACAAAAGTAAAGAGAGGTAAATAGTTCTTGCAGGCAAACGATATTTGCTCCGTTTTTAGCTGCTTTTCTGATTCCCTCAATGGCTTTATTTATATTTTCTGTCACATCGGTTGTACAAGACATCTGCACTAAGCCAATCTTAACTTTTTTCATGTAATTGCGTTCTGTGAACTGCAAAATTACGAAAAAAATATCAAAAAATGCTAGTTGGTCGATTGCTTAGCTAATCTTCTCTTATCTATTCATCAGGTACTTAAAGTTGGCAGCAAATAATCTGAGAAAAATATACACCCGATTACCTGATTAAAGGATTAAATCAAGATTGTTATTCAATATCTTAAGAAATTGTTACTTTTATAAAAACAATTGAGAGCCAACGAATTACAATCATTCTTCGTCTATCATACTGCAAACCTTTTCAACCGAACATTCACACAATCTTTATAACTAAAACACCTGTATGAATTAAGAATTTTACCCAAACAGATAGGCCGTCATGAATAGAATATCAGCCTTACTAATGTTTGTTCTCTTTATTCCGTTGCTCAGTGATGCCCAGATGACCGATTGCTCAAACATTGGTTTTGATCTGGGTAATACCAGCGGATGGGTTTTATCTTATGGCCCTGTTTACGATTCAAATTCCAAGTTTTTCTATGGCACTGAATTTACCGGTACCAGAGACCGTGAGCATTATGTAACAAGTCTCACTGATGGCAATGACCCTAAAATAACTGTTGAAGCTATACCTATGGTTGCTCCGGGAAGCACTCATTCACTCAGAATCGGGAATATCAATACAGGTAGCAGATTTGACAGGGCAAAGACATCATTTATAGTAACACCGGATAATACGCTGTTTCAATACAAATTTGCCATTATTCTTGAAAATGATGCATCGGGGCATACTGCCTTTCAAAAGCCGGGCTTTACTGTTATTATCCGTAACCAGACCGGGCAGGAATTGATTTGTAATGCATTTGATATTCAATTATTAGCTGATGGTTCGGCAGATGGCTTTAAATCTCAAGGTTTATATCAATATAGAAACTGGACCACCGGAGCGGTAGATTTGAGAGATTATATTGGCCAGACCATTTCTGTTGAGGTTACTGCGCATGGGTGTACCAAGATGTCACATGAAGGGTATGCCTATTTTGATGCTCAATGTTTCAAATCTGAAATCAAAGCCACTTCGATATGCCCTGACCCTGATGGTTATTTAATATTAAAAGCACCGGACGGATTTAAGAAATATACCTGGAATACAGGCGAGACCACGTCGACTATCAAAGTAAAAGCGAAACTTGGCGACCAGTATTATGTAAAAGTGGTACCCCTCGGCAGTATCAGCGATGCTTGTGAGTTGAGATTAGATTACACAATTAAACACGGAATTGGAAACGCCGATTTACATATTTCGATTTGTGACGGTCAGAAATTTACAGTAGAAGACCAGGATTATACGAGCCCCGGGCATTATATCAAGAATATCAACCGATTTGGTATCTGTGACAGCACCGTTAATTTATATCTTACAGTAAATCCCATTACACACTATACCCAAAATATCACTATCTGTCAGGGGCAGGTTCTTAAAGTCGGGGCTATGAGCTACAATACTTCAGGAACTTATATTACAAGAGTACCGTATCCTAATCCGGTTTGTGACAGTATTATTACCACTCATCTAACCGTAAGAAATTTTGAACTGCCTGTTCAGGCCCATGACCTGAGCCTGATGCTCGGTGATAGCCTGGAATTAAATGCACTCGCAAGTCCCGTTGGTAATTATAGTTATGAATGGTCGCCGGATGATAACAGCATAGCATGCACGAATTGTGCAGAAACCTGGGTAAAGCCTATTGAAGATGCAATTTATAAGGTAGCGGTAAGTGATGATTTATGCAAAAAAGAGGACACATTCAATATAAAAGTGAATACTTGTAGCACCGTATACGCTCCTCAGGCGTTTTCGCCCAACGGCGATAGTGTGAATGATGTATTCTTTATTTATGGTGCCCGATGCGTACGACAAATAAAAGAACTGAGTATCTATGACCGTTGGGGTGACAATATTTTTATAAAGCAAGATATACCGCCATCAGATGCAAATCATGGCTGGAATGGCACCTATCACGGGCAAAACGCACCATCAGGTATCTATACCTACAAAGTTTTAATAGAATTGAGCGATGGAGCTATTGTTAAGAATCAGGGGGCGTTTACGCTATTGAGGTAAAGTTTTAAAACTTCACCTCAAATCTTTCACCCAAACCTTTTAAATCTTCTATTACTTTTTCATTCAATGGTATTCCGTCAGCCCTTCTGAGTCTTTCCAGTTCTCTTTCAGGGTCTCCGGGTATCAGTACCGGATTACCGTCGATATGTTTTGCTTCTCTGAAACGATTTATCCAGGTATCCATACTGGCTTTAAACTCTTCTTTAGGCCGGAAGCCATCAATACGCATGGCTCCTAAAAAATGCCCTGTGCCCTTACCCACCTGTTCGGCAGCAACACCATGAAAACCCGCCGTAGCAAATGGCGGCACCCAGGGTCCGAAATTTGCTCCAGATAAAACGCCTGAAAAAATATCGACAATGGCACCCAGCCCATACCCTTTATGGCTGCCGTGCTCACGGTCTCCGCCTAAAGGCAGAAGCCCTCCCCCGTTTTTTATGGCATTCGAATCATCCGTAGGGCCACCGTCCGCATTTTGCACCCAACCAATTGGAGCAGGCAAACCTTTGCGTTGCAGTATTTCCAGCTTTCCATAGGCAACGGCTGTAGTCGCAAAATCAGCCACAAATGGGGGTTGTTTACCCGCAGGTACAGAAACGGCAATAGGGTTTGTACCCAACATTTTTTCTGTGGCAAAAGTTGGCACTACCAGTGGGGCGGCATTGGTCATAGCCCAGCCAATCATATCGTTTTCAAGTGCCAGCATCGAATGGTAGCCCGCTATACCGAAGTGATTGGAATTCTGCACGGAAATCCAG
>CALRLN020000242.1:0-8038 GCA_943368675.1 Chitinophaga pinensis | reverse complement strand
CATAATCAGCAATCCAGTTCCAGCCTATTGTAAATTTCTGAAAGCGTAGCATATCCATTACCCCAACCTGCGGAATGGCTACTCTGGCGAGTTCCGGTCTCTGATTCATCACCGCACCAACCAAAAGGCCGCCGTTTGAACCTCCTCTGATTGCAAGGTGAGCATTATCACAATACTTCTGTGCTATCAGGTATTCTCCGGCTGCAATGAAATCATCAAATACATTTTGTTTCTTTAGCTTCATTCCCTGCTCGTGCCATTTTTCACCATACTCACTCCCACCTCTTAAATTGGCCTGAGCAAATACGCCTCCCTGTTCCAGAAACGGAATCAGCAAAGGACTAAAAGCAGGATTCATACTGATATTAAAACCACCATAGCCGTACAATAATGTAGGGTTTTGTCCATTCAGATTAATTCCTTTTTTGTATACAATAAACATCGGAATTTTAGTGCCGTCTTTACTTGGATAAAACACCTGTCTGGTTTCAAAATCAGTTGCCTTAAAATCAACCTCCGGTGTGCGGAAAACTGAACTCTGTTTTGAAGCTATATCATAACTGAATATGGTAGAAGGATAATTAAACGAGGTAAAAGTATAAAATACTGCTTTATCGTCAGCATTGCCACCAAAACCTGAGGCAGTACCCAGGCCAGGCAATTTGATTTCGTTTTCTAATTTACCATTTACATCATATACGTATGCCCGGGTGGTTACATCTTTCATATACGTAAGAAATAACTTACCACCCGCTACAGTTGACGATTGCAGTGGTTCTTCCTTTTCTGCTATTACTGACTTCCATGTGCCATTGACTATATCAAAACTTTCAATTTTTTCGTTTTTAGCATTTTTATTGGTTTGTATCAGGAGGGTTTTGCCTACGTTTTCAATTACACCATAAGAGAAATCTGTTACCTCTGCTACTACCGGTTTAAATGCTTTAGCACCTGCTTCTTTATAAAACAAGGCATTGCCGTCTTTCCCTTTACCCCTATCGCTTACATATAACATTGCAAACTGTTCGTCTTCGGTGGTACTTACTGTATGAAAACGTTGCGGATTAGCTTTATCTTCAAATACCAGTACGTCAGCACTCTGAGCTGTACCTATTTTATGAAAAAACACCTGATGGTTTTCATTTTTTGCGGCCAATGCGCTACCATCCGGCTTTGGATAACGGCTATAATAAAAACCGTCCCCCTGCCAGGCAATACCAGATACCTTTACCCATTCAATTTTATCTGACAAATTCTGTTTGGTCGACATATCCATGATGAAAACCTCCTGCCAGTCAGAACCACCTTTTGATAAAGCATAGGCAGCATATTTACCATCTTTTGACAGTTGAAACTGGGCCAGACGGGTGGTAGCATCTGTAGATAATTTATTTGGGTCTAGCACTACTTCAGGAGTGCCGTTCAAGCCTTTTTGTCTGTACAAAACGGATTGGTTTTGCAGTCCATCGTTTTTATAAAAATAATACCATTCTCCTTTGCGGCTGGGTGCCGAATACTTGGCATAATTATAGATTTTCTCCAATCGTTTTTTCAATGCATCACGATACGGGATTTTCTCCAGATAACCGAAAGTTACCTTATTCTGTTGTTTTACCCATTCGGCCGTTTCAGCAGAGCGGTCGTCTTCTAACCATCTGTACGGGTCTGCAACGGTAATGCCATGATAATTATCTTTTTGTTCAACTGTGCGGGTTGTGGGATATTGCAATTGAGCCATTAATAAACAAGGAGAAATGATAAATAAAGTAGTGATTAATTTAAATGGTTTTTTCATAGCGAGCGATGGGTTTATATTACAAAGTAAAGCATATTTTATAAAAAACGGTAGCTTAGTATCTTATATACAATTATACGGTGAAATTTTTACTGGTTTTTAAAGTTATTAAAGCAATAATTAACCATAGTAGCTTTATCTTGTCTATAAAATTAAGCAACAACTACAAATAAAAACAAAACCTTAGTTGCCTGATTGATGTTAGAATAAAACTTAAGCCCTAAAAAATGATTAACTCTATTGAATCTGATACTATCATAAAATTCAGTGGTAACCGACCATTTGAAACACCCGATCTAGTTGTTGTTGAAGAACCTCTGGAAATAAGACTAGGTTTTGGAGCGGCAGATAATCGCCGGCAAAAGAGTATTTCTGTAACCATGCGAACCCCAACCGGGCATGATTTTGAATTAGCGATAGGCTTTCTGTTTACAGAAAATATTATCAATCATTTTGACCAGGTTCTTTCGATTCACTATTGTACTGATAATCAGCGGCAAAAGCATGAAAATATTGTAAGAGTCGAATTGCATCCGGATGTCGAAATAGATTTACCAGCCTTAGAACGGTATTCTTTTACTTCATCGAGTTGCGGTATTTGTGGCAAAGCCTCTATTGAAGCTATTCATGTAAAATGCCCTGCACCAATTATTTCATCTCTAAGGGTTTCCTCAGGTTTTATTTACCAGCTTCCACATATAGTTGAAGAAAAACAGGTTTTCTTTAAACATACTGGTGGCTCTCACGTGGCAGCATTGTTGCGTTTGGATAATCCTGATACCGGAGATTTACTATTGCTTCGTGAAGACATTGGCCGACATAATGCCCTTGATAAAGTAATTGGCGCAGCGCTTCAGCAAAACCTTTTACCACTGTCTGATGCCTTATTGTTTATGAGTAGCCGGGCAAGTTTTGAGTTAATTCAGAAAGCTGTTATGGCAGGTATTTCAATAATAGTGTGTGTAGGTGCTCCTTCGAGTTTAGCCATTCAAACTGCCCAGACCTTTGGCATAACTTTGATAGGTTTTTCCAGAGAGCATAGTTTTAATATTTATAGCGGAAGCCCAAGAGTAATGAATTGAGTTTATGAAAAAAGTTGATAATAATAGCATTAATCCTCAACCGCCAACCGATTTTACCGGAATCGAAACAAGCGAACCTGCCAAAGCCGCTGCTGGGGTAAAAGCGGTATATTCATCGCTCAGGCACGTTTTTGGTGCTATGCCTGTGGGAAGAGGTCTGAAAACCTTATTAAACCTTAACCAGAAGGGGGCATTGACTGCCCCAGTTGTGCCTGGCCCGACCCTGACGGAGATCGTTCAAGAATAGCTGAATATTGCGAAAACGGAGCCAAAGCCATTGCAGAAGAAGCAACGACACTTAAAGTTACCCCAGTGTTTTTTCAGAAATATTCAGTGGCTGAACTTTCTCAGAAATCTGACTATTGGCTGGGACAACAAGGGCGCCTCACCCACCCTATGGTTTTAAGAACCGGACAAACACATTATGAAAAAATATCGTGGGAAGATGCGTTTCAATTAATTGCACAACACCTCAATCAATTGGCCTCACCCGATGAAGCCATCTTTTATACTTCAGGCAGAACCAGTAACGAAGCCGCTTTTCTCTATCAGCTTTTTGTCAGGATGTTTGGCACCAACAATATGCCTGATTGCTCCAATATGTGCCATGAATCTAGCGGTTCGGCTTTGGGTGAAACGTTGGGTTTAGGTAAAGGCTCTGTAAAATTGGATGACTTTGAGAAAGCAGAGGTAATTATGATTCTGGGGCAGAACCCGGGTACAAATCATCCAAGAATGTTAAGTGCCCTTGAAAAAGCGAAAAGAGCAGGCGCGAAAATTATCTCTGTTAATCCGCTTATAGAAACGGGCTTACTGAAATTCAATCACCCGCAAGAGGTAAAAGATTTATTATTTGGTGGAGAAAAACTGACTGATATTTATTTACAGGTTCGTATAAATGGAGATTTAGCTTTATTGAAAGCTTTTAACAAAATCCTGTTAGAAGCAGAACATACACAGGGAAATGTAATCGATAAAGCATTCATCGAAACTCATACCGAGGGTTATGAGGCAATGGCAGAAGACCTGCAAAAGCATGATTTAGAAAATCTGGCTGCTGATTGCGGGGTACCGCTTAGTGAAATCAGAGAAGCGGCTCAACTGCTCATTAATTATGATAAAATTATTGCCTGCTGGGCTATGGGGCTTACGCAGCACAAGAACTCTGTGCCAACTATCAGAGAAATTGTAAATATGCTGTTGCTGAAAGGCAACATTGGCAAAGAAGGTGCAGGTACCTGTCCGGTACGCGGGCATTCAAATGTACAGGGAGACCGCACGATGGGTATCTACGAAAAACCTAAAGCCGAATTTCTGAATAAACTGGAAGCCGTTTTTAAGTTTTCACCACCCCATAAGCATGGCTATGATACGGTAGAAGCAATTAAAGCTATGGCCGAAAAAAAAGCCATGGTATTTCTTGCTATGGGTGGTAATTTTTTATCTGCGACACCTGACACTGAATTTACAGCGAAGGCCTTACAAAATTGTGATCTCACAGCACACGTTTCTACCAAGCTTAACCGTAGCCATCTGGTACATGGCAAAACAGCTTTGATATTGCCTTGTCTGGGACGAACCGATATTGATAACCAGACATCGGGCAATCAGTTTGTGAGTGTTGAAAATTCGATGGGTGTGGTGCATTCCAGTCAGGGAGTACTCACACCGCCTGCGGAAATACTTTTAAGTGAACCTGCAATTGTGGCAGGCATTGCCAAGGCTACTTTAGGTAATAAAATACCGAATGTCAATTGGGATTATCTTGTATCAAATTATGACCACATCAGAGATTTGATTGAGAAAACAATTGAAGGCTTTGAAAACTACAACCTGAAAGTAAGGCAGGAAGGGGGATTCTATCTGCCTAATGCCCCACGTGATAAGAAGTTTACAACAGACACTTCAAAAGCCAGGTTTAGTATTAATGCCCTTCAAAGTATTGCGTTGCAAAAAGACGAGTACCTGATGATGACCATCAGAAGCCATGACCAGTTCAATACCACCATCTATGGCCTGGACGATCGTTACAGAGGCATATATAATGAGCGTAGAATTATCCTGATGAGTGAGCAGGATATAAATGAAGCAAACCTGCAAGCCTATCAGGTAGTAAATCTTCACAATCATTTCGGAGGGATTACCCGCACAGCAGAAAGATTTATTGTAGTGCCTTATAATATCCCGGTTAAGTGCGTAGCCACTTATTTTCCCGAGGCAAATGTGTTAGTACCCATTGATAGCTATGCGGATATTAGCCAGACACCCACTTCAAAATCGGTGATAATTACTATTGCGCCTGTAATAGAATCGGGCAGCATTCTATTGGCAAAATAGAAAAAATTTGTACCTTTCTGGTTCCAACCAGACCTCTATGAAACCACTACTATTCACCTTATTGCTTATCTCATCTACTATCCATGCGCAACCTCTGAAATGGGTAGAAGTCGGCAACGGTATCTGGAAAGTGTCGGTAGGCAAGCCCGAAAGCTATGATTTATTAAAAGCCGCTGACATAAAACCCAATATTGCTGCCATACAAAAACTACCTTCATCAGCTTTTCCATTAACCAAAACAGATATAGTGGTAAGGTTTCAGGATGGGAAAACTTATTTAAGATTCCCCTTAGAAAGAGAAGAGCAATTATATGGTTTTGGCTTAAATTTTCAGACTATCCACCAGAGAGGTCGGATTCTACGCCTGCATGTTGACCACTATGGAAACAGTGATAATGGCCGGACTCATGCCCCTACGCCATTCTATGTTTCATCAAAAGGTTACGGTGTTTTTATTAATTCTGCTCGCTATATTGATGTATATGCCGGCTCTAATGTACGCAAAGACAGCAAAAACCCGCCTGAAATACAGGACCGTAATACAGATAAGAATTGGTCAGCTCACCCCTACTCCGATGCCGTAGAAATACTTGTTCCGGCACAGGGAGTTGAGTTTTATATATTTGCCGGGCCTAAGCCTTTAGATGTTATTCGTCGTTTTAACCTTTTTAATGGTGGTGGTTGCCTGCCACCCCGCTGGGGTTTAGGCTTTACCCAGAGAGTCAATCGCCTTTATACGGCAGATGATGTAAAAAAAGAAGCAGCAGAGTTTGAGGAGAAAGGGTACCCGCTTGATTTCATCGGCCTGGAACCCGGCTGGCAAAGTGCCTCATATCCCTGTACTTTTGAATGGGATAAAACCCGGTTCCCGGACCCTGCAGGATTTGTAAAAGAAATGAGTGATAATCACATCCGCCTGAATTTATGGACGAACCCCTATGTTTCTCCAAAGGCCTCTATCTATCCGGAAATTGAGCCTTTTACAGCCTCACACACTGTCTGGGTAGGTGCTATACCTGATTTAACCCTCCCGCAAGCAAGAAAGATTCTTTTTAATAAATTCGAGCAGGATCATATCAATATTGGCGTTAGTGGCTATAAAATTGACGAGGTAGATGGCTATGACTCTTATCTGTTTCCTGATGTAACCACTTTCCCATCAGGCCGGAGTGCCGAGCAAATCAGACAAACCTATGGGCTGTTGGTTCAGAAGTACAGCACTGAAATTTTCCGTAAAAAAAACCGACGGACGTATGGTCTGGTACGCGGGTCAAATGCCGGAGGGGTTTCTTTTCCTTATGTAATCTATAATGATAATTATAGCCATCAGGATTTTATTACTGCTCTGATTAACAGCGGCTTTGCAGGAGTGCTATGGACACCCGAGGTGAGAGCCTCCAAAACCAGTGAAGAGTGGCTGAGAAGAATGCAAACCGTTTGTTTTTCACCAATGGCTATGATTAATGCTTGGTCGAGTAGTACTAAACCCTGGTCTTTTTCTGATGTTGCCAACGAAGTAAAAGAAATAGCGCAATTGCGTATGCAAATGATGCCATATTGGTATACGGAGTTTGCCAAATATCATTTTGAAGGAACACCCCCATTCAGGGCTGTTAATCTGGAAGACGGTTTTATGGCAGAGTCAGGCAAGGAAAAAAACACCAAGAGTTTAGAGGAGAATCCATACGAAGAAGCATTGAACAAAGAAATAAAAGACCAGTATATGGCAGGCGAATACCTGTTAGTTGCTCCGGTTTTCACAGGGCAGACCTCACGTAAAGTCATTTTACCCAAAGGCAACTGGTATGATTTTTATACAGGCAATTATGTTGGTAATGGTGAAATTATTACCCTCACAACTACTCTTAATAAAATTCCCGTTTTTGTGAAAGACGGTGGAATTATTCCGATGATGCAGCCGATGCTTCATGCGCCAGAGTCTGGTCAGAAAGTGGATCTGGAAATTCGTCATTATGGCAAAAAGAATAGTATCAGCCGACTATATGATGATGATGGAGAAACCTTCAATTATGAAAAAGGTGCCTACACATGGCGTGAACAAAAAGCAGAAAAACAGCCTGACGGGCAATGGAAGGGTAGCATTTCTTCACCGGAGGCAGGGAAGCCAAATACCATTGGCAGTATATCGTGGAAATTTATGACGAACTAAGACTACCCTATGCGCATATTATATATCATTTGTGGCTTGTTTTTGACAACAACTGTTTTTGCACAGCAAACTATTAAACAGCAAGCCATTGAAACACTGAAAAAACAGATATTAACACAAGCTGAATGGGCTATGCAGCAGATTCCGGTAACAGTTACTGCCACCAGCAGCAGCCGTAGTCAGGGTACTATCCATGATTTTTATTCGGAAGGAGATTATTGGTGGCCGGATCCCGCTAATCCGGATGGGCCATATATTCAGAAAGATGGCATGACAAACCCGGATAATTTTGTTGCTCATCGTTTAGTCATGATACGGTTCAGTAAGATTATCGGTGCGTTGGCATCTGCTTATGTCTTGACGAACGATAAGAAATATGTTAAGCAGGCTTTCAGGCATCTGGAGTCCTGGTTTGTAAACCCTGCCACAAAAATGAATCCCTCTCTACTCTATGCACAGGCCATTACGCGCAAGGTATCAGGCCGGGGTATTGGGATTATTGATACCATACATCTGATAGAAGTGGCTCAGGGTATTATTAAAATGGAGAAGGCTGCCAACACAGATAAGAAACTATTGGCTGAGATTAAAAACTGGTTTGCCGAATATCTGAATTGGCTGACAACCCATTCTTATGGAAAAGAAGAAATGGAA
>CALRLN020000241.1:0-8064 GCA_943368675.1 Chitinophaga pinensis | reverse complement strand
TCCAAAAGAGGGAAAGGAAATGAGAGAAGCCATTGAAACAATTATTAGTTTGCCCACATTGACGCCACTTTTTGAAGAAGGCCTGATTATTGAAAACGAAAGAGAAATCCTGCAACCCAATGGAGAAATTGACCGCCCTGACCGTGTGGTGATTAAAGATGATATGGTATACATCGTCAATTATAAACCCGGGCGTAGTAATGACTTTTTTCAGAAGGAAAAGGATATGCGGGAAATACGGGATTTAGGCAAGTTATACCAACAAATGGGTTCCGAAAAAATTGAATTGATGTTGGTATATTTAGCTTCTGTTGATACGGTAGGTGTATCGTTGTAAACATAAAAATTTTAACCACGAGTAACACGAGTTTGACAAGGAGGAAGCACGGAGTTTTTATATTAAAATTCCTAAACCGTGAAACTCTATGCATCAACTCCACGCTACTCCGTTGTTAAAATTCTTTCTCAAGTCCAAAAAAGGCTCTCATATATAAACTCATTTCTCAATATACCCCACCTTTTCTTATCAAAACTGTCACATTTCTTTCAAAAAAACACTCTAAAAACTTTTTTTGGAAAATTACGTAACCAATTACGTTTTTTAAAGTATCCACAATAACACTTTAAAAAACATACAAAATGAAATTGAAACCCCTAATCTTAATTCTGGCAATTAGCTGCTCTTCTGTTCATGCTTTTGGACAATCAAAAGAGGTACTGAATAAAATTAAACAGGTTGAAAATAATTTACATAAGCCACCGTCTTTTATCTGGAAAGATAGTACCCTCCAGAGCTTTAATATTTATGACCGGATGAAACTTTATAATGTTCCTGCGATTTCTATTGCGGTAATTGAAGATGGTAAATTGGTATGGGCCAGAGCTTACGGCTTAGCAGATAAGACTGAAAATAAACCTGCAGACAATAACACTCTGTTTCAGGCTGCGTCTATCACCAAGTCGCTCAATGGTCTTGCTATCATGAAACTAGCTGAAAACAATCAGTTGGATTTAAATAAGGATATCAGAGACTATTTAAAAACCTGGACTTTCCCAGATAATGAATTTTCTAAAGGTAAAACCATTACGCTGAAAAGTCTTTTGAGCCATACGGCAGGTTTAAGTGTCCATGGATATTGGGGCTACACCAGAGAAGATAAAATCCCGACAATCAATGAAATCCTCGATGGTAAATTTCCGGCAAATAATGACCCTGTCAAACCTGTACTTGAACCCAACCAGAAACTTCAGTATTCTGGTGGTGGCACATTGATTACAAGAAAGATCATTGAAGATAATATTAACAGCAACTACAGAAAACTACTAAGCTCGACAGTTCTGGAACCTTTGCAGATGACCAGGTCGACTTTTTATGCTCCTTTTGAGACCAACGACGTGAATTTTGCCAGTGCCTATAATAAAGATGGAAAAGAAATAGCAGGAAAGTATCATGTATATCCGGAATATTCTCCTGATGGTTTGTGGACAACAGCAACAGATTTATCGAAATTTATCATAGATATTCAGAAATCATTAAAAGGAGAAACTAAGGCTTTGCTTTCTCAAAAATCTGCCATAGAAATGACTACTCCTGTCAAAGAGAATGGTGCTCTTGGGGTATATATCAGGGAGTTCGATGGAGAAAAATACTTTTATCACACAGGTGGCAATGAAGGTTATAGCTGCGTTTATATGGGTGGCATATCAAATGGTAAAGGCGTGGTTATGCTTACTAATTCTGACAATGGTGAAGCACTCTATACAGAAATAATAGCTTCCATCTCCAGAGTACTTGGTTGGAATGTATTCAAGGCTGAAGAGAGAAACCGATACATTGCCTCAGAGAATGATATAAAAAGACTTACGGGCTCGTATTTAAATAAAAACGGGCAGTCAACAGTGTCCATATCTGCAAAAGATAAAGATTTATATTACAACTCAGCTGAATTGGGTCAGCAGGAAAAACTCAATTTTATTGATGCCAATACTTTCTTTTTGCAATCAAATCCCTCAAGCTATTTTCGTTTATACGGTCAGCAAAAAATAGATAGTATCGTTACCTCTTTCAGAACTACCAAATTGCTTTTTATTCCAGAGCATGCTCACAACAAAGTTTATACACCCAGAACAGATTGGAAATTTTTACAAAAACCTTCACTATCAGGATGGAGTGATTCAGGTTTGGAAACCCTGAAGAAATTTTTAATTGATAGTACAAGTATATCGGGATATATGATTATTCACAAAGGCAGAGTTGCATTCAGTTATGGTGACCTGACAGAAAACAGCTATATAGCCTCATGCAGAAAAAGTGTATTAGCGCTTCTGATGGGCAAGTATGTACAAAATGGTCAGATAAACCTGAATAAATCTCTGAGAGAAATGGGTATTAATGATGTAAATCCATTGTTGAGTACGGAAAAGGAGGCAACGGTAAGGGACATTATCTCGGCAAGGTCCGGTGTATTCCTGGAAGCAAGTTATGGAGGTGATAATATTCACGAAGCACCTCCAAGAGGAAGCAAAAAAGCAGGAACCTACTGGCTATATAATAACTGGGATTTTAATGTAGCCGGGCATATTTTTGAGAAAGAATCGGGAAATAGTATTTATGATGAAGTTGCTAATCAATTAGCCGTTCCGTTACAGATGCAGGACTTCAAAAGAGAATTGCAATCAAAAGATGCCGGAGATTATAATAAATCCATTTATCCTGCTTACCCCATGTGGTTTTCAACAAGAGACATGGCAAGGATTGGTCAGCTCATGCTCAACAATGGCAAATGGGGTAATAAACAAATCATTGATAGTACCTGGATAGCTGAAATGACGACTGCCAGAACAAACTTTGATGAAGTAAACCGGAATATTTCCGATTTCAGAAATTCAAAATACAAATTTGGATATGGCTATATGTGGTGGCTGTGGCAGGATATGAATGATGACAAATACAAAAATGCCTATTGTGCCATGGGAGTAATGGGACAAAACATTTCAGTATTCCCGAATGCTGATGTGGTAATTGTCTATAAAACAAAGGCAGCTTATGAAAGAAGCAATTCTCTGACTGCCAGATTAAAAGCCATTGAATTGGGAATAGGAAGTTTAGAGAAACAATAAAGCAAAATTAAACAGAATAAATGGCAAGTGCTCTCAATATTATAAGTGCGCTTGCCACTTTAAAAGGCTCCTTTCAAAACCTATTCGTTCTTAACTACCAAAAAGATTCTTACCAATAAAAGCATTTCTGAATTTGCCATTTGGATCATATTGGGCAATCAGTTTTTTGAAATCATCCAGTTTTTCGATGCGAGATTGCAAAACCTGTGGCGATATCGTAAATAATTTACCCCAATGTGGTCGTGCATTGAAGGGTGCTAACTGCTGTTCTATCAGAGGCAATAATTTCATCACAGCATCTTTCTCCTGCTTCCATGTGAAATGGATAATCGCACAAGCCTGCTTATAACCGGGGCTCATCCAGAGTTCATCTGCGGCCATTGTTCGTATTTCTGATATAAAAAGATGTGGAGTTATCTGCTCATGTAGTTTTTCAATGGCCATCATGGCTTTATAACCATGCTCTATAGGCACAAAGTATTCAGCCTGTAATTCTTTACCACTACTTGGTGTAAAGCCCATGCGGAAGTGTGGCATGCGCTCATACCAGGGACCTTTTACTCCCATTTGCTCGGTACAGTTCTCTGCTGAAAGCGCTTCTATAGGGTGAACATTTTTAGTATATGCTTTTGCTCCGTAAAATTCAGGGGCAATCGGGTTAGTGTCGGTGTCGTCAAAACGGCTTTTTATCCATACCTCATTAATGTTCTTATTGCTCCAATCGGTAAATAAACTGACACTATAACCGCTCGACATAATGGTTTCAAAATTCTTCTCCAACTCTCCCATCGCTAAGTTCCTGTACACTACCTGTTTCATACTAAAAGCAGATACAAGTTTCAATGTGAGTTTCGTTACTACTCCCAAAGCGCCTAAACCCACCATGGCACCATGAAAAGCATCTCCATCTTTGGTTGCTGAAAGGTTCACTACATTTCCGGCAGCATCAACAAATTCTAAAGCAGATACTGCTGTGGCCAGATTACCATTTTTTACACCCGAGCCATGTGTTGCAGTGGCACAGGCACCTGCCACAGATATATGAGGTAATGATGCCAGATTATGTAAGGCAAAGCCATTATCATCAAGATATTTACATAGCTCTCCATATTTTATACCTCCTTCAACCCTAACAGTACTGTTAGCCTTATCTAAAGATACTATCTTGTTTAAACCCGCCGACGATATTTGATTATCAAAACTATCAGCGATAGTATTAAATGAATGCTTAGAGCCCAATGCTCTCAACTTATCATATTTCTTTACCATTTCCTGTACTTCTTCCACCGTTTTGGGGGTATATACGTTATCGGTACTATAGGTCAGGTTGCCAGCCCAGTTAGTCCGGGCTTCTCTTTCTTTACAAGCCATTAATTGTGAAATCATACTTCCTGTTACCAAAGCCGAAGAAGTTTTGAGAAATGTTCTTTTGTTCATAGGTTAATCAGGGTGCAATAGAGTAAGTGACTAGGGAAGCAAGTTATAGAAATATTGTGTAAATGCAAAAATATACGGCTTTTGTTATAATTTTTGGAGAAAGGAAAATGGAAAAAGCAGAAAGAAAAATTGTGCAACATTGAGTACTTTGTGTACATAGTGGCTTGAAAATTTTGCCAATATGTACACAAATCTTACCCGATGTTACACAATTGGATTTAAAAAAACTATTCAGTTGCTTTTTCCTCTCTTCTTTCGTCACATCTTTCTCTGCGGTTTCTCAGTCTCTGTTTAAAGTCATTACGCTCATCGAATGTCATTTTATCCCATCGCTCTGCCATTCTACGTTTCCAGAAATGGGCACCACTCCAACGGCCACTGCCCCATTGTCCACCCCGAAAACCGCCAAAAAGAATTTTCGATAGCACCAACAGACCCAAAGCCTGAGCAAAACTAATAACACCTAAACCAAATATACCGGGTATGAGCCAGTTCCAAAGACTCATCACGACGAATCCGGCCAGAAGCACCATGGCCACAATGAAAATAAAACCTTTAAAAAACCATAACTTTACTCTTCTCATTTTCTTATCTGTTTAACGGGTAAACTTTACCCCTGATTGATACATATTATAATTGATATTCTTTGTCGGCTTAAGTAGCTACAGAAATAAATCTTCATACAGATACCGAAGCCTGTCTCTTAAAAACATTACAGCTTGCCTTTTCTCCGAAATTAATTCGCTCACTTTTACACCTGTGATAGCCGAAATCTCTTTAAACGACTTATCTTCTAACTCATGCATTTCAAAGACAAAGCGTTGGTGAGCTGGAAGTTCTTCTAAGGCTTCTGAAAGTGCTTCCAGAATAGTTTCCTGCATCATAGGGTCTTGTGTAGACGAATCCGGTAAAATATCAAATAATGATAGGTTCTCTTCGTCCTCTCCAATCTCCTGCATTACTTCTTCCAGTGCATCTGTTTTTCTTTTGCGATAAAAGTCATTGATTTTATTCCGGGCTACTGTAAACAACCAACCAACAGTCTGGTCGATCGGTTTAGTTAACCTGTACATCTCTACCAGCTCATAAAAGACCTCCTGCAACACATCTTCGGCATCAGACAAAGAGGGTACCCGCTGCCGGATAAATCCTAACAGTCGTTGTTTTTCGCCACTGATGGTTTGCTGAATTTCTTTATTTTGTTCGGTGGTTGTCATCAATTATCTAAACATAGCCATTTGATTTTGAAGACGTATGGAATAGTTTTTTATGTAATTTTCGTGAAGAGCGGTAATTCTTATTTACGAGTGGCAAATAATAATTACTTTTGCTTATATACGTCACCTTTAATTATTAAATATTTATGAAGAAAATCGTTTTATATTGCAGTTTCATTATCTCCTTGAGCGCCTGTCAATCAAAAAATGCTGAAACCGGTGCATCTGACAGTACAACATCTAATGCAGATACCGTGGCAACCGCTACCCAACCTGCTGCTGAAACCCTATGCTTTGAAGAAAAAGTGGGTAAAGACCTGACAACGGTCAAATTTACTATTGAGGGCGACTCAATAATCGGTAGTATGGAGTGGCTACCCTGGGAAAAAGACCAGGCCAGAGGTACACTAAAGGGTAAAAAGAATGGTAATGAAATAATTGCCGATTACGACTATATGATTGAAGGTTCAAATCAGTCAGAAGAAAAGATTTTTATTCTGGAGGGTGATAAATTACTAGTAAAAAGCGGAGAATTAGAAGATAAAAACGGCAAGCTGGTTCTGAAAGACCCTGCTAAAGCCACTGTGGGGCAGACACTAGTTAAAGTGGCTTGTCCTTAACAAAAGCTGAGGGGTGTTTCGCAACATCCCTCAGTTTTTAAATATTCAAAATGATATATTCGTTACGCTAAACGATACCAACCCATTGTTTGTCAATCCGTTGAACTGATTCACGGATTAACAATCAGTGTTACCCAAACAAATCACTACTTAGGTAGCGGTCTCCTCTATCGCAACAGATAAATACAATTACACCACTTTCCAATTCCTGTGCCAGTCTGATAGCCGCTGAGGCCGCTCCACCACTACTCATACCAGCAAAAATGCCTTCTGTTTTAGCCAGTTGGCGTGACATCTCCGTTGCTTCTGCTTCCGAAATATCCATTACTCTGTCTACTCGAGAAGGATCAAAAATTTTAGGCAGATATTCAGTTGGCCATCTTCTGATACCAGGTATAGAAGAGTTTTCCGTAGGTTGGCAACCAATAATCTGAATAGCCGGGTTTACCTCTTTCAGGTACATCGAATTACCCATAATAGTGCCAGTGGTACCCATAGAGCTTACAAAATGCGTAATCTGCTGATTGGTGTCCCTCCATATTTCAGGCCCTGTAGTTTTATAATGTGCCAGATAATTATCAGGATTGGCAAACTGATTCAATTGAAAATAGCTACCTGTGGCTGCTTGAGCTTCGGCATAATCGCGGCATTTCTCTATATTATCAAGTAGTATTACTTTGGCACCAAAGGCCTCCATGGTGAGTGTACGTTCACGGGTTGAGTTAGAAGGCATTATCAACTCTATCTCTAAGTCAAACAGTCGGGCTATCATAGCTAAGGCAATGCCTGTATTGCCACTTGTCGCTTCTATCAGTTTCATTCCCGGCTTTATATCTCCTCGTTCTACTGCGCTTCTGATCATGTTCAATGCAGGACGATCTTTTACACTACCAGCCGGATTATTCCCTTCCAGTTTGCCGTAAATCTTTACATTCGGATTAGGATTCAGTTTCTTTAACTCTACTAATGGGGTATTACCTACCAGGTCAATAATTGTTGCCATGCAAACGCTTTTTTTTTCCGGAGGCTTGTTGTGCCTGCCCTGTATTTTCTATTTTTAATTAAACTGCTTCGCGTTCTACTACCTTAATTTCAGGCTTGTGGTATACTGTCGCATAAGCCGGGACAGACTTTGTCAACCAGACATTACCTCCTACAACAGCGTGCTGCCCGATAACTGTATTACCACCCAGAATGGTCGCTCCTGAATAAATCACCACATAATCTTCTACTGTAGGGTGGCGTTTAGTATTTACCATTGTTTTATCTACACTTAAAGCGCCTAAGGTTACGCCCTGATATAGTTTTACATGTTTGCCTATTATACTCGTTTCACCAATTACCACACCTGTACCGTGGTCGATGAAAAAATGCTCGTCAATACGTGCGCCGGGATGTATGTCAATTCCTGTTTTTGAATGGGCATACTCTGTCAGTATACGGGGTAATAATGGGATTTCGAGCAAGTGCAACTCATGTGCTAAACGATAAAACGAAATAGCATAAAAACCCGGATACGCCCTTATCACTTCAAACTCGCTTTTGGCAGCGGGGTCGCCTTCTAAAATTGCCTGAATATCTGTTTTTAATAAATCGTATATATGAGGAATTCTTTCAAAAAACTCCCCGGCTCTTCTTTCAGGCTGACAATCTTTGCACTGGTAAGTTGA
>CALRLN020000240.1:0-8098 GCA_943368675.1 Chitinophaga pinensis | reverse complement strand
TGGCCTATGCCTATCATATTCCGGTAGGAGGGAGCCAGTTAGCCTTAGGTGTAAACGGAGGGCTTTATACAAGAGGAATAGATTACGGACGCCTGCGCCCAAGAGATGAGAATGACCCTTTATTGGGTACAGGGGTAGTGAGCCAGTCGGCTCTTGATTTAGGAGCGGGAGCATACTTTTACAATCCGAGTTATTCAATAGGGCTGTCAGTCAATCACCTGAACCAGCCTAAGTTTGGCCTGGCCAGTACCGGAGCAACCAATATTCTGCAACGCAGTGCGTACCTGACGGGGAGTATGCTATTCGGGGTGTCTTACATGATTGATGTAAGCCCGATGTTTATATTAGGCTCTAATCTTAGTAACATGAGCATTACAACGTTTTCTGCCGGGGCCATTGCTACTTATAATAATACGTATTATGTAGGAGGGAGTTATCGCGTGGGCGATGCTATAACAGCACTTCTGGGAGCTAATATTTTAAATGGGAGTTTGAGAGTAGGCTATGCCATAGATATAGTAATGGGTGGCACACAAGCGAAAAGCGCTACTACTCATGAAGTAATGCTTAGTTATGCGTTGTCACCGCCTCGTGCTGGTAAAAAGTCGATTATCCGCACCCCAAGATACAGATATTAAAATGTTCCCGGAAAATATTCCGGCTTAAAATGGAAAAGATTTTTATCAGTTTTTATACTAAATCTTAGTTATTTTCGTATTTTAAATCTGGAATAAGAAATAAATTCTGAGTATTTCCGATAGAAAAAGAGTAGATATTAATCAGGAAAAAAACGCTATTGGTGGACAATATTTGTAATTGTCTTCTTATTTTCAGGAGTCTGGATTATTATTTTGGCACAATTTATGCCGCTTAATAATAAAATGAGACTCGTCTTCACTTTTCTTGAATGTTTGATAGAATTTCAGCAGAGGTTTATTAAATTGCCCGGATCGTTTCAGTAATACATAGAATTGACGTTTCTGGCTTAATAATTGCTGTACCAGTTACGGATTATCCAAAAAATCCAATTTTTTTTATAACTTTGTATGCTGATGCAATAATATTTTCATAAGCCACGTTTTTACAACAAATAGAGTAAGTACCCCAAAATATAGATTATTAACTTGTTTTACGCTATGAACAAGCAAATGCTTAAGACCGTATTCAGAAGTCTGTTAATCGTTGCCCCAATTATTATAATGCAAGGTTGTGGTTCTTCAGGTAAGAACCCTCTTAGTGGTTTATTTGGTGGAAAGAAAGGAAAAGATGGTAGTAAAGAAGCTGGGATGGATGGTATCCGTAACGGGCAAATCAACGCATTTGCACGTAAAGGATATAAGCAAGTATCTCCAGATGGCATGGTTTTGATTCCTTCGGGGTCTTTGATGATGGGACAGGCAGATGAAGACGTAATGTCGGCGCGCGTTTCAATGAACAAACGAGTAACGATTGTGCCATTCTATATGGATGATACAGAAATTACTAACCATGAGTATCGCCAGTTTATGAATCGCATGATGGAAGACTCTGTTTCAGTGCTTGGCGAAGAATTTATTATGTCTAACCTTTATCCGGATACTTTGGTCTGGACCAAAGATTTCAGTTATCACAATGGTGATCAGATGACAGAGAATTATTATGGTTCTCCGGCTTTTGATATGTACCCTGTAGTAGGTGTAAGCTGGGATGCCGCTCAGTATTTTTGTAAATGGCGTTCACAATTATATAATACTTATCTGGCAGAGCATAAGTCTTTCCGCTCACCACGTTTCAGATTGCCTTCAGAGGCAGAGTGGGAGTGGGCAGCCCGTGGAGGAAAAGAGGGGGCTAAATACCCTTGGGGGAATCCTTACGTAGCTAACGGGAAAGGTTGTTTCTTAGCTAACTTTAAACCATATCGTGGAAATTACCGTGCTGATGGGTATCCTTATACGGCACCATCGAATGCCTTTAATCCGAACGATTACGGCTTATATAATATGGCAGGAAACGTAGCCGAGTGGTGTCAGGATGCTTATGCAGAATCTTATATGCCTGTTACCTGGGATTTGAACCCTGTTTATAATGATGATAACGAACCAAGAAAGGTTATTAAAGGTGGTTCGTGGAAAGATGTGGCTTATTTCCTTGAAACAGGTACAAATACTTTTGAATACCGTAATGAGCGTCGCTCCTATATCGGTTTCCGTTGTGTAATGGACCGTCTGGGTAGTGTTCCGGGCAGAGAATAATATGAATTACTGAATTGCGAAATATGAAGAACAAGTGTTCGTTAAAGAACACGCTCTTCATATTTCGCAATTCTTTTGAATATAGATTGTGGCCTAATAGTTGTAAGCATTTACTATAGCTGTTGAAATAATTAAAATCAGAGAATAGTAAAATTTCAAACAGGCTTTACCGTTATAATCCATAAAATAAATTTGTTGCTTTAATTTTTAATTAGGACAACAAATTCTTTATTTCGTGTCTTAGTAACCTTTTTATAGAAAGTATAATAAAACTCTTAATTTATTTAAACAAATGGCAGCAAAGAATAGCAGTACAAATTTCTTTTGGGATAGATTTATACCTACAATTTATGCATTGGGTGCGGCAGTCGTGATTTTAGGTGCAATGGGCAAAATCATGCACTACGAGGCACTGGCATTTATGCTTCCCATTGGATTAGCAACTGAAGCAGTGATTTTTATCCTATATGCAATCCAATCGTTCCTTTTTCCTCCGGTAGATTATCAATGGGAAAGAGCCTATCCGGAACTAGCTGATGATTACACAGGCGAACCTGTGAAAAGAAATATTGCTCCATCGCAAGGAGCGGGATTAACCGCAAAAATGGATGATATGCTGGCAAATGCCAAAATTACTCCTGATGTTTTCGATAACCTGAAATCAGGTATTCAGAGTTTAACAAGCCAGGTAGCTAAAATGTCAGACCTGAGTGATGCTACTGTAGCTACAAGCGAATATGCTAAAAATGTGAAAACTGCATCTGGCCAGGTAACTGCCATGAATAATGCATACGGAACAGCTGTGAACGCAATGAGCAGCATGGCTGATGCTACCAAAGATGCACAGGAGTACAGAAACCAGTTTGGTAAGATTACTGCTACAATGGGAGCCTTAAATTCAGTATACGAACTGGAGCTTCAGGATACGAGTAAGCACCTGAAAGCTATGAGCGCTTTTTATAGCAATTTGACTACCGCTATGCAGGATATGGCTGAGGCATCTAAGGAAACACAACAATTTAAGTCAGAAATGTCTAAATTGACTAATAACCTTACTTCGTTAAATAACGTGTATGGCAGTATGTTGTCAGCAATGAAAGGTAGCTGATCAGTTGATTAGATCTACCCATTTTATTATTCAGGCGGTTTTTGGAACTATTATTGAATGATAAAAAATAAAACAATTTAATTTTTACTAACCGTATAATACTACTATATATATGGCAGGCGGAAAAGAGTCACCACGTCAGAAGATGATCAACATGATGTATCTGGTTCTGACGGCAATGTTGGCACTCCAGATAAGTAATGCTATTTTACAGAAATTTCAACTATTAAATAATAGTATAGAAAGATCAAACTCAGCAGCAAACGAAACGAACGGTAAATCAGTACAAGCGATTAAGGATAAAATTGAGAAGGATGCAAGTGCTGCAAAGTATGCTGATGTATTGCGTCAGGCAAATGACGTAAGAAAGATGACTGCTGAAATGGACAATTATATTGCTGGTTTAAAACAGGAAGTAACTAATGCCGGGGGCGGTATTGATCCAGTAACCGGCGGTGTAAAGAACCCTTCTGAAGAGGAGAAAGTAGCAATCCTGATGGTTGGGCCGAATAAAAACGGCAAAGGCTATGAGTTGAAGAAAAGATTGAATGACTTTGCCGCTCAGTTGCAGAAATTTGCAGCACCTAATACGAAATTTTCTGAATTGGCCATTGACGCCTCTCAGGACCCCGCATTGTCTAAAACAGATGCTTCGACAAGAAACAAGGATTTTTCAGAGCTATATTTTGCGCAGACACCCGTTCCGGCAGCTTTGGCGGTATTAAGTCAGAAACAATCAGAGGTGCGTCGTCTGGAAAGTCAGGTATTAGAATATCTGGCAAGTCAGGTGGGTATTAAAGAGATTAAATTTGATGAAATCTTCGCTGTTGTAATTCCGGATGCACGGGCTGTTGTTGCCGGGCAAAAATATCATGCTGAGGTAGCTATCGGGGCTTATTCAAAATCTATCACGCCACGTATCAGTATTAATGGTGCTGCTGTGCCTGTAAAAGATGGTAAAGGAATCTACGAGCTAACAGCACAAGGTGGTGAATTTGATAAAAACGGTCAGTTGAAACGCTCTTACACGGCAAGTGTATCGTATCCTTCTCCTGACGGAAGCATGAAAACCGTTACCAAAGAAGAATCTTATACAGTATTGCAACCTTCTGTTCAGTTAGAGTCTGCCTCGTTGCCGCCATTATATTTCAAATGTGCTAACGAACTACAAACGTCGTCGCCAGGTCTGGGTGCGTTGTACTCTCCTACATTTGGGGGTTCAGGTGCTGAGTTTATTCCCGGAGGTGGTGGTAAGGTAACTGTTGTACCTAACTCTGCACAGGTAGTTTTAAGTGTTACCAATAACGGTTATAAACTAAAGGATTTCCCTTTCAAGGTTCGTCGTGTACCTAAGCCGACTGTTTATTTTACTAATCAGTCAGGAACAAGATTGAATGAGAAAAGTGGCGAATCAGCAGCAGGTCTACGTGTGATTAATGCGGTAGCTGCTTCTGACGAAAACTTCAAAACAACTAACCCGAAAGATGCGGCTTATCGTGTAGCAGAGTACGAAATTAACCTTGCCCGTGGTAGTAAGAAAGTAAATAGTATTCTGGTAAATGGCGGCTCTGCAAATATTGCCAGCCTTGCACAACAAGCACAAGCAGGAGACCGTTATGTAATTGAAGTAAAAAGAGTAGAGCGTAGAAACTTCAAAGGAGAGATTGAGTCAGTTGACGTAGGAAGTGTAATTTCGACAATCAATTTGAAATAAAAATAATTTATAAATTTCAGCTAATGAGAAAATTACAAGGCATGGCTTTGGGAATTGCACTAATAACCAGCCAGTTAGCAGTAGCTCAGGAAAAAACAAACAACAATTTGAATCCGCTTTCGGTTCGTCCGATTAATGATTCAAATGTGATGTACAAAACAACTCTTTGGAGAAAAATTGATTTGAGAGAAAAACAGAATCAACCCCTTTTTGCCAAAGGTAGCGAGATTACCAAGCATTTAATGGATGCTGTAAAAGCAGGTCTGCTTGATGCTTATACTAACGATTCTTTGACCACTAAATTGACACTGGAGCAATTCAGTGAGCGTTTACAAATCAAGGAAGAAGGGGGTGGCTTATCGCAGGAAGAGAAAGACGCAGGTTTTGCAGCACCAGCCGCAGGCGGTGATGATGGCTGGGGTGGCGGAGATACCGGCGGTGCAACAAAAGCCAATGGTGACAGCACGGGGTTCTCAAACAACAATACTCTAACCAGCAGCGCAACTGAGTATTTCCCGAGCCAGCTAACTACTCTTGAGTTGAAAGAAGATTGGGTATTTGATAAACAACGTTCCCGTCAGTATTTTGATATTCAGTCTTTAGGCATTGTTGTTCCGGCTGCACAGACTACTCTGGGTTTCGACCGTCCGGTGGCATATTTCAAATACAAAGATCTTGATCGTTATTTCCGTTCAAATCCTAAATGTATCTGGTATAATGCAGCTAACGTTGCTCAGCATAAAAACCTGGCAGATGCTTTTGAACTGCGCTTGTTCCACGGCAGGATTACTAAGAAATCAAACGCTGCCGATAGAGATTTAGATGATATTTTTAAATCAGCTCGTGAAGGTATGCTTAAATCAGAGCAACTGGAGCATGAGTTGATGGAATTCGAGCATAATTTATGGGAGTATTAAGAGTAATCTTAACCGACAGGAAGGGGGGGAGCTTAAATGCTTCTCCCCTTTTTTTATTGCCAAAAGCAGTTCACACAAGAAAATTGGCATTTCACGGATGCTTTAACACTCTTTAACGTTTTTTAGCCTAAAAAATATTTTTTAAAGTGCAACTTTGCATCAGGTATTTGCATCTTATGTGTATATATGAAAAAGCTTACTGATTTCAGCAATTAAAACTAACCGTTTATCATATAAAATGACCATTCATCCAAAACAAAGAAAAATAATAGTACTATGTATTGCATAATACTTATCAAAACATATATCTTTGTATTGTCAATGAAGAAAGATGAATGCTCTCCAAACAAATAAAATTATGAAAAAGCTATTATTACTATTCGCAACCATATTAATCAGCCTTAATTCGATGGCATTAAGTTTCCCTCGTAGCACCTACGGGCAACAACGTGCGTTAAATAAAGTGGCTGCTAAATCAGTTACTATACAAGAGGCGCAGGCATTGAAAACTTCATTGACAATAACGGAGGGAGCGAAATGTGAGGAAGAGAGTAATCAGGTATCGTTTATAGAAATGTTTGCAAACTATCTTATCAGTTTGTTTACAGAGCATTTGTTTCAGAGCAAAACTATTGCTTTTGCCTCTTTTGAGAAAGCACAATCTGAATACTTTGCTATCAAGCAGGATTTTGACTGCCAGCTAATTGGTTAATAATAAAGATTCTTATTTTCATACGGTTTAGTTAAGGTTTAGACAAAAAGCGTGGCTCTTTGAACCACGCTTTTCTTATTTTATCGTATGAAGAATTCTTAAAACTGAAACAAAGGATAATCCTGCATCCAGGTATTGATTTCCTGTTTAACTGCCGCAATAGATGCTGCTTTATCATGATTCATCAATACATCATCAATCAGGTCTACAATTCTTACCATATCTTGCTCTACCAATCCACGGGTAGTCATGGCAGCCGTTCCTACACGCATTCCTGAGGTTGTCATGGCTGTTTTGTCATCAAATGGTACCATATTCTTATTTACGGTAATATCTGCCTGAATCAGGGCGTTTTCGGCCAGTTTTCCGGTTAAGCCTTTCGGGCGTAAATCAATCAGCATCAGGTGATTGTCTGTACCATCTGAAATGACTTTATATCCGCGATTTACAAATTCTGCGGCCATCACACGGGCATTCTTTTGTACCTGTACTGCATAGTTATAAAAGTTCTCGGTCAGTGCTTCTCCGAAGGCAATGGCTTTGGCCGCAATAATATGCTCTAACGGCCCACCTTGTGTGCCGGGAAACACACCGGAATCTAACAAGGATGACATCATTCTTACTTCACCTTTTTGCGTAGTGATGCCAAAAGGATTCGGGAAGTCATTGCGCATCATAATCACACCACCACGAGTACCGCGAAGTGTTTTATGAGTAGTAGTAGTAACAATATGGCAATGATCAAACGGGTCGTTTAATAAGCCTTTGGCAATTAATCCGGCCGGATGCGAAATATCTGCTAAAAGAACAGCACCGATTGAATCGGCAATCTGGCGGAGACGTACGTAATCCCAGTCGCGCGAATAGGCAGAGGCACCACAAATGATTAATTTAGGTCTTTCTTTATGTGCGGTTTCTTCAACTTTATTCCAATCTATTAAGCCTGACTCCTGCTCAACGCCATAGAAAAACGGCTGGAAGTATTTTCCGGAAATATTTACAGGCGAACCATGCGAAAGGTGGCCACCGTGTGAAAGGTTAAAGCCTAGTATTTTATCACCCGGTTGCAAACAAGCCAGAAAAACGGCCATGTTGGCTTGTGCACCTGAATGTGGCTGTACATTAGCCCATGTAAGGTTAAATAGAGCCTTCAGGCGGTCAATAGCTATTTGCTCTACCTGATCAACTACCTCGCAGCCGCCATAATAACGCTTGCCCGGAAGTCCCTCAGCATATTTATTCGTAAGTACACTACCTGCGGCTTCCATTACCTGTGGTGAAACAAAGTTTTCAGAAGCTATCAGTTCAATACCATGTAACTGGCGATTGTTTTCTTTCGTGATTAAATCGAAAATTTCGGTATCACGATAGAGTGATGTTTGGACAGACATATTGATTATTTGATGTACGATTTAA
>CALRLN020000239.1:0-8108 GCA_943368675.1 Chitinophaga pinensis | reverse complement strand
TTACCGATATAATTACGGGCAATTTCTATACAATGGCAACCCAGATCTACAATGGCTCCCCCTCCGGCTTTCTTCAGGTCCCAGAACCAACTTGAGTGCGGCCCAGGATGCGCCTCTCTTGATCTGGCCCAGGTAACACGGCCAATGACACCGTTTTTAACTGATTGCAGCGCATGAAGGGTTTTAGGGGTATAGGCAAGGTCTTCAAGGTATCCATGAAATATCCCGGCTTTCTCAACCATCTCCAGTATCTTCTTTGCTTCTGCTCCGGTGCGCGCTAGTGGTTTGGTACATAACACACTTTTTTTGTATTTACAGCACAACTTAATCGCCTCAAAGTGTAAATCGTTAGGTAAGCCTACAATTACTACATTCACGCTTTTATCTTTTATGGCTTCCTCCATACTTGTAGTATGTTTCGGAATACTCCATTCTTCGGCAAATGATTTGCCCCTTTCTTCGCTTCTGGAATAAACAACCTGTACACGGTCAGGGCGGCGATGTTCGTGAAGAGATTTTGTATAAAACCAGCCAATAAGCCCGGTGCCCAGCATGGCGATTCTATGAGGTTTATTACTCATGGTTAAAATATTATTAAGGTTGATAGAATAAAGATATTCGTACGCTTGTCTATACAAGCACTCTGCAAGATACTAAAGAAATAGAAAATCAACGCAAATCAAAAACAAAAAAAGAATCTGCCAATATCTCCGGCAGATTCTTTTCATATAGGGTTCTCTAAAAGAGAAATATGCGCAATGTCCTGATTATCTCTGCAATTTCAACTTCAGATTCATTTCTTTTTTTGCACTTCTGAACCAGATAAATATCAAAGTCGGAATTGACAGATAAGTAATAACCAACAAGTATAAAATACCATCATTAATACCTGTTCCTATCACTCCACGCCCTTCGCTCAGGTTACTGCCTACGCTAGCTCTGCACATGGCACATTGAGCCATCGAAATACCACTACTAATCAGAAAGAAAACAGCGGTTGATAATATGAGTCTTAGTGCTTTCATTGTCTTAAACATAATAAGGTCTTATCATTAAATAAGCTATCACACCTGTAATAGATACATATAACCATATCGGAAACGCAATTCTGGCTATTTTTTTATGTCTTGTCAATTGGTCTGTCCATGAGAAATAATAAGTTCTCAGTACCAATGGTAAAACGATAAACGATAGGCCGATATGACTAATCAATACGAAAAAATAAAGATAACGCATAAAACCCTCTCCACCAAATTTTGTACTGGCATTCGAGATATGGTACGCCACATAACATACCAGAAACAAACCTCCTAAAAGGAATGCACCCGTCATTACATTTTTATGTTGCTCTATCTTTCTTTGTTTTATCAGATAATATCCATACATCAATAACACAGCGGTAAGAGAATTAATTATTCCGATAACATGCGGTAAAGTTTTTGTCCAGGCACCCAAATCAAATTTCTGACGAATACCCAACATCAATGCAACTACCACCGGTATAACCACCGACAGTACGTTTATCCATAACATGGACTTTTTTTCTAATCTTGCTTCCATTCCTTATCAGCTCTAGCGAGCATTGTTTTTATCCTTATAAATTTCCTGCAATACTTTTATTTCAGCCAGTAAGCGTTCTATATCAGCATTGATGGTTCCATCATAAATACCCCTTATATAACCCTCTTTATCTATCAGCATCAGCTTTTCAGAGTGGATGAACATCTCATCTACATTTTTAATACTCTTATCATATTCTGATGCATCTGCTACTGGTAGTTTATAGCCCTTAATGGCTAAATCATACACTGCTTTCTTGTCACCTGTCAGAAAAAACCATTTACCGGCTTTTGCATCATACTTCTTAGCGTATGCTGCCAGCACCTCCGGTGTATCATGATTAGGGTCAACCGAATGCGAAACCATCAGCACATCAGGGCTATCTAAAAATATATCCTGTACCCTTACCATCGCCGAACTAAGTTTCGGGCAGATAGTTCCACAACGCGTAAAGAAGAAATTGGCTACGTAAATCTTGCCTCTGGTTTGCTTTGAAGAAAACGCATTCCCGCTTTGGTCTGTCAGTACAAAGTCCGGAATCTTATGAAATACCGTATCTGCCCCTTTCATTAGTACCTGCCCGTGCTCATCTATCTCAGGCATAAAATACGGGAGCTTGTAATAATTATTTCCGAATAGTTTCAGAAATATAAATATAAAAGCCGGAATCACTAATATTGCTATTAGTATCCCGGCCTTATTAGTATTTTTACTCATTTTCCGAAGATAAAACGTTCAAATCCGATATACCCACCCTCTATAATCAACGCTACAACCAACCACACAACAAATATACATGGGAGTATGATTGTCCAGATCAATGACTTCACTTCGTGCTTCAAGTGCATAAAAATACCAACAATATAGTATGCCTTTACAATTGTCAGAATCACAAAGATTCCGATTTTAGTCCATTTATAATGGTCTGCATCAATAGTAAATGCAATTACGAACTCAATTGAAGTGATAATTAAAAGTATCCAAAACGTTCTCCAGATTTCTTTGGTTTGCGCCGGGAGTTTCTCTTCGTGGTGTTCTGTATGTTGAGCCATTTTTAAATCAATATTTTAAGTTTATTCATCTGACGACAAATCGTCTGAAATCATTATCTAATCTGCCTACACAAGGTAGAAGAAGGTAAATACGAATACCCAAACCAAATCTACAAAGTGCCAGTATAATCCTACTTTTTCTACCATTTCGTAGTGTCCTCTTTTCTCATAAACGCCATTGGCAGCATTATAGAAAATCAGCACATTCAAAACCACCCCTGATAATACGTGAGTACCATGAAACCCGGTGATGAAGAAAAAGAAATCAGCAAATGCCGGAGGACCATATTCATTTTGCACAAGGTTGGCTCCAAATATTTTAGTGCCATTCGCTAAGGTAAGACCTTCTTCGGTTCCATGAATAAAGTGACCCCACTCCCATGCTTGTGAGCTAAGGAACGCAATACCACCCAGGATAGTCCAAAGCATATATTTTTCTACATCAGCTTTATCACGGCGGTGTCCGGCTTCTACAGCCAATACCATTGTAACTGAGCTCATGATCAGGATAAATGTCATGATACCTACGAATACCAGCGGAGCATTTACACCATGCAAAAACGGAACTGCCTTAAATACTTGCTCCGGGATTGGCCACCAGGCATTAGAAAATTCAAAGTTTTTTCTTAATCCGTCAAAGGTCGGGAAACTGAAACGCACCAAACCATAAGAAACCAGTAAAGCTGAAAAAGTAAAGGTATCTGAGAGGAGGAAAATCCACATCATTAATTTTCCGTATCCAACTTTCATTGGTTGGATTCCACCTTTCCACATCAAATGTTCAGCGGTCGTTGAGTTATTTGCACTTGCCATAGCTGATAGTTTCTGAGTTTCAAACAGGCTTATTAAGCTGCTGTCTAAATCCTGAAATTGTAAAAAGTTTATCTAAAATACAATAAAAATACAAACAAATATACCCAAAGCAGGTCGAGGAAATGCCATGCTGTTGCACAGACTTCAACGAGCAATGTATTCTTCGAATTGATTTTCATTCTGAAAGCCATAATAAAAGTGCCAACCAGAATACCCAATCCGATTAAAAGGTGAGCCATGTGCAAGCCTGTAAATACATAGAAAAACGAGCCTGATGGATTCCCTTTTAAAAATACTCCTTGCTGCTGTAAATTCTGCCAGCCAAGGTATTGCATACCCAAAAATGCCATTCCAAAAACAAACGTAATGGCTACTGCCAGTTTAAGCATTGCCTGATTGTTCCTTCTGGCTGATTGTAACGAAAAGTGCATAGCTACACTACTTATCATCAATACCAGCGTACTAAACCAGAATATCTGCGGAATATCAAACTCTACCCAGTTTCCTTCTGCTCTTCTTACCAGATATGCACTTGTTTGTGAAGCAAAAAGCATAATAATGGTAATGATGAAGAGCCACACCATAAACTTCCACTTATTGACCGACAACACCGGTTTTGGTTCTTCGGTCAGCTTATTTATAGACATTTTCAACTCTTTATCTCTCATTTTCTTCTGAATCTAATGGGCTTATATTTTGTCTAAAAGGTAGGCAATCTGCACAACCGGAAGATAAATAAATGACCCGAACATTAATTGTAATGCGGCTTTCCTATCTACTTTTCGCATCAGATGAAATGTCTGCGCCAGGAAAAGTATGCCAAAAATCATTGCTACTATAGCCGAGTTAATACCTGTCATCCCCATATAATAGGGCACCCAGCATAAGGGTAACAAGAACAGCGTATAAATCATTATCTGAATAGCAGAGTTCAGATTTTGTCCACCTTTTGATGGTAATAATTTGAAACCTGCCTTATTGTAATCTTCATCCAATACCCAGGCAATAGCCCAGAAGTGGGGAAACTGCCAGAAAAACTGAATAGCAAACAGAATACCCGGCTCTAATCCAAAATGATTAGTAGCTGCTATCCAACCTATCATAGGAGGGAAAGCCCCGGGTAATGCACCTACTGCTACTGCAATCGGGCCTACTCTTTTCAAAGGCGTATACACAAAGCCATATAAGACCATCGATAATAAAGCAACCAGACCTGCCCTGAAATTAAATTCATAAAACAGAATATACATGGCTATTACCGCTAATCCCCAGCCGAATAATGCCGCTTCTCTGACAGATAATCTGCCACTTGGCAGCGGTCTATCCTGTGTGCGCTTCATTAATATATCCAGATCTTTCTCAATAATCTGGTTAATTATATTGGCTGCTGCTGTTGTTGAAAATGCCGCAATACAGAAAAGAACTAACTTCGACCAATCCAGTTTATCAGCACCTAATATATACCCGAATGCGCCCGAAAAAACCACGGTTGTAGACAACCTGAATTTTGTGATGTCATATAAAGCCCTGAGATTTATACCGAATATATTTTGAATAACTGATTGACTCATTACTTTAATGAAAATTCCGGAACCCCTCTGAAAACCCTTTCTTTATTCAATAACAGATACAAAACAAACTGAACACCTAACATCAGAACCCCTATGGTTAAATGGACAGGCTGCGAAAATGCCGGAAGACCCATATACCCTAAAATCAAGCCTGATGCCATTTCAATTGTTAGAAGAATTATCAAACCAATCGAAAACCGGTAGATAATTCCTTTATGGCTATTGTTTTTTAGTATTCTGTATAGAAATAAACCGTGCAAACCTAAAACTATGAGAGAAAACCAACGGTGTGTTGCAAATTTACCTCCCAGATTAGCCGCCCATTCACTTCTCGACTGCTCTCCCATAACGATAGCCACCTGATCAACCACTTCTCTTACCTGCGTTCCCAATAGTACCTGGCCTATTGTAATCAGTATCAGGGCTGTCAAAAGAAAACTGATAGACCCTGCCTCTTTAATATCTTCTACTTCAATTACTCCGGTATAAGATCTTGCTACTGCATAGAGCAATACAAAAACAATAATTACCGATAGAAGCATGTGTAGCGTAATCATTACCGGGTGTAATTCGCTGGATACTACTTTTGAACCCAGCCATCCCTCAAATCCTACCAGCACAAAGGCAATGAAACTTAACCATACAATAGTTCTGTCTCTTTTCCGGAAAGAACGTATCGAAGATACAAAAGTTGCAAAAACCAGAAAGCCTATTAATACACCAACAAGGCGGTTTATATACTCAACCCAGGTTTTAACAGCATTAAACTCTATCTCTCCTTTCAGTTTTGCTCCAAAAATCTCCTTATAATTGAGAGGTAATTGAGAAACATCTGTCGGCGGCACCCAACTGCCAAAACATTTTGGCCAATCAGGGCAACCCATACCAGAACCCGTCGCCCGAACAATCCCTCCAACCAATATCAGCACATAAACCGCTCCTATCGTCCAGACACCCAGCTTTCTAAAAGTTACCATGATTTTACTGATTTACATTGCCAGTAACTTTATTTCTAAAGTTGCTTAAATAAAATCCTGGTCTATCAATCAGGGATACTGTGATTAAACTTAATTCCTTCAATTTCCTTTTCCTCTTTAATCTGTTCGTTTTCGTCTTCCAGATTAGACTCAGGAGTAGCAGAGAACGGAACATTTTGAGGAATGAAATCTTCAGCCGCACCAGGTTTGCTATAATCGTATGGCCAGCGATATACTGCAGGAATCTCTCCTTCCCAGTTACCGTGACCCGGATTGATAGGCGTCGTCCACTCTAATGTATTTGATCTCCAAGGGTTAGCAGTTGCTTTTTTACCCCAGAAAATCGAGTAGAAGAAATTCACCAGGAAGATTAAGTTTGCTGCAAATACTACAATTGCGGCTATTGTACTTAATTCTGCCAGATCCTGATATTTATTGGTAAAGTCAAATCCTGTGTAAGAGTAATATCTTCTTGGGAAACCGGCAATACCTAAGTAATGCTGAGGGAAGAATACCACATATACCCCTGCAAAAGTAATCCAGAAGTGAATGTATCCTAATGTGGAGTTCATCATTCTGCCGAACATCTTAGGGAACCAGTGATAAACCCCTGCCACCATTCCGAAGAAGGCCGCAGAACCCATTACAAGGTGAAAGTGAGCTACTACAAAGTAAGTATCGTGCAATTGAATATCTAAAGCACTATTACCTAAAATGATACCTGTCACACCACCAGATACAAAGAAAGAAACCAGACCAATGGCAAACAACATAGCAGGAGTAAACACAATGTTACCTCTCCACATGGTTGTAATATAGTTAAACGCTTTTACAGCCGATGGTACCGCAATAATCAAAGTCAGTAGCATGAATACCGAACCCAAGAATGGATTCATACCTGTCATAAACATGTGGTGAGCCCATACGATAAAGGCAAGGAACATGATACCCAACATTGAGAAGATCATGGCTCTGTAACCGAAGATTGGTTTTCTTGAATTAGTAGCAATGATTTCAGAAGTCATACCCAATGCCGGAAGGATTACGATATATACCTCAGGGTGTCCTAAGAACCAGAACAAGTGCTGGAATAAAATAGGGCTACCTCCTTGGTTTGGTAATGCTTGTCCGGCAATATATATATCTGAAAGATAGAAACTCGTTCCGAAACTACGGTCAAAAATCAATAATAATGCCGCAGAAAACAACACAGGGAATGATAGAATACCCAGAATCGCAGTGAATGTAAACGACCAGATAGTAAGAGGCATTTTATCGAAAGTCATACCTCTGGTACGAAGGTTAATTACGGTAGTTACATAGTTCACACTACCCAACAAACTTGACACGATAAATATGGCCATACTAATCAACCACATTGTCATACCTGTTCCAGAACCCGGTGCAGCATCAGGCAAAGCACTAAGCGGAGGATAAACCACCCAACCACCACCTGCAGGGCCATCCTGTACAAACAATGACGCAAACATGATAACACTTGAAAGGAAGAAGAACCAATAAGATAACATATTGATAAATCCTGATGCCATGTCTCTTGCACCTATTTGCAGAGGGATAAGGAAGTTAGAAAAAGTACCACTTAATCCGGCTGTCAATACAAAGAATACCATGATGGTTCCGTGCATTGTTACAAGGGCGATATAATAGTTAGGGTCCAGCTTACCTGCATCATCAAACCATCTTTCTCCTAGAATAGGTTTCAACCAACCCAAATCAATTCCGGGAAAACCCAATTGTAGACGAAATACTAACGACAGGAAACCTCCTAGCAACGCCCATACAATACCAGAAATAAGATACTGTTTAGCAATTACTTTATGATCTTCAGAAAAAATGTACTTTCTGATAAAACTTAGCTCATGGTGTTCGTGAGCGTGGTCATGTTCGTTGGCATGTACGTCTGCGTGTGCTACTGCTGCCATAATATTACTATTTTTAAGAATTGTCTGTTGTTAATAATTATCTTAAAGATGCTGATGTTGCTGCTCCACCAGTGGCAGCAGTTGTGCTGTCTGTGCTTGCCGGTGCACTAGGCATGATATATTTCATAGCCTTGCCCTTCAGGTTAGCAGGTATTTTTTCCATAAACTCCGGTTTGGTAGCAAGCAATGATT
>CALRLN020000238.1:0-8120 GCA_943368675.1 Chitinophaga pinensis | reverse complement strand
TGGGTGAGTTTATTCCTCTGGGGCCGGGCAGAACCCCTTATCAATCTTTCGGCCCGGTTCTGGATCCTCAAAATACAACTGATAAAATCTATGATAACTTCCGTGGTTTTTATCGAACAGGCCTGACCAATAATAACAATATTACGCTTACTAAAGGTGGCGAAAAAGGGAATATATATGTCTCTCTGGGACGTAGTTATCAGGCAGGTATTGTGCCAAATACAGATTTCGGACGCACCTCTGCCAAAGTAGCAGGAATGTATAATATCACTAAAAACTTCTCTGTTTCGGCATCTTTTAACTACATCAACTCAGGCGGTAAACGCCCACCGGCGGGAGATAAGTCTATCTTTAGCGCTTTAGGCTACTGGCCAAATACCTATGATGTAAATGATTATCTGAACCCGGACGGAACACAGAAAAATATTCTTCCGGGCTTTACTGATAACCCTCGTTATCTGGTTGAGAAAAGCCCTCGGATTGATAAAGTAAATCGTTATATAGCCGATGTAACATTGAATTACAATATCACTGACTGGTTATCTGCCAAATATCAACTAACCTACGATACCTATAATGAAACCCGTAGCCGCCAGGTAGATAGTACTTTCGACGTAGGTATACAGGTTAAAGGTTTCCTCGTAAACGAATTCTTAAACTATCGTGAGCTTAACTCAAACTTTTATGTAACAGCTAAAAAAGATTTCGGCACTAACTGGAGCGGCTCATTGATGGTGGGTAATTCGTTAGTAAACAGCGAGCGTCCGGACAGCTATTATATTCGTGGAGAGGGTTGGAAAGCCCCTTTCACCAGCGACTTAAGCTCTTATAGAAACCAACAAAAACGTTTCTACTCTCCTGCACATTACCGTATAGCCAGTTTCTTTGCAGATGCCAAGTTAAGTTATAAAGACATTCTATATCTGAATGCAACCGGACGAAACGATATTGTGTCTACCCTACCTCAGGCTAATAATTCTTTTTTTTACCCGTCGTTCAGCGCAGGTTATATTTTCACTGAGCATTTTGCTAACAGCAATACCTTGTCTTATGGTAAGTTACGTGCTTCATGGGCACAGGTTGGTAAGGGTACTGACCCTTATGTATCAGGTAATTATTTTGATATTACTGATAACTTTCCGTTTGGAAACACCGTACCGGGCTATTTCCGCAGATCAACAACCGCAGACCCTAACCTGAAACCAGAACGCACAACTTCAATGGAATTTGGTACAGAATTACGATTCTTCAAAAATCGTTTCATGCTTGACGCTACTTATTTTACAATGGATAGCAAAGACCAGATTGTGAGAGCACCTGTGTCTAATGTATCTGGATATTCCTTTTACTATACGAATATTGGTCTGATTCGTAATAAGGGCGTGGAGTTACTGGCGACAGCAAAAATCATTCAGAATAAAGCTTTCACCTGGGATGCCTCATTAAACTGGTCGAAGATGTCGGGTAAAGTGATAGAAATGCCAGCTGAATTGAAGGAAATATCTTATTATGATAATACCGTGGGAAGTCTGAGAATACGTCAGGGCAGTAAAATCGGTGATTTGTGGGGCTATGATTATAGAAGAGCGCCGGATGGACAAATGATTATTGATGCAAATACTGGTTTCCCTATTACCAGCACCACATTGACCCAATATGGTAATGCATTACCTGACTGGATAGGCGGCTTGACCAATACTTTCACTTATAAAGGTTTAAGTGTATCTGCCCTGCTCGAATGGCGACATGGAGGTGATGCAATTGATCTGGGAGAAAGAAATGCGCTTCGTAGTGGTTCTATTAAGCTAACAGAAAGACGTTACGAAAGAGTGGTATTCAATGGTGTAGTTGAAAAGAAAGGGGCTGACGGCTCAGTAACTTATACACCTAATACAAAAGAAGTATTCCTCGATGATTTACTTTATAACCCATCTACCTCAACACGTTTCAACAGCTGGTCAAAATTAAATATTCAGGATGCTTCATGGATTCGCCTCCGGACAGTTAGTGTAAATTATGCACTTCCTCAAAGCCTGATAGGTAAAACTGTATTTAAGAACGGTGTAAGATTCAGCTTTACAGGCACCAACCTGTTCCTGAATACTCCATTCCGTGGCTATGACCCCGAAGCATTATCTTTCGGTTCAGGAACTAACCTGATTGGTTTTGTAGGTAGAAATAACCCTGCTACCAAAAGTTTCATGTTTGGTGTATCAGCTAATTTCTAATAGAATCAGGATTTGTAAACATTATTTTAATTACTGAAATGAAAAAAATAAATTATATATATACAGTCTTAGTGGCAGGCTTCATGACTATCCTATCCGGTTGTCAGAGCTTTCTGGATGTGAACGTCGACCCTACCCTAAAATCTGATGCAACCGTACAGGAGCTTTTAGCAACCGCTCAGTTTTATACCAGCGAAGCCAGTTATCAGCAAGCCTATTTTGCCGGGCAATATGCACAGCAATTAGGTAGTAATTTAGGAACTAATGGCACCGATGCCTACTATGAGTCTGAAAACGCCACGGGTTGGTCAAATTTATACTTATATGTGATTCCGCAATTGAATCTGATTGTTCAGAAAGGAACAACAGATAATAATCCTGCCTATGTAGGTATAGCCAAGACTTTGTTAGCTTATAATCTTGGTTTAGCCACAAGTAACTGGGAAAACATACCTTTCTCGCAGGCTGACCAGAAAAACTTCTCTCCGGCTTATGATAGTCAGCAAACGATTTATACGTCCATCCAGAAATTACTGGATGAAGCCATTGCTGAACTAGCTAAAAATTCAGGCACAAAACCCGGAACTGATGATATGATTTACGGAGGAGATACAGCTAAATGGTCTCGCCTGGCTTACTCTCTTAAGGCACGCTATATTATGCATCAATCGGCTTTGAACCCACAGGCTTCTTCGCAAGCAGCATTAGCGGCCCTTCAAAACGGGATGAAAAGCAATGCTGATGATTTTCAGTTACAATACAACTCAAAAAACCTGAGCCCCTGGTATAGCCGCGTAGCACTAGCAAACAGCACTGGTAACTTGTCAATCACCTATGGCAGTACTTTTGTTGACCTGATGAATGGAAAAGTACAAGGCATTGTTGACCCTCGCTTACCGATTGTTGTGTCTCTCAAAAACGGACAAACCACTTATTCAGGTGTTGTTCCTGGTTCGGGTGCCGGCTCAACGGTTGATTTTAATACAAAAGCCTGGCATTCAAATATAAATTCGCCAATCGTAATGATGACCTACGCTGAGGTAAAGGCAATTGAAGCAGAAGCCAGATTTCTGGCTAATGGCGGTAGTATCACTTCAACTGGCACAACTAATGAAGGCTATGCCGCTTACATAGATATCGCAAGAGCCAATATGGAAAAGTTAGGCATAAGCCCTCAGAATTTTGACACTTATGTAAGCAGTCCGGCAGTAGGTGTCGGTCAGGCAAATCTTACTTTGTTGCACATTATTCGTGAGAAATACAAAGCCATGTTTTTGATTGGTGATATCTGGACGGATGTAAGAAAATATAATTATCTTGATTTCCCGATGCCTTTGAATATCAATCCGGATCTGGCAGGTCAGCGTATTCAGCGCATGAAATACCCTTCTTCTGAACTAACAAGAAATGCCAAGAACGCTGAGGCAAATCTGAAACAACCTGGCATAAAAATGTGGGTATTTACTAAATAATAACTCATGTATGAATCAGGTATTATCAATTTTTAATTTTTAGAGATATGAAAAAAATAAAAGTAATATTGTTCACTTTATTGGCATTTTCAACCATTTTTATGACAGGTTGTTACGAAGAACCTGACTTATTAAGTGAAATAAGTACTAGCAAGGGCAAAGTAGCTCAGATTTCTGTTGTGTGGATTGGCACAACACGTACTATTACTGCCAATACATCAGTAGTAACAGGTCTGACCACCGCACCTGGCACGAGTACTAATTTTAATATTGAGTATACTTCAGAGGTACCCGTAAAAGAATTCAGAGTCTATTGGGCTCCTACAGCTTCAGGCACGCAGACTTTGGTGGCGACGATTCCGGCAGGTACTCAGAAATATGATGCAACACTCAGAAACTATGTTCTGGCAGTACCTATCACCGCACAGACAACTGCTAAGACTTCTCGTGTTTTCTTTGCTGAAATTGTTGCAGAGAGCGGGCTTGTTTCAGCTCAGAAATCGGCTACTCTGACCACCAACTAATCATTGGCAGAACTAATATATTGACAGTATTTCCTGAAAATCCCGATCGCTTTTTAAGCATCGGGATTTTTATTGTCCATTGCAACAAACTTGCCCATGAAAGGACATTTTAGTAAAATTTCTTAGATATTTACAATTCATTTAACAACCAGTGCAATTTTGGCAACGTTCCCGATAACGTTTGCATAAAAATATCAATTGGCATTAAATATTTTCTATTAAAATAATAGGTACTTTTACCTTTCGATAGAAGTATTATATTCAATAACCATCTATTCAGTATATAACTTGAACTCACTTGCGCACACCGTCTTCGAAAAAACATTAGTCACTGATAATGAACTGCCATGGGAAGTAGTAAATGATAAAATAAAGCGTAAAATCATGTCTTATTCAAAAGACCTGATGCTCGTAAAAGTGGCTTTCATCAAAGGTGGTATCGGTACTACACACAAGCACCCACATCTGCAAATCAGTTACGTAGCCAGTGGTATTTTTGAAATTACTATTAACAACGAAACCGAAACTTTAAAAGAAGGCGATGTATATTTTGTACCATCAGATGTTCTGCACGGTGCTGTTTGCCTTGAGGATGGTGTGCTGATAGATGTATTTAATCCAATGCGGGAAGATTTTATTCAATCATAAACCTCACTCCTATGAAATCATCATTATTCACCATTTGTTTTTCTTTGGTTGGATTCACTGTATTCAGCCAGTATAATCCGGAAAAACCCGATTTAATGCAGGGACGATTCTACACAGAAGAGCAGGCAGTAAAAGTGCATGAAGATTTAGCCAGACAATATACTGATAAAAAAAGCTGGGAGAAACATGCGGCGCTCATTCGTAAAGGTATTCTAGAGGGCTCGGAACTTGAGAAATTAAAATTGAAGAAACCCTCAAATATAACTATTCACAGCAAAAAAGAATTGAATGGTTATAGTGTTGAAAACGTTTCGTTTCAGAGTTTAGACGGTATCTACGTAACAGGTAATCTTTATCGGCCTCTTGCCCATACCGGAAAAATGGCAGGCATTCTTTGCCCGCATGGTCATGGACAAGACCCACGTCTGAAAGAATATACCCAGCAACGCTGCGCCACGCTTGCCCGCATGGGAGCAACAGTTTTTGCCTATGATATGATTGGCATGGGAGATTCAAAACAATGTGAGCATAAAATTCCAAAGGCGGTTAAATTGCAATTGGCCAATGGGATAGCAGCATTAGATTTTCTGTTGAGTTTACCCAATATCGATAAAGAACGAATAGGAATGACCGGAGAATCAGGCGGTGGAACACAAACCTTCCTATTGACTGCTATTGACCAGAGAATTAAAGTATCTGTGCCTGTTGTGATGGTATCAGGGTATTTCTTTGGCGGTTGTGTTTGTGAAAGCGGTATGCCTGTGCATAAACGCCCTACCCATACCACTTCGAATGTTGAAATAGCCGCTCTGGCAGCCCCCCGACCCATGATATTAATATCAGATGGTGGAGACTGGACAAATAATACGCCAAAACAGGAATACCCTTTCATCAGAAGAATCTACTCGTTCTATGGCGCCGAAAACCAGTTGGAAAATGTGCATCTGCCAAATGAAAAACATGACTATGGCATTTCTAAACGGCTAGCCGCATATGATTTTCTGGCCAGACATCTGAAATTAGACATCAATAAAGTAATGGTAAACGGTAAGGTTGATGAAAGTGCAAATACCATACTGACCCCGGCAGATTTAAAGGTATTTGACAACAAGCACCCCTTACCTGCCAATGCCTTGATGGGCGACGAAGCAGTGATGAAATTGCTAAATTAAGCATTGATGAAAAAACTATTTTCAACCCTATTGATAGTATCTGTCTGGGCTTGCAGCGCAGACAAAAAGACCAGTGAAACAAAAACAACTATGAAATCGGAGGAGACTTTTGGTTACGATTATGATTTTTTGAAAAAATACGTTGAGGTAGTATTATTAGAGCAGGATAACAAAAAAGTAGCCATTGTAGGCAACTATCAGGCGCGTGTAATGACCAGTTCAGCCAAAGGTATGAATGGCTTTAGCTATGGCTGGATTAACCATGATGTGATTGCCTCTGGCAAATATACCCCACACATGAATGCCTTTGGTGGTGAAGAACGCTTCTGGTTTGGTCCGGAAGGTGGACAGTATTCGGTATTCTTTAAAAAAGGCAGCACTTTTGATTTTGCCAACTGGCAAACCCCAGCCGAAATTGACACAGTTTCTTATGATTTGACAGAAAAAAACGCTAATAAAGCAGTTTTCGCAAAAGATATGGAATTAGAGAACTATTCAGGCACTAAATTTAAAGTAAATCTGAATCGTGAAATCAGTCTACTAAACCAGTCTGATGCAGAAAAATTATTAGGTGTTTCTCTAAAACATTTAGATTGGGTGGCTTATCAAACCAAAAATGTATTAAAAAACACCGGAACCGAAGATTGGGATAAGTCTAAAGGCGTATTATCAATATGGCTTTTGGGTATGATGAAAGCATCACCGCAAAATACCATCGTTATTCCCTATCAATCAGGTAAAGCCGACGAGATTAATGACAGCTATTTTGGCAAAGTGCCCACAGACAGGTTAGTAAAGAAAGACAATATATTATTTTTCAAGGCTGATGCACAATCGAGAGGTAAGATTGGTATTCCACCACAAGCCTTAAAACCTGTGGCGGGAAGCTATGACTCTGAAAACAAGATTCTGACGATTGTTCAGTTTGATTATAGTGGCGAAACCGACTATGTCAATTCAATGTGGGAGATACAGAAGAATCCTTACAAAGGCGATGCCATTAATGCCTATAATGATGGGAAGAATGATTCAGGCTCACAAATGGGGCAATTCTATGAATTAGAGACCTCTTCCCCTGCTATCGCTTTAAAACGCAATGAAAGTCTTACTCATACCCAACGAACCTTTCATTTTGAGGGAACTGAAAATGCTTTAGATGCCATCAGCAAAAAAATATTGGGCATAAACTTATCTGAAATACCTAAACTCTGACACTAACATTAAAGGATAAAGAAACCCGGCATGAAAAAATATACAATACTACTATTATTTTTAACTATTAAAGGTCTAAGTTATGCACAGCCTGAGAAAACCCTATGGTATAAAAAACCTGCACAGTATTTTGAAGAAACCCTTGTGCTTGGCAACGGGAAATTAGGTGCAACAGTTTTTGGGGGGGTGCAATCTGATAAGATTTATCTAAACGACGCCACTTTGTGGTCGGGTGAGCCGGTTAATGCCAACATGAACCCCGAGGCATATAAACACATTCCCGAAATAAGAGAAGCATTGAAAAATGAAGATTACCAGTTAGCAGATAAGCTCTATCGCAAAATACAAGGTAAGTATTCAGAATCTTTTGCGCCTCTCGGTACATTTTATATCAATTTCGGGCACGGAGATATACAACAAAACTATTATCGTGAATTAAATATCGGAGATGCAGTATCGAAGACTACCTATGAAATAGATGGAGTGAAATATACAAGAGAATACTTTGTATCACACCCCGACCAGGTCATGGTGATTAAGCTCAGTAGCAGCAAGCCGGGTGCATTAACGTTTAATCTGAAATTTAACAGCCAGCTGAAAAATAAGGTTTCAGGTAAAGATAACCTTCTGACTGTCAACGGCTATGCTCCTGTAAAAGCCGCCCCGAATTATGTAAATATCCCTGATGCAGTGGTATTTGATAAAAACAAAGGAACGCGCTTTACCACCCTGGCTAAAATCAAAAATAACGGTGGTGGCGAAATAGTTTATACAGATAGCACAACAGGCATCAAAAATGGCACTGATGTTTTGATTTTTGTTTCTATCGCTACAAGTTTCAACGGCTTTGATAAAAATCCTGCC
>CALRLN020000237.1:0-8187 GCA_943368675.1 Chitinophaga pinensis | reverse complement strand
GTTTGTGTTTCTTTTTCCTCAGTAGATTCTTTAGTTAAGTCATTAAACTTTATCCCTTCAATACGATCTGGATGGAATCGCAGGACATTAAAATGGTCCTGTGACTGGTCAAGATTATTCTTCTGAACTTGCCCTTTCGCTAGTTGTTCCTTTGTTATTTTTGAAAGCTCTTCAGTAAATATTTCCTGAAAAGCTTGAGTTTTAACAGGTTTTGCAATGCTTGGTTCAAAATTAGACAACTCTTGCTCAATGTCATTCCAAGTATCTTCTTTATCCTGATTCTTAATCTGCTTGTTATGTTCTATTGATTTGGTACGTGTATTAGGATTTAAAGCAGGTGAAGAATTAGGCGGTAGCCAGCCTGAAAAACTAGGCTTTGGATCATAGGTAGATACTGCTTTTGTATTTTTAATAACCTCATCAATACTAGCTAAACGAGTTTGTAAGGCTTGAATTTTTTCTCCTATCCAGGCAAATTCTGAAGGATATTTCTCTGAATTATTTTCATTTTGCTCCATAAATTTATTTGACTAATATTTGATTTTATGTTAATATAAATAAAACTACATGAGGTTATTAATGAGCCAGAATGATAATCAGTCTGATAAAGATATTGCTTCCAAAAGTAATTTAGATAGTGATGAATCGCACCTGCTTAAAGGTAGGCTTGAAACAATTGGTTGGGATAATATTACACTCTCCACCACAGTTTTTCCTGAACTTGAACAACAGGCAAAGGATACAATAGAAAGGTGTCTTGGATATTTACCAAGCCTACACCACACGATTTCCTTTGAGCCTTATATTCGTTCCTTGATCCATCAGTTTCGACATGGACAAATAACCAAAACGGCTTTTTATCAGGAGATTCAGGAACTCGTAAAACTTGTGCGAAACACTGAAATGGAATCACAATCGTTGGTTTATTCTGACGATCTCTTTGAAAGATATAATAGTACTTTTGAGCATTTCGGATTAGCTGCCAGAAACCGTGTTATACGCTTTTTAGGATATGAACCTGAACTCCAATATTCCTTGGTGGCTGAATTATGTCTAAGGAAAGTTCTGGCCACAGATATATTGCCCGACTGTATAACATCTATGGATTACATGATCATGACAATGATCAAATATCGTGAAATACTATTTTCTGAAGGGAAAATAGCCGCTGATTCCTCCCCTTTAATACCCAAATGTAATAATATTAGTTAGGAAATATTGATATTTTTTTTGCTATAATTTCATTTTAAAAGAACATTTTTTCTCTTGAAAATTTCATACTAACAAACCCTGACTTCATTCCAATATTCAAGGAATTGGGGTATTTTTTTTAGTAGTAGTCAAAAAAATATTTTTATTGTTCTCGATACGATAATCAGTTCGATAACAAATAAGATGGACCTTTTTGACTTAGATAAATCCCTAATTGAGTTTTCTTCCGAAACTTCAAAAAATCATTGGAGTATTCGTCACGCAGTTGAAGGTGTGCAGATTTTTGGTGGGATAGGATCTGGAAAATCATCTGGTTCGGCTCGAACCATTGCACTTAAATACCTCAAAGCGGGATTTGGTGGATTAGTTCTGACAGTGAAGCCTGACGAAAAAGAAGTATGGCAAGATTACTGTCAATTAACAGGTCGAGAGAATGACCTTATCATTCTTGAACCCGGTGGCAATTACCATTTCAATTTTCTTCAGTATGAAGCAGAACAATCAGGAAAATCAATCACAGAAAATATTGTCGAGGTATTAAAAACAGTCATTAACGCTGGGGAAGAAAAGAAAGGTAAAGGCGATGATCCATTCTGGGAGACTGCATTAGATATGCTCTTGTTTAATGTCATTGACCTTTGTCTATTAGCATACAAAAAATTATCAATACAAGCATTATATGATATTGTACAGACAATCCCAAAAGCTGATGAAAATTTAGAAACCGTACAGAAAGAAGGCAAAGCCTTTCAGCAGGCATTCCAGTTGGCAAAAAATAATGTTAATACCATGATCGATAAATGGTATTCTTCTCTAACTGAACAAAAAAGAACTGCAATAGACAACGATTTGAATTTTGAACAAGAATTATTAGATGCCGTTCCCGAAGCAAGATTATTAAAGTTTTTAGATCAATTCTTCTTTGATAACTTTATCAATCTTAGTGAAAAGACCCGCTCTATTATTGACTTCACATTTTCAGGCTTTCTATTCCGTCTTTTAAGAGAACCTATCTATTCCTTATTCTGTCGATTTGATTCTAATATAAAACCGGAAGATTGCTTACAAGGTAAAATTATTCTGTTGAACCTGCCTGTTAAGATATATCAGAAGGTTGGCAGGGATTGTCAGATACTTTTTAAATACATCTGGCAAAGATCGATGGAAAAACGCTCAATCACACAAAATAATCGTCCTTTATTTTTATGGGCTGATGAAGCACAGAATTTCTTACATGAACATGATGCAGATTATCAGGCAACGGCTCGTAGTAGTCGAATTTCAACAGTGTATATCTCGCAAAACCTACCAAACTATTATGCCAGTATGGGAGGGCAAAAAGCTGAATATCGGGTCAAGAGCTTTCTAGGAACTTTAGGCACAAAGATTTTTCATGCTAATGCTGACATAGAAACTAATAAATATGCTTCTGAGCTAATTGGCGATACCTATTTTGTAGATCAGACTTCCAGCCATACTGTTTCCAAGGAATTTTCTCATACAACAGGCTCATCCTTAAAATTAGAGAGAATCGTTCGTCCCGAACAATTTATAAAACTTAAAACAGGAGGAGCTTTGAATGATTATCGTGTAGAAGCATATCTCCATCGACAGGGAGATGCTATCTATAAAGGAAACAATCATGTCAAATATCCATTTAAACAGAATTATCAACCATAATCAAACCACTGTTGTCTATGAAAAAAAACATGTACTTCCGCTATGTGTATAAAAGTACGCAAGCTATTGAAGCTGTTGCCTTAGGAGCCGCACTTCGTGTTCTTTCTTTCCCACGTACCCTGTTAGATGTCTTTATTCGTAAAGATATGGGAGAACGATTTTTCTCTTTTGGCAATGCCGGACTGATGTTCATTGTCTTGGCTTATATTCCATACGGTTATCGTTATGAAATTGATTACTTCACTGCGGTAGGAAGAATGAGTACGGCTTCATTTTCAGAAGTTCACGATATTATGATGCAACAAGGCGTTGGAAGATTTAACGAATTTGATTGGGGTAGTTTTCTTTTGCACAATGGGACTTGGTATTTATTCTTAATAGCTTTTGGTTATCAATGTTTACAGCGCAGAAAAGAAATTAAACGTTTGCCATCTGTATTTGACTTAGGCCGAAGCAGTGTTGACCCTGGGAAAATTCATCCCATTTTTGAAAGTTTCAAATGGAATGGCAAACCATTTGATCTAAGAGATATTGAAACAATTCTTGAGCCCTTTTTCTTTTTCCTCATCGGTTTGGGTCTAATTATGTTACAACAAACAGTTGGATATTTAATACTTTTAAGTAGTGTCGGATACTGGATGAGTTACCGAATATCTTATTTTCAAGGTGACCAATTTATCATGGATACTATAGACGAAATGCTATTTTCTAAAGAAAAGGCAAATGCCTTTATTGGTGATAAAGATTCTCAAGATGCCAATGGGGTAAGATATTATGGAAGGAAACCTGCTGACCCAGACACCCGTCGGAAGGTAGCAGAAATGTTCGATGAAGACGACGAATTAGAGGTGAATTAAGAACCTAAGCTGTCCTTAGGGAAGATGTCTGATACTTTCCGACTTATACCGATAGCCGATTTCATAGGACAGCCCCCAGCCGCATTTACCAAGCGATTAGCTTATACCGTGTTTAACAAGTAAGAGAATTATCAAAATAGCTCTAGTAGTGGTGTATAAATCCGATGGCTTATGATACGGATGATACAAAGCAGTTCTGCCGCACATGCCAAAGCGTATTTCAAAGATGAACTCTCCCGGTCTGATTACTATGTGAACGATCAGGAGTTGCAAGGGAAAGTTCATGGTCTTCTGGCTGAACGTATAGGCATCAACGGACAGGTCACCAAAGACCTGTTCTTTGACCTGTGCGATAACATCAACCCAGCGACCGGAAAGACCTTAACCCCCCGAACCAAAGACGACCGGACAGTGGGCTATGACATTAACTTTCATTGTCCGAAGTCCGTCTCAATCCTACATGTCCTTTCCAAAGACGACCATATCCTGACAGCTTTTGAAAAGAGCGTCAGAGCGACCATGCAGGACATAGAGCGGGATAGTAAGACCCGTGTGCGTACTAAAGGCCGGGATGAAGAAAGACCCACAGGTGAGCTTTTATGGGTCGATTTTACCCATCAGACAGCTAGACCTGTCGATGGGTCAATGCCCGACCCTCACCTGCATGCTCATTGCTTTGTCTTTAATGCGACCTGGGATGAACCCGAGAAGCGGATTAAGGCATGCCAGTTCAGAGACATCAAAAGAGACATGCCCTATTATCAGGCCTGTTTTCATAAACGCTTATCCGATGAATTGATACAACTGGGCTATCAGGTTCAGGCGAATAAAACTTCTTTTGAGGTCAAAGGTGTACCCAAACATATCATCGGTTTGTTCTCCAAACGTACCGATGAAATCGGTCGTATGGCCAAAGAAAAAGGCATTACCGACGCTAAAGAGTTAGACGAATTAGGAGCCAGAACCCGGAGCAAAAAACAAAAAGGTCATTCGATGGAAGAGTTGAAAACCGAATGGCGCAGGCAAATAAATGAACACACCGAAAAAGAAGGCAAGTCTGAAAACCCGGTTGTACGCTTTGGCAAGCAAAAAAACGAGCGCGTCCTGACCCCGGATCAATGTGTGGACTATGCCTTGCAACATGGTTTTGAAAGGGCCTCAGTCTTGCATGACAGAAGGCTTCTGGCATCTGCCTATCGCTATAGCATAGGCCATGCAGACGTTTCATTGGATAAGATTACTGAAAACTTTGAGCAGGATTCCCGGCTGATCCATGTGGAAGAAAAAGGCAAATTGATGACCACTACTAAGGAAGTGCTGGCAGAAGAACAAAGAATGGTCAGACTGGCTCGGCAGGGGCAAGGCAAATTACGACCCTTATATAGTCAATTGCCGGAACTTAAATCAACAGGCCAGCAAAAGGCTGCCATCGAACACGTCTTAAGTACTACTAACCGGGTTTCCATTGTCACAGGCAAAGCCGGAACAGGAAAAACAACCACCTTACAGGAACTCGTTCCTTTAATTGAACAAGCAGGTAAGACCGTTATCCTAGTCGCCCCCTCAAGCGATGCGTCCAGAGGAATGCTCCGGGAGTCAGGATTTCAGCAGGCAGATACAGTTGCCAAATTAATGGCTGATAAGAAAATGCAGGAAAATTTGTTAGGTCAGGTTTTAATTGTAGAAGAAGCCGGAATGTTAGGCACACAACACATGACATCCATTTTGGAATTGGCAAATAACCAGAATGCAAGATTGATATTGGTAGGAGATACTCGTCAGCATTCGAGCGTTGACCGAGGAGATGCGCAACGGATTCTCAATACGGTAGGCGGTATTAAGACGGCAGAAATCAGCAAGGTCTATCGACAACGCAATGAAACCTATAAACAAGCAGTAGAAGATTTATCGGTGGGAGATGTAGCAAGTGCTTTTGAAAAATTGGATGACATGGGAGCCATCAGGGAAATAGATCCTAAGAAACCTTATGAAGCACTCGTCAATGATTATCTAGACACCATCAAAAACAAAAAGAGTGCATTGGTCATTTCACCAACCCGCCAGCAAAGCGATGAAGTGACCGAAGCTCTCCGAGATAAAATGAAATCATCAGGGATGCTGGGTAAAAAGGAACTGAAAGTGTCACGTCTGCGAAACCTGAACCTGACCGAAGCACAAAAAGCCGACTGGCGCAATTTGCAGGCAGGTCAGGTCATACAGTTTAATCAGAACCTGCCGAATATCAAAAGAGGGAGTCAGTGGACAATTATTGAAAGCACAGAAAAAGGTGTTCGTATTCAGAATGAAGCCAATGAAATCCATGATTTGCCAAGCCAGAGAAGCAAGGACTATGAATTGTACGAAAAGAGCATCATTCCTATATCACGGAAAGATATTGTGCGTGTGACCAGGAACGGGTTCGATTTGCAAAAGAAAGACCTGCTCAACGGGCAAATGTTTGAAGTGATGAAAGTCAGTAATTCAGGCAAAATTCAGTTACAGAATATTATTAGCAAAGCAGAATATGAAGTAAACAAAGACTTCGGACATCTATCCCATGCCTATTGCATTACGTCCCATGCTTCACAGGGAAAAGATGTGGATCAGGTATTGATTGCGCAACCAGCCGCTACTTTTCCTGCCACCAGTTCTAAACAATTTTATGTGTCCGTTTCACGGGGTAAGGAAGGGGTAAGAATTTATACAGACAAAAAAAGGGAATTAATGGAACATGCGGCAAAGTTGGGAGACCGCCAGTCAGCAATAGAATTGGTAAGCGGTAAAGCTGATACAGCCCTCATACATCAGCAAGTACGGGACAAACTCAACAAAGAAATGCCAAAGACAGTTTCAAGAAATCCTATCAAAGAAACGAAGAAACAATCACCGGATAAAAATTTAAACTATGAGCCAGGGCTATAAATTGCGCTTTGACCAGATGAAGGAGAATAATCCGGCACAATCGGATTCAGAACCAAAAGACGATGTATCTGCCTTCTTTCCAAGCGAAGGAAGCATGCGAAACTTTTGTCTGGTTTTTAAAGAGGGGGATATGAGAGCTTTTCCTTATGCGTATATTGTGGATTACACATTAGAAATTGGACAAGAAAAGAATAAGATTATTCTTGAATTGCCTTCAAAATTGATTACCCTTTCCGGTTATGGATTAACCAGCTTGTATCTGGCATTTCTCAAACAACTACCGCAAATGATTCATGAGGTTGATGAACGGTATGCAGATCATGAAGGAAGTATGGTCACTCACATACTCATAGAAAAAAAGGAAGGTGGTTAAAAAAATCAGGCAACAAGAGGTAAAATCTGCTAAATAAAAGTTCTCTCAAACGAATTATTGGTTATTTGTGTATCTTTGGCATCATTCTAACTACTAGATAATAGAATATAGTAACGCCTGTAACAAAATAATTTTACAAGATAAATCTAACTTTCAATAGATTTCGTATATGGCTTAAAACTAGAAATATATCTAAGATTTTCATTATAACTTTTGCTAAAAAATCCAGAACAATCCTGTCAATTGGCAGGATTTTTTGCTAAATATCAAATAATGAAAGTAAGCACTAGCCATTGATTCCTTTAATAACTCATACAATCGTAAAATGCTCTATAATTTGTTTAAGTTTGAGTATTAAAAAATATCAAAAAATTAAACAAAACTACCGTTAGAATGTTTATATATGTAAGTCATTTCAGGGCATGAATTGACTAGCAAAAGTTATAAAGTTAGAAAATCGTAGGATTTTATCTTACGATTTTTTATTTGGATAACTCCTATCATTGAGTACGGGATAAAAGTCATTACTAAGAAGCTTTTTTTATTGATTATGGGATGTAATGCCTAATTTGATCAGAAATAATTGAGATGGGGATATTACAAAAAACAAGAAAGGCTAGGCAGAATTAATCTGCCTAGCCTTGATGATTAAGCGGTAAACGCTTTCTTTTGAGAGACAATGTACTGTATGCCATTGATGGTGGTATTAATATCATTCGTATCTGCCTGTTCCCATCCGGCACTAATCCGGTGCCATTGCGGCTCTCCCTGGTCTTTGCCAAAGCAGACTACAAATACATCATGAGTAGGTAGATTTTTTGTCGAAGATTCAGGATTAGGCTTTCTTTTCCGGATAGCATAAATGGTACCATTGATGATGATGTTTACACCCAGGTTATCTTTATTGACCCAACCCGAACTAATCCGATGTTTTCTGGGTTCTGCCCGTCCTTGTCGATAATCGACCACAAATACATCATGCGTTGGCAGTTTCTTGGTAGTGGTTTTGGTTGTGTTTTTCATCAGCAAATCTCCTTTGTTTGTTGTTGATGATGGCAGCAATAAAGGCTCGATAAGCAGTGATAGCTCCCCGAATGAAAAAAATCGATCACGACCACCGGGAGAGCATCTATTTTTTTCATG
>CALRLN020000236.1:0-8197 GCA_943368675.1 Chitinophaga pinensis | reverse complement strand
AGTTATTTATATACTAAAGTAATTGGTTTGAGAGACGGCTACCATAGTAAGTCTGAAAAGCAAAATGCTGAAGAGTTAGAGCAGAGCTATAAACGGGATATTGAGGGTGACGTATTTTATATAACCACTCTATTGCTTACTGATTCATTGGATAATCCAGGTAGTTTAGTAATGTTGAAGCGTGAAATTACATTTACGGAACTTAAGGGAAAGATGATTTCCGGGACAAAGGACCCTTATATAAAATTTTATGTATTTTATAGATATAAAGACTTATCCGGAAAGAGAATATTTGGAAGTAAAAGCATGATTTTTGATAAAAATCTTAACTTCATCGGAGTTGAGAAGTGAAATATCAGACCTGATTGCATAAAAAAGACAGTTTCCGACCTGAAACTGTCTTTTTTATTGCGACTTAATGACATACAAGTTTTTACCAAATTATCAACGAGCCGCCAGTAATACTATTTTTTTAAATTTGGAGCAGGCACTTCGGCAAATTTGCGTTGACTATCCATCTTATACGCTGATAAGTGTTTTGTCTTATCTGCCGTGGCCATTTTCTTTGAATCTTTACCCTGTTTATCTTTACTCATCTTTTATTTGATAAAATATGTGATTAATAGTTTAAGAAATAGTTACCTGCGCATGTAAAGCGGCTTAGGTTTTTTTTCTGTTTCACTTACGCTGTCGAAAATCATGATTAGCTCTTCTTTATTCTTTCCCAGAATAAGTTGTAGTCTTTCAAGCATATCATCTTTTTTCCCCTCTCTAAAAAACAAATCGTCTTCAGTAAGAACTGAGAATTTCTTTAATAGTCTTGATTTCTGCTTATTCCATTCTTCCATTATTTTTTCTCTGTTCATTTTCGTGTTGTTTTAGCAAAAGAACTTCTGCTATATAAAGGTGAGCTGTTTTATGAGAGTTTGTGTTATACAATTATTAAAAAATGTTGTATAATTCCCACTTAGAAGAAAACGATTAAAATGTCCTTATTGACATTTTATTATCATAACAAAAATACCATCTAATATTAAGATGGCATTTGATATCAACTAAATATGGAAGAAGACTACATATTGCAATCTTCGTCGAGAGTTTTTACAAGGCATAAATCAGTGCCTTTGAGTATTTTTTATGAGTAAGGCCAATTTTTAATCGCCAGTCCTGGCAAAGATAATTGTCAAGTAAAATTCCGGTTTTTCGTTATGTTCTTTGTTATATAATTCAGCTTAATAGTTACATGATTCACACATTTTTATTAGAATTGGAGGGAGGTTGAAAAGAAATTCGTTGGAGGATGTTTTTCGGGTAATCCAGTTTTTCTGTAAACAAAAAATCCATCTAAAATTAAGATGGCTTTTGAAATGAAACCTAACCACATATCTGAAATTTACATTTCAAATATTGAAAAAATCTTCGGGAATTGTATTTTATGGAGAATGTAGGTCTTATGTTGATATTTTGGTGATTAATGTCTAATACGAAGGTCAAGATTTCTGATGCAAGAAATGTTATAGTATTTTGCTTAATAGTTATATAATCCACACATTATCGCTCCTTAAGTTAAAATAATTGCCTGTGGCCTTAAATATTTAAAAAAAATACCATCTAAAGCAAGATGGTATTTGAACTCTGATTAACCTTAAACACGAATATTTAAAATACGATTTCAACTTTTGATTGACTCAAGATTTGCCTGAATTATTCTAACGATAGGTTAGTAAATAAAGGGATTTCGCCAAAAAGATAAGGGTTGATGAGGGTTTATTCTTCATTATTTTTATAATCAGAAAGATTTTGTTCTCTGGTGTTTATGTGTTGATATTATTATTCGTACCCGCTTTTAATGATAGTTAGTATCATTTTGAATCTGCCATTGGGTTTGATAAGATTAGGTGCATGCGCTGGTATTACAATAGATTGTCCTGTCTTCAATTCATGTGAATTTCCGTTAATTACTATTTTTGCAGTGCCTTCAATAATCTGAGCAAAGGTATCAAATGGCGTAGTTTTTTCTGTTAGACCTTCTCCTGCATCAAACGACATGACACTGATATTTCCGGTTGATTTTTTCAGAATCGTTTTAATAACTACAGAATTAGGTACATATTCAATAATTTCCACAGTAATGTGTGCTTTTGACTTTTCAATTTCTGAAGTTTCCATATCGACTTACTGAGGATTTATATATTAGTTAAATTAATTTTAAATACCGATTCTTATTTATTCGGTTGTGTCTGAATCAAAATCTGATGAATCGGTGTTTTTCCGACTTACGTCATCTTTATTTTTCTTTAAAATGTACTTACTTATTTTACTGATTTTTATAGGAAGAAAAAATTGACTTGCGAAAGTACCGATTGTAATGCCAGCCAATATTCCTAAGATGATTTTCCCTGAGTTTATAATAATTTCGTCCATTATTTTAAGTATTTGCAGTTAATAAAAAAGTATTCTGAATACTTCTGGTCGACAATACGATCTGATCGTCTGGAAATTCTACTCTTGAATCATACTGAGTTATAATCAAAACTTTATCGGTTTAAATGAAGAAACAGTAATTAACTATGATATTAGGGTTTTAGGGTAATTCCTGCTAAACTTTTTGTCCGGACAATATTTTAATGATCGTTGTTGCGTGACCATTTATACCCGTTTTTTTTGAATACACTGGCCTTTTGCTTCCGCTAATTCATAAGCAGATACCTCAATTAATATTTTTTTTTCTTGTCTGATTTTAAGTCTACATTGCCGTGAAATGCCTTAAGATGTCTTTGAGTATAAATATCAACTGAAAGACTAAGGCTAGCAGAATATATGAAGAGGTGTTCTTCTTTTTGTTGTTTTATTTTGTTAATTTCATAAGAATGGAATCAGCGTATAACTGAATTGATATAACACAAAGATGCAACCCTTTTATCCGGAGAGTGTTACACAACTATCCAAAAGAGTTATAAGATTCACACATTCGCCTTATCGAAGAATTGATATATTCAGTAATAATTCAGCTTGTTTTAACCGTAAACTATACTTAGAAGTTGACAATTAAATTGATATTACAGGTTGCACCCGATGGCTTGGTGTATAATTATTTATGGAGATATTAATACTAATCATTTGGGCCAGTTGTTTGATTAAAGTATCATTATCATGTGACTTCTGAATAAAACCTTTTGCTCCCAGTTGAGTGACAATGGCTCTTTTTCCGGTATCCGACGAAAGAAACACTACGGGAATATTTTTAGTACGCGGATTTTTTATTATTTCCAGAAAACATTCAATACCGTCCATGATTGGCATGTTAATATCTGTAAAAATAATGTCTGGTAGTAGGGCGGAGTTCTTAAGTTTATTTATTGCTTCTTTTCCATTCTTCGCAATATCGTATAGCCTTGTATTTTCGATGGCGCTAATAGCCTCGAGAAAAAAGCCCTGATCATCCTCATCGTCTTCTATTAAAAGAATACTTTTTGAGTTTTTCATTGTAGGTAAATTTTAGAGTAGTAAACGAACTGGAATTCTTAAAAATCAAATGGGTAGATAGAGATTAATTTTACCGAAAATGGTTTAGTGTAAAAATCAATCAATTATAGGGCGATCCGTTGTTCTTAATCAGAATCTGAAACCGACTTTTGCGGCTGATTAGATATATTACGAGAACTCCACAAATATGGGGCTATTTTATGGGTAAAATATTACACAATTGCATAGAAAAGTTATATCATTCACATATTTTCTAATGGAATACGTTTCTTTTGTTTGAGGGACTTAAAAAAAGAAGGGGTTAAACCGGTTATCTTTTTAAACTGAGTAGAAAGGTGGGAAACGCTGCTGTAATTGAGTTTGTAAGATATTTCTGTCAGATTTAACTCATCATAAATCATTAGTTCTTTTACCCGCTCAATTTTATGAATAATGATAAAATGTTCGATAGTGGTGCCAGTTGTTTCTGAGAAGAGATTGGCAAGATAGGTATAATCATAGTGAAGTTTTTCGCTGATATAATCTGAATTTTTTACTTTCGGAAGCTCATCTTCATAATGAACCATTTCAACAATAACTTTTTTTATCTTCTCAATCAATATGGCCTTCTTATCATCCATTAACTCAAGGCCTGACATCAACAAGTTGGTTTTCAGTTGCTCTCGTTGTTCTTCTGTAATATTTCCTTTTACTTCAACCTCCCCTAAATCTATTGTGCCGTAATCAAGCCCAAATTTATCCAGTTCAGTTTTTACCAGCATTTTACAGCGAATGCTTACCATATATTTGATGTAGAGTCTCATTGAGTGAAGATAAGGAATTTTGACGGGTATAGCTAATTAATAAACTTTTCGGTATGGATAATGTTTGCTTCTGACTTAATTTTTTTTCTAATAATAAATTAATGATGACCATATTTTGGTTATTTGGGAAGCCAGAAACTGGATATTAAGAGGTAGGATAGTAGATTATTGCAAAATAAAAAGCGTAACATTCTGGTAATTAGATTGTTACGCTTCATTGTGGAGACGCAGAGAGTCGAACTCTGGTCCGAACATGGCACCTGTCGAGCCTTCTACATGTTTATTCGGTCTTGATTTTCGGGAAAAGCCAGGTGTCCGACATACCAGAACTTTTCCTTAGAAACCTAAATACTAATTAAGCACAAGTTACCCGCACTTAATCGCCTCTGCGGTTCGACACTCCGGACTCCCCAACGGCAGAGGTTAGCCAGGGCGGAATGTGGCATAAGATTAATTCACTCCGGAATTAAGCAGCCATGGCATACGATGTATTGCCAGTTATTGTTCGGAAGAATTTTTAACAGGAGATTCTACCAACTCCCGACATGCTTTTACTCGCAACCACTCACGCCGTCAAAACCGGTCGTCCCCATGGTCATTATATTACAAAAAACCGTTTTTAAAAGTTCGCTATAACCAGAAATAATTTAAAGGATCTTGTCAAGTGGCTTCGACTCCGCTTAGCCAACCACCGGAAATGTCATTAAATTATCAAGACTTTTTTTAATTTGATGCCTTACCGCAGGCACTAAATTAAAAAAAGTCTATGACTCAAAACTTCATACTCAATGCAATCCGTTTTCTCGGTACATCAATTTCAGTTACTTTCACTTGTACTTTCTGATGTACTTTTACAACTTCGTTCGGATCCTTAATGAATCTGTTGGCCATTTGCGATACATGCACCAGACCATCCTGATGAACACCCACATCAACAAAGCAACCGAATGCTGTTATATTGGTTACAATTCCCGGTAATATCATACCTTCTCTCAAATCTTCAATTTTATGTACATCTGCCGCAAATTCAAACTCTTCTAACGCTTCACGTGGGTCACGGCCGGGCTTTTGCAATTCTGACAGAATATCATTTAGTGTTGGGAGTCCGACAGTTGCTGTAACATAATTATTCAGATTGATTTTTGATTTTATCTGTACATTATTAATTAAATCAGCCACTTTTAAGCCCAGGTCCTTCGCTATTTTTTCAACAATAGGATAAGTTTCAGGGTGCACTGCCGAGTTATCCAACGGATTCTTTGCCCCATTGATGCGCAAAAAACCTGCACTTTGTTCAAATGCTTTTGCACCTAGTCTGGGTACTTTTTTTAATTCATCTCTGGAACCGAATGCACCATTCTTTGCTCTGTAGTCCACAATATTTTGAGCCAGAGACGGTCCCAAACCGGAAACATAGCTCAGAAGGTTCTTACTGGCAGTATTTAGCTCAACACCTACAAGGTTCACGCAGCTTTCAACTACCGAATCAAGGCTTTCTTTCAGCATTTTTTGCTCAACATCGTGTTGGTATTGACCCACTCCGATAGATTTCGGGTCTATTTTTACCAATTCTGCCAGAGGGTCCATCAATCTTCGTCCAATCGAAATGGCTCCACGCACTGTTACATCTTTTTTGGGAAACTCTTCGCGGGCAATTTCAGAAGCTGAATAGATTGAAGCTCCCTGCTCAGAAACCATGTGTACCTGTATATTGTCTAACTTTAATGATTTTACAAAACTTTCAGTTTCACGACTGGCAGTTCCATTCCCGATGGCAATAGCTTGTATTTTGTACTCATAAACCAGTTTTTTGATAACAGCTTCAGCCTCCATTTTTCTGTCTAATGGATAAATAACAGTGTCATAAAGTAAATCTCCCTGTTCGTTAAGACATACCGTTTTGCAACCAGTTCTGAAGCCTGGGTCAATCGCAATTACTCTTTTTTGACCTAGTGGTGATGCAAGCAATAACTGACGGAGGTTGGCAGCAAAAATCTTGATGGCTTCGTTATCTGCCTTTTGTTTCGAAAGGTTCGAGAACTCTGTTTCGATACTTGGCTTTAAAAGACGGTTGTAAGAGTCTGTTATGGCATTTGCTACCTGCTCTTTGGCTTCTGGTAGTCCTTTCAGGTAAATCCGGTCGAGCGCATCTGTTCCTCTTTCAGCTTCAATAGAAATATCTACCGACAAAATTCCTTCTTCTTCCCCTCGCCTGATGGCCAACAGGCGGTGAGAGGGTATTTTTGACAAAGGCTCTGAAAACTCAAAATAATCCTGATATTTGGCGCCTTCTTCTTTTTTGCCTTTCTTAACCTTTGCTGTAATAATCGATTCTCTTTCGAAAATCCTCCGTACAGCGTTCCGGGCCTGAATGTCTTCATTAATCCATTCTGCCATAATATCTCTTGCACCTTGTAGCGCATCTTCCACACTTTCTACCTTATCGTTGAGATATTTTTCCGCAATGCCCTCAATGTTTCTATCCTTTTGTGCAAAGATGATTTTAGCGAGCGGCTCCAACCCTTTTTCAATCGCAATGGTTGCCCTTGTTTTACGCTTTTGTTTATAGGGCAGATATAAATCTTCCAGTTCGTTAATATAGGTGGCATTTTGCAGCTTATTCAGCAGTTCAGGCGTCATTTTGCCTTGTTCTTCTATTGATTTAATGATGGCATCCCTGCGTTTATCAGCTTCTACAAACTTATTATAAAGATCTTTTACAGAAGCAATCTGCACCTCATCCATGCTACCTGTCATTTCTTTTCTATATCGGGCAATAAAAGGTACTGTTGCCCCTTCTTCCAACAAAGTTATGGTATTAGTAATGTTTTTTTCTGCCACACCAACGGCCTGGACTATAATTTGTATTTGTTTTGTAGTCATGTTCCAACCTTTTTATTCTGAACGGTATCCTAAGTGTAGTATTTAAAATTAAATCCTATATTCAAACACAAAAATCCATTAATAAAATGAAAATTCAATTGTTTGTAGCAATCATTCTTTCCACATTTTCTTTTATGGCTTGCGAAAACGAATCGCAGGGACCAGATGCAGAAAAAGATTTGAATGGTACGGTAATTAAGTATGGCACGAGCTTCGGTATGTGCCTTGGGCCATGCAAAAAAGAAATGGTGCTGGTTAATGACGAAGCCGAATTTACGGTTTATCAGAACGGTGGAAGAGGAACCAACGGAGGCGACCCAACTACATATAAAGAGAAACTAAGCGCTGATTATATATCTGAAGTATCAAAAAATATTGACTTTGAAAAGTTCAGTAAATTGGAAGAGATAATTGGTTGCCCTGATTGTGCTGATGGTGGTGCTGAATGGGTAGAAATAATAAAAAATGATTCAAGACATAAAGTAACATTTGAATTCGGCCATGATGTGAAAGAAATTGCACCTTTGCTAAAACTTCTTCGTGAGAAAAGAATATATTTTGAAGAAAAGTATGTTAAGCCTTGATTCTAATCTTTAATTTAGATTGACTCATGAAAAAACAAATAATTTGTTTAATCGGAATGCTGTCTCTTCTGGTAGCATGCTCAAAAAATGAGATCAATACAAGTCCTAAGCAGGATTTAGTAATAAAAGGTGGATTTTTTTTTGGAGAATGTTCTGGTATTTGTGAAGCTTCCATTGAAATTGTAGGAAATAAATTAAAATATGTAGCAAAGGATAATAGTAGAAATAATGCCGAAAAGCAATGTTCTGCTAACTTGTCGGCCCGATTAATTGCAGATATAAAGACATCTTTTGAATTTGAGGAATTTAAAAAACTGCCTACCGTGATTGGATGTCCTGACTGTGGTGATGCGGGTGCTCAATGGATTGAAATATCAAAATCAGGAGAAAGTCACAGAGTAGTGTTTGATTATAACAGACCTCCAACTGCAATTAAAGAAC
>CALRLN020000235.1:0-8231 GCA_943368675.1 Chitinophaga pinensis | reverse complement strand
CATTCATTTTTTACTTATGCAGTGTATAAATTATCTTTTATAAATCAGAAATGAGGTGACAATGCCGCTTCATCTGCCGGTAGTCCATATAGTAAAGAGATGTTACTAAAGGCATTCCCGCGCACTGTTGCACCTTCAGGGTAATAATAATCTACAGGATTGGCTTTGAGCCTGTTACCATACGCTGTAATAACCTCAATAGCTGTACCTGTGCGAACGAGGTCGAACCAACGCTTGTTCTCAAATGCCAGTTCAGATCTGCGATCCTGATAGATTTGTTTTCTTAATTCTGCCTGTACAGTTGTGGTTGCGTCAGGTAGCCCGGCACGTGAACGAACCTGGTTGAGATACGGTAAGGCTTCTGCTGTTTTGCCTTGCTCCATCAATGCTTCTGCTAAAAATAATAGTGCCTCTGAATAGCGGTAAATAGGGAAGTTATTACCTGTATTGCCATGCAGCGAATGTGTTTTTGCAAATTTTTTGTTATAAGGAAAAACCTTATTTGCTCTCAGACTTCCGCTGATAGTTACATAAGCAATGGTTGCGTCTTTTCTTTTGTCGCCTGCTTCAAAAGAATTAATCAGGTCAGGCGTTGGTGCTCCGTTTCCTTCACCTGTTAATGGTTGAGGATTTGATGTTCCTGTAATTGGCTTTAATTCTTCCGGGCTCATCGGGCGAGGCAGGTAGTTGTAAATAATAGCACCATTATAGCCGGATGCCCCTTCCTGAAACTGTACTTCAAATATAGATTCTATATTGTTTTTGTTTCCGGTATTGGTTGAGAAAGCATCGTTAAAATCAGGCATCAGTTTATATTCACCACTTGTTACGATTTCTTTCAATAGTTTTTCGGCTTCGGCCCAGTTCTTTCTTACCATGTATACATTCGCCAATAACATTCTTGCAGTTCCTGAGGTAACTCTGCCTGCTTCCTGTTTTGATTTTGGTAAAAGACCTGTTACTGCTGCACTTGCATCTTTAATAATTTGTGCATAAACCGCATCAACTTCAGATAGTGCTATGGCTGCTTCCTGACGGTTAGTTACGGGTGTAAGATGCAGAGGCACTTTTCCAAAATAACGTACTAACTCGAAATAAGCATAAGCTCTTAAAAATTGTGCCTGACCTTTCAGGTTATTTTTTGAATCAGCATTGAAATCAACTTTATCAATCGAAGTCAGAATCTGATTGGCACGGGCAATTATCTGGTAGTCCAGGCGATACTGGTTCAGAACGTGCGTATTTGAAGTAACCCCATTAGCTGTGGGTACTGCAAAGTCTGCTATATCTTCCTGCTGTTCGGTTGCACCAAAAAGGATATTTCTATAATAGTAAGCATTATCAGAGTGCATTTCTCCCAGCAGCCATGCACGGTCGTTTACAATGGCGCGTAAAGGTACATAAGTGGCATTAACTGCCTGTTGAAAATCGGCTTCTTTAGTAAAGAATATAGCGGTGCTAAGGTTTGTTTCCGGGACAACAGTTAAAAAGTCTTTGCAACCTGTTAACCCAACGAACATAAACAAGGCTGTTATTATTATCTTTTTCATTATCTTAAGGATGTTTACGTTAATTAAAAGTTCAAGTTTATGCCAAGAGTGAAAGTTCTTGGAACAGGGTAGTTTGACAAGTCAATACCCTGACTGAGGTTTCCACCATTCCCATTTCCGTCTCCCTGTGCAGAAGTTTCCGGATTCGGGCCACCCCAATATTTGGTGAATACATATAGTTGCTGAACTGAACCGTAAATGCGAGCTGATCTGAATATTTTATTGGCTCTTGGAATTGTATAACCGACTGTTACGTTTTTGATTGTGAAGAATGAAGCATCTGCAATAAAACGGCTGTTCATCCAGTCTCTTTCAATACCTGTTACGTTACCACCACCAACGGTTGTTCCATACATTCCTTTTCCAGGATTCGATTCAGAGCGGAAGCGATCTTTTACTCCTTCAACCAGGTTAAATACACCATCAAGATTGGCAGTGCTATAAATATGACGAACTAACAATTGATTGCCTTGTGAACCTGAGCCAACGATACTTGCATCCCAATTGCCATAACTGAAGTTGTTGACGATACCATAAGTAAATTTAGGGAAAGGGCTACCCATGATTACTCTGTCGTCAAAATCACCGCCATTGGTTATGATACCGTCACCATTCTGGTCAGTCAGTTTGATGCTTCCTACTACCGAACGGCCTGGTACCTGAGGAGAGTTTTTCAGATCTTCAGCATTCTGGTACATGCCTTGAGAGATATGCCCGTAGAATTGTCCGAAAGGATAACCTACTTTAGTGATGTGGAAAGTTCCGTAAACACGGTCAATACCATTGGCTAACGCAATTACTTTATTACGGTTGAATGAAATATTTGCATTGGTACTCCATTTAAGCTTTCCGGTAGTGTTCTTGGTATTCAAAGCAAACTCATGTCCCCAGAATTTAATCTCTCCGATATTATCGTTAAAGTTACTGAAACCTGCTTCCTGAGCAATCTGCACACTATAAAGTAAATTAGTTGTACGTTTTGTATAATAATCATATACAAACGTGATGCGGTCGTTGAATAGACCGAGGTCTAAGCCGAGGTCTAACTGTTTGGTTGTTTCCCAACCAAGATTATTGTTTGCTAAGGATGTTACAACAGCACCCGGTGCTACTGTGTTACCAAAAACCGCATTCACAGTGTTATTTATGAGGGCATAAGGTGTATAATTTCCGATATTATTGTTACCGATTACACCATAACTTGCTCTTATTTTCGCAAAAGATATTTTAGGTATTGATTTTATGAATCCTTCATCTGAAAGAACCCAGCCTAATGAGAATGAAGGGAAGGTACCCCAGCGGTTTTCAGAACCGAAACGCGATGAGCCATCACGGCGAACAGCCGCAGTTAGTAAATACTTACCTTTATAGTTATACGTTAATCTTGATAGCACTGACATTAAGGCCCATTCCTGCACACCACTGTTGGTGCCACCACGGTTGATGTTGATAGCCCCCTGAATTGTAGGAAGGCGATCATCAGCGTAGGTATCGGCCTGAATACGTGTGCTTTCCTGTTGGAAGCGTTGTTGTGAAAACCCTGCCAGAAGTTCAATATTATGGTCGTCATTAATTGTTTTAGTATAAGTAGCAAGGTTTTCGTTCAACCATGTAAGGTTCTCGACATTCTGGCGTATCGAAACCGCTGTTGTCGGAATAGCGACGTTGATTGAACTTGTGGCAGTAGATGGGTTAAAGAAGAAAAACTTAGTACGCAACATCTCGACGTTGAAAGTTGATTTCAGAACCAGATCTTTTATAGGGCGATACTGGATGTAGGCGTTTGTTATTAAATTGGTGGTTGAAGTTTCATTCACCAGTTCTTCTGCAGCTCTTACCCAGTTAGGATAGGCAAAGATATTACCAGTACTAGCCGGAAATTTGTTGTATAAAGTTAAGGTTTTGCCATCTGCTTCATAAATCGGCATTATCGGCCAGGTATGTAATGCATTAAACAAAATACCTGTTCCTCTGTCGCCGTCTGTTCTTGGAGTATTGTCAAATACGTATTGCGGAGCAATATTAAAGCCAAGCGTTACTTTGTCAGAAACATCATATTCTGAGTTCATTCTTATTGAATACCTTTTATATTCATTGTTCAATACAACCCCTTGCTGATTAAATACGCCACCTACAAACGAAGTTCTTGATTTTTCTCTGTTCGATGTCACTGTCAGATTATAACTTTGTACAGGGGCTTTTCTTAATAAAGCATCATACCAGTCATTGTTTTTGTCTCTGTATTGCGAGGGATTCTGAAATTCTACAGGAACAGGCTGTTTTGCGTCTTCGTAAGATTCTTTCTTGAATTGAGCAAACTCTTCAGCATTAAGCATTTTAATGCGGCCTCTCATCGGTACTTGCTGTATGCCGGCAAAAGTACTGAAAGTTACATTTGTACCCGCAGATTTACCCTTTTTGGTTGTAATCAAAACAACACCATTGGCAGCTCTTGAACCATATAGTGAAGTAGAAGAGGCGTCTTTCAGGATCGAAATATCTTCGATTTCATCCGGGTTCATGGCTCCTATATCTCCCGTAATCGGGAAACCGTCAATTACATAGAGTGGATCACTACCAGCCGAAACCGAAAGCTGTCCACGGATACGGATGCTCATTCCTTGTCCGGGCTTACCGGTTGTCTGATTGATTTGCACACCTGCCAGTTGTCCCTGAAGTTTTTGCCCTACCTGAGAAACAGGAATATCTTTTATCTCTCTGGCACCGATGGTTTGTACAGCCCCTGTTACATTCTTTTTTAATTGGCTACCATAACCTACCACAACGACTTCTCCCAATAGTTTTTCGTCGAGTTCTAAAGTTACGTTAATTTCAGATTGATTACTTACTGTCACCTCTTTGGCAGTAAAACCAACAAAGCTGTAAACTAAAACTGAGCCTTTAGCTGCATCAATTTTATAAGTGCCGTCAGCACCAGTCTGAGTCCCCTTGGTTGTTCCTTTTACTGAAACGTTTACCCCAACTAATGTAGCACCGTCAGAACCTGTAACAGTACCCCTTATTTGTGCGAAAGCAAAGGATGAACAGAATAGTAATAGCAAACAGGCAGTTCCGGTTGCGTAAATCCTATTCAAATGAATAGTAAATTTTGACTTCATAGATACGCTTGATTTAGGGTGAATAAAAGTAGATAATGTTATAAAAAAATAAACATTCCGAGTTTTTTTATAAAATTATCTGTTTTAGAATCCTAAAGTATCCTGTACTCTTCTGTTTAAGGGAAAATCCGTTATATTATTTATTGAAATATTACTATGTGGATATTCCGGTTTCACGTTTAATCTGTTCAAAATCCTGCCGGATATTACTTTAAGCAGATTAAGGCTCTAACTTTGGCGAGGTTCTCTTCACGCAATAGATTTTATAGTCTGGCCCACCAATGATGTAGAAGTATTTTAATGAAGGTGTGTTAAATTGAATAGAGTGCCAGTTTTGTAATCAAAGCCAATTTTTGTGTCAAAGCTAAACGAAAGGAATAAAATGGACATAAAGGGAAATACTTGACAAATGATTTTTTACTTTTACAATTGAAGGTGAGTCAGAGCATTTTTTTTAGGTACTGAAACTGTTTTATTGAATAATGGTTTTTGGATTCGCTTTTTTAATATAAGCCAGGTGACTTTCAGGTGGTCCATAAAGGCACGCAACCTACACTTAATTACCCTTTGCAAATACTATGTATGAAATAAATAAAAGAATATGAAGAAAAACATAAGCTTATTTTTGATCCTTTTGGTGGCAGGCATATTTTTGATGAACATTGCAACAGGGCAATCAAAACCACGAACGATTGTAACAACTGATGGTGAAATTGATGATGTGGATTCTTTTATCAGAATGCTGCTATACGCTAATGAATTTAAGATAGAAGGGTTAGTTTATAGTAGTTCGATGTGGCATTACAAAGGCGATGGTAAAGGTACTAAGTTTGTTTCCGAAATGGAAATGACCAGGAATATGTACAAAGAAAAAACTGACCTTCGCTGGCCAGGGGTCACCTGGATGCAGGATTTAATTGATGCCTATGAGAAAGTATATCCGAATCTTATCTTGCATGATAAAACTTTTCCGACACCTAATTCGCTACGGAAAATGATAAAAGTGGGTAATATTGATTTTGAAGGAGAAATGGAGAAAGTAACGGAGGGATCGGAGTATATTAAGAATAAATTGCTTGATACAACGACAGAGCCTATCTATCTACAGGTTTGGGGCGGAACAAATACCATAGCGCGGGCATTAAAATCAATTGAAGAGGAATATAAAAATACGCCACAATGGCAACAGATTTACAAGAAAGTGTGTCAGAAAGCTATTATTTATGCAATTCTTGACCAGGACGCTACCTATAAAAAATACATTGCTCCCAACTGGAAAGACCTGAAGGTATTTTATAATGCCAGTCAGTTCTGGTGCTTTGCCTATCCATGGAAAAGAGCGGTTCCGCCATCTCAGCACTACTTGCTGGAAGGTAAGTTTATGGGAGAAGAAATCATTAATAATCATGGACCGCTTACCAAAATGTATTACAGCTATGGCGACGGACAGAAACAGGAAGGGGACGATGAGCATATACACGGTGACCTGAGTAAGATGAAAACCGGGCAATGGGGTGCTTTTAGTAAGTATGATTTTATCTCAGAGGGAGACTCACCTTCCTATCTGCACCTGATTGATGTAGGCCTGGGGAATATACAAAACCCTGCATATGGGGGCTGGGGAGGCAGATTGAAGCAATCGGCTGATAACCCGAACCGATGGGAAGATGGCAAGGATGTGGCTGATTATAATCCATATACGCAAAAGATGGACTTAACCTATCCGCAAACCCGATGGATAGAAGCTATTCAGCTTGACTTTGCTTCAAGGGCAGATTGGTGTATTAAAGATTTTAAAAATGCCAACCACGCCCCAAGGATTTCGGTAAAGACCGGAAACTTCATTAAAGCTAAGGCAGGGTCTAAAGTTCAGATAGTAGCCAGTGCTAAAGACCCCGACAAGAACAAGGTAAACCTCAATTACTGGCAATATAAAGAAGCAGGAACCGCTACTGAGGCAGTTGAAATAGTAAAGAAAACCAATGAGATAGTTGAAGTAAACTTACCATCAAGCCTGAAAGCCGGAGAGACTGTTCACATTATTATTGAAGGTAAAGATGATGGTGCTCCTGCACTAACAAGATACCAACGAGTGATTATTACAATTTTGTAGGGAAGATTAGTTAAAATATGTGCTGAGCAAAAGAGGCTTTTTCATAACTAAAGAAGTTTTTTTTGCTATCTGTTAAAAATCTGCGAACATTGATCTGTTTTATCTTTCAAAATCAATATCCAGGTTATGTTTATGGAGCAGACCTGCAAGATTTAAAGAAGAAAACTTTGTTTTTTTTATTTTATTGGCATCCGGATCGATACTAAAATTGATGGCAGTTCTGAAATCTGTTCTTTCTAAGAGTGTCTTAGAAAACTTTGCTCCTGATAAATCGCAGTTTTTGAAAACGGCGGCAGATAAGTCAGTTTCGGAAAAATCCACTTCTTTAAGCGAACATCCCTCGAAATTAGTCTTCTTAAGTTTAGTGCCCAGAAAAGTACAATAATCCAGAAAACATTCTCTGAACTCAAATGAGAACAAAAACTTATTGCATTTCGTAAAATTAACGCCCAATAGCTTGCAGTTAATGAAAACAACATCTCTGAACCCTGTACCATCGAGTATTGCAAGTGAAAAATTGCATTGCTTAAAATGACAATCCAGAAAATCATTCTGACTTAAATCGCTTTTGTTAAAATCGCAATTGACAAACTCGCATTTAACAAACTCTCTGTTTTCCAGACGTTTTTCTGCAAAGTTAACATTGGCGAATGTCTTGCCTTTATGTAGCACAGGAATTATATCCTTATTCATACAATTCTTGTTTTATTCTGCATTGAATCTTTGACAGTTAAAGACTTTATTTAAGCATATATGTAAAAATACTGACAGATGCATCTTTTATATTTTAGTTGCTATAAGGCGTTCTCTTTTTTCAACGTGGTAAGTTTCAGTAAAGTTTCAATTCCTGTAAGGTGCGATTGGGAGCCGTTGGGAAAACGGCTTATTTGTGGTAAAATAAAGGATTTTTGCGCTGAAATACAAAGAAAAAGTCGTCGATGTATAATAGTAGGATTTTACCTGTACATCGACGACTATTGATAATCAAGGAGTTATGTTTGATATGGTGTTTTTTCAGTATGTCAAAGAACAGTTATTTGGGTGTCCGACGACATGCGCTTATAGAAAATTATCGGTTGTCATGCGTTCTGTACCTATAATTTCTTTGTCAAGCCAACGTTCGTCCCGGCTTTTAAAAACAATGATGCTGTCTGCTTCTTCATTCATTATTTTTCTGGCGCCGGCAATCATTTCTTTCAATTTTACTTCTGTTATTTCTCCCTCAAATACCGAATTCTGTATCCAGTTCAGATACTTCCGGCAATGCTTCAGCATTTTGCCTACACGCTTTTCGCCAATATCATAGACCAAAATTACATACATTTGTTTACAAATTATATCAGAGATTGAAAATTAATAGCCTATACTTTTGGCTACCAAAGCATTTTAAACGGCTTGTACTCTTCCATACCGAGCAAGTGTTTCTGTAACTTGTAGCATTCCAATTTT
>CALRLN020000234.1:0-8255 GCA_943368675.1 Chitinophaga pinensis | reverse complement strand
CAATCTTTTTGATTTCCTGCTCTCCCTTGCCTACGTCTCCGCTTTCACTATCCCAGGCAGATACGAAACCTACGGTGCCATCAGTACCCCTGTATTCTTTTTTCATGGCAGGGTCCATTTTTGCCCATACGCTGAAATTGTCCTGATTTTTAAGCATTTTGATGTAATCAAATACAACGGCTTTGGGCTGGTTAATTACAATTTCTTTTTCGACGGCGTATTCTTTTTTAACAAACAATGCTACAAGTAAGCAAAGAGCAACAATACCAAGAATAACGAAAAGGATAGTTTTTAGAATTTTCATTTTTTTAAAATTTAAGGTTAATACTTATTTTTATTGATAATAGGTGTTTAATTTTTATTCATTAATCCATCTCTTCATCAATCCCTCAACCTGTTCATTCTATCGCTTATCGTTCCCTTTCGCTTCTTTTATATTCGTGCCATTTAATAATTTTAAAACGTACCGGATTACCTAATTTCAATTTTTTTATTTACTTTCCTACCCCAAAGCAAAAAACATCATTATAATGTTGGGTAGTGTTTGGGTTTTTGTTGAAAAAGTACAATTGGCTTTTTAAAAAAATCAGACAATTGTTCCGGGCTTTTAACTATGTTTTTTTAAAGAACGCTATCCCTTTAGGACAATACAAAGGTATATAAAATTAGAATACTATGCATAAAAAAAGTGATGAACGGATTTTTTTAATGATGAACGGATTTTTTAATTGGAAAATTTTTTGTATGGCAATTTTGCTCGGTGTTCTTCCTGAAACACAGGCGCAAACCAATACGGAAGCACTCGAGAATACTTATTTTTATAATAAGTCAAAACTAGGAAAAGTTCAATTAAGATTTTCGTCGTTGGCCTATGTCAGAAACAATGAATACTTTAATAATATAGCCGATGGTTATACGCTTTTCGGCTATTACCTCAACCCCAGAGTAAGCTATCAGCCTCATGAAAAAGTATCTCTTGAATTAGGGGCATTTGCCCGCAAAGAGTTCGGTACGAATGGTTTTAAGGAGATTCAGCCTACTTTTACGATTCAGATAAAGCAGAATGACTGGCGGTTTTTGATAGGCAATATAGAGGGGAATATCAACCACCGGATGATTGAACCGATGATGAGTTTTGAAAGGCTGGTAAGCGCCCCGCTCGAACATGGCGCACAGGTGAAATACCAGAAAACTACAAAACTGAAAAACTCTGAGTTAAGCGATGAAACCTATTTTGATGCCTGGATAGACTGGCAGCGCAGCACAGGCCCGGGGCAGACGCATCAGGAGTATATCTGGAACGGGCTTTCGTTCTATAGTCCGGCCTTATTGGTTAAGGGTTTTAAAGTGAAGGCGTTGGTGCAGGGGAGTGTATACCATATGGGCGGGCAGAATATCCAGAGCCTGCAACCTGTGCGCACGCTTGTGAACACGGCATTGGGTGTGAGGGTACAGAAGGATTTTCTGAACAACCAGAGCCTTGTGGCAGATAATTATTATGTGGGCTATTTTGAGTCTCCACTGAAGGGCAGCGCCTATTATCTGAACGGCTACTGGCAGCACCCTAAGTTTCAGGTGGGGATAAGCTATTGGTTCGGGCATTTTTTCAGCTCGCCGATGGGCAATGATTTGTTTCAGTCGTATACACGCAAATTTAATTATCAGGGCTATGAGCGCTACAGGAGTATCCTGATGCTACGGCTGGTAAAAGACTGGAAGGTGATAGACGGCCTGAATGTTTCGCTGAGGGTAGAGCCGCATTATGATGTGCAGAATGGGATATTTGAGCATTCTGAGGGCTTGTATGTGAAGTATCAGTTGCATTAGCCGATAGATAACAGACAAAATAGTTTTGTACAAATCAACCCCATCACCATCAATCTCCCTGTTTTTGACATAATCGTTATTCTAGGCATGGCGCAAGGGCTCATCTGTGCTGTGTTGCTCTTGTGGCATCGGCCTGTGCAGGTGAATAAAGTTATTCTGTCTTTTATTCTGCTTAGTTTTATAGTATTGAGTTTTAAGATACAGCTTCATACGCTGGGCCTCTGGCAAAGACCCCGATGGCGTTACCTGCCCCTGGCTTTCGATTTATTGATTCAGCCGCTTTTCTATTTATATACCCTTTCGCTTACGCAGAAAAACTATCGGTTTCAGCAAAAAGACCGGATCCATTTTTTGCCTGTGCTGGTGTTTTTATGCCATGCCGTATGGGTTTATATGGTGAGCCTGCAAACCAATGATATTGCCCTGAAAGACCAATGGGCTGAAAGCCTGTATTATAACCGCATCAAGGAGTTTGAGGATATTTTATCTGTGATAAGTGGTATTTTTTACTGGGTGCTGAGTTTCAGGCAGATTCAGGCGTATAAACGATGGCTGAACACCCATATATCTGATGCGGCTTATCCTAACTATAACTGGTTACGCAATGTACTGATTGCTATGGGTATGTTTGTGGCGATACTGATGATAAATGTGCTGCTGGAAGTGGTTTTCAGCGCAGGAACGAGGTTTTTTATTCACTGGCAGTTTTTCTATTTTTATCTGGCTGTGCTGGTGTATTATCTAGGCTTTGCGGGGTATCAGCAAAAAGATTTCCCGGTGGCTTTTGAGCCTGAAAGGCGGTCGCCCGTTGCTTTGAACCCGGCGCAGGTTTTGGCAGTTAAAGCACAATTATTAAAAGCGATTGAAGATAAGGTATATTTAGACCCTGAACTGAGCCTGAGTACATTGGCCCGACAAATTGGCACCAATGAGGCTGTGCTATCAGCGGTAATTAATGAGGAGTTCCATCAGAACTTCAGAAATTTTATTAATACACAACGGGTAGAGGAGGTAAAACAAAGATTACTGAGTGGGGAGTACACGCACCTTTCCATTCTGGGGATTGCTTTTGAATCCGGCTTTAATTCAGAGGCGAGTTTTTATCGGGTCTTCAAAGCCATCACGGGGCAATCGCCGAAAGATTTTTTGCCTAAAAATAACTCTCAAAAGCCTTTTTGAGAGGATTGGTAGCAGGTGGATAACCTTTCTTTGCTGAAAAAACAAAAATCAATCATGAAAAAGCAAAGAAAATGTATCATCCTTATTGCCTTGCTGGCACTTGCTACGGCCGCAGTTTCCTGTTCACCTAAATTCTGGAATCGTGCCGCTAAAACCTATCAGCCGCTACCTGTCATTACTCAGCCGAAGCACCCGGAGAAAATTAATCAGGCTTATCAGTTTCTGAAAGAGAAGACCGAGTATGATGCATTTATTGCCACCCGTAACGATAGTGTACTGGCTGCCTGGGGAGATATTCACCTGCCCATTATGACACACTCGGCCCGTAAAAGTATTATAAGTGTGCTGTATGGCATTGCGATTGATAAAGGGTTAATCCGCCTGAATCAGACCCTGGCAGAACTGAAAATTGATGATAATAAAGCCCCGCTGACAGCCCTTGAAAAGACCTGCACGGTGAGAGACCTGCTGATGTCTCGCTCGGGTATTTATATTGAGGCCGCAGGAGAAACAAAAGAAATGAAGGCATCGCGCCCGCAAAGAGGTATGCACAAGCCGGGGGAGTTTTTCTACTACAACAACTGGGGCTTTAATGTACTCGGAACCATTTTTGAGCAGCAAACCCGCCTGAGTATCGGCGAGGCCATTGAAGAATGGCTGGCAAAACCATTGGGCATGAAGAAATTCAGGGCAAATTATGTGATTTATAAACAACCGGATTATTCTGAACACAGGCAGTATATTATTTTTATGACTGCCGAAGACCTGGCCCGCATAGGTATACTGATGCTGAATGACGGGAAATGGCAGGGAAAAACGATTGTTCCGGCTCAATGGGTGGCCGAGAGTACCTATCCGTATTCAGAAGATAAAAATAATGAGCCTTTCGATCATTATGCCTACCTGTGGCTGAATGATACCGACGAGGGCACTTTCTGGGCATCGGGCTGGGGTGGGCAGTTTATGATTGTTGACCGGAAGAACAGACTGGTGGTGGTGTCAAGAAACGATACAGGGCGTGCACCTTTGCAGCAGGGCTTGTTTATGTGGAAAGGCAAACAGGCATCAAGGCAGCACCATCAGGATTTACACCATCTGATGATTGAGGCGGGGTTATAATGAACCTGTTTAAACTTATTCCTTTGGCCTGCGAATGTCTAGTTTTCACTCATATTTCGTCCAATTATTTCGTCCGTAGCTCTGCTACGCACTCAATAATTAGCCTCATCTGAGCAAAAACCAGTTCATTCTCGGCGATAAATTAAAAGTTTAAACAGGTTCAATAAATAGCCCGGCAGACGGTATCAAAAACCTACCTGCCGGGCTTTGCTGAATTATCGGGCAATTACTTGCTGGTTTTTCCTTTCGGATATACAGCCACGCCATCTTTAATGACGAGTTGCACATCGAATAAAGATTTAGCAAAGTCGTTTTCGAGGTCTCCGTTAAAAAATACGAGGTCGGCCTTCATTCCTTTTTTAATTGTACCGATGCTATTTGACACACCCAATGCTCTGGCGGCATTATAAGTGGCGTATTGCAAAACTTCACTGACCGGAATACCCGCTTCATGGTAGGCTAATATAACACCCACCGCACCTTTGCCACGGGGCAGGGCTGGTATATCGTTATAGAAATCTGAACCTGCTATGATAGTTACGCCTTTGCCGACTGCCCGTCTGAGGCGGTCGTGCACGCTATCGAGAAAACTTTTGGCGTAGTCTTCAGCTTCTTTGCCCTTCATGCCAATACCTTCTACCAAAATTCTGGCTTGCTCTTGCGTCACATCAGTTGGCACCAGGTAGGTACCCCGCTTTGCCATCAGCGCCAGTGTACTGTCTGATAAAACATAGCCGTGTTCTATGCCGTCTACTCCGGCCATTACGGCAGCTCTGGCTGATTCGTCGTAAGTAGCATGAGCAGTTACCGGAATGCCCTTTTCATGGGCTGTTTTTACGATGGCGGCAATTTCGTCTGGTGCTAAGACCCTGTTATCGGTATTCATACATACTTTTATGAGGTCAACCCCTTGGCTGACATGCTCTAAAACTGCTTCGCGGGCATCCTGTGCGCCTTTAACCACCCTGTATTCCTGTCTGATAACGAAACTATCCGCAGGTGCCATTTTACCGAATTGCCCTCCGGGAGGGCTGATGATGGGGCCGGATACATACATGGTTGGCCCTGGTGTTTTGCTTTTAGCCAGTTGTTTTTTTAAGGCAACATCAAGATACTGGCCTGAATTGCCTATATCTCTGACAGTGGTAAGACCTGCCTCCAGGTTTTCTCTGGCAAAGACAAGGCCCCGGCTGATACGTTCGTCGGCGGGTACTTTAGAGGCAATCACCATGCCGTCGCCGGTTTGGTTCTGATGCAGCAATAAATGCGTGTGCATGTCAATGAGGCCGGGGGTTGCGGTGCAGGTGCTTAGATCTATCAGCCGGGTATTGGCCGTTTTTTTGATATGAGGGCCCACGTCTTTTATGAGTCCGTTTTCAATCAGAATCATCTGATTTTTAAGGAATATCTTTTTTTGGGAGTCGTATAATTTACCTGTCTGAATAAGCAGACGCTCAGGAGACTGAGCGGAGACGGTAAGGGCAAACAGGCAAAGAAGCGTGATTAATAGTTGTTTCATAGTTTTGTGGTTATTGTTTAGTACCCGGATACAAAAGTAGCAGATTTGACTGATATTTAAAAAGCGGGAGAGGTTTGGATGGCAAGAGAAATGAAACGTCAGTCGGGCAGGGGGTAGCCTTAGTTTAATTGAGGCATTTTTGAGAAATCAATCAATGACAGTACCTCTTCCAGTGTTTCTTTGTTTGCGGGTAATTCTACATTCACATGAACGATAAATCTGTTATCTACCCAGAAATCGCATTGTCCCCAGGTTCCGACGGTAGATTCCTGATAAAGAAAGAGTCCTTTATGATTGCCGACCCGGACAGCTTTTCTTATTTCTGTAGCACCTTCAAAAGCTCCGGATTTGGTATTAATCATAATTTCATCGTCAAATAAAGCAAATTCATTGTTGAAATCAGCAACTGATACCGTAAAACGATAAACCTTGTATCTGAAGTGCTGCCCGACCTTGTGATAGAATTGATTTTTCTGTATAAAGGGTCCTCCGTCCTTTTGGCAATTTTTTATATGCTTTGGCAGAAACTCAAAAAGTTTTTCATGGGTCAGCCGGATAGTATCCCCTTTTGCTGTCCGTGCTTTAAAATCCTTTTTGGCATCTACCCTGATTTTGCTGCCATACTGAACCAGGTCGTCGGTGTCTGTGAAAACAATCTGCGGGTTGGTAGGGGTGTTTTGGCAGGCATAAAGCAACAGGCTGAGGCTGATTAATAGAAGGAAATGTTTCTTTATATGGGCTGATTTCGTGAAATCATTTATGCTTGTCATGATTGCTTCTATGGGATTTGCCGGATTAGATTCTATTGCAAATTAAGGATAGAGGTTAATGATAATGTGGTTGGGATAGGATTTTGTTATTATCATTTTTAGGCAATGTGTTTGTCCTGGAATTTCTTTTATTCAGGCCGAGGCCCCTTGCAAGGCTTCAGAATCTTGAACCCCTGATTATAGAATTCAAAAGAGACAAGGCATTGCCTTGTCTCTTTTGAATATTCCCGGGTCTTTTGACAAAGATATTTTTCGGCCCCTGATTAATCAATCATTTTTTGCCGAAAAATAAGATCAACCCTATTTCTTAAATATCGGCTCGATAGGTTTGCCTATACAGCCGCTTGGCTCCTGGATTTTCAGCAGGGCGGCCAGGGTGGCGGCTATGTCTGCAATATAGGTTTGCTGGATTGTTTCGCCTGCCGGGATATTCCAGCCATACCATAGGAGCGGCACGTGGCGGTCGTATTGCCATAGGGTGCCGTGAGTAGTACCCTTTTTGCTTCCGCTATGAAACCAGCCCGGCTCCAGCAATACCATGAAATCGCCGCTGCGTTTGGGGTGGTATACGTTTTCTACGAGAGTTTTATAGAATGGCGGAATAACGGTATTGCCAAAATCATGGAAATTGACCACCTGATATACCGGAGAACCCTGTGAGATGAGTTCTTCTTTTACCATCTTGTACATTTCGCTCATCTCTACCTTGTTTTTCTTCATCAGGTCACGGTTCAGGGTAATCTGATAATTATCGGTAGACAATATCCATTTACCTGCGCCAAATTTCTCAACCATCTGGCCATTGAGGTAGTTTACTTCTTTGGCGCCCATCCAGACACCACCCGGTAGTTTGTTTTTGTTCAGAAATGCCGGAATATCGGCAGCGGCGTGGTCGGCGGTTAAGAAAACCGTATAAGTACCTTTGCCTAAAGTGGCATCAAGATAATTAAGAATTTCCTCTATGTCGCGGTCAAGGCGCAGGTAGGTGTCTTCTACTTCTATTGAGTGGGTTCCGGTGGCATGGCCTACGTAGTCGGGCGATGAGAAACTCACACATAGAAAATCGGTGAAAGCGCCCTGCCCCATCTTTTCGTTTTTCAGGGCTGCCAGCGCTATCTCTTTGGTCATGTTATTACCAAACGGAGAGGTCAGAATAGCATTGTTATTATTGATTGCGTGCGGAAATACCGGAAGTTTTTCGCCCGACATCACGTTTTCATATTCCTGATTGTCTTCGTCGCTTTCGGTGTACTGGGCAATCGGGAATAGCGTTTCCCATTTCTGGGTTTTATAATAATCAGGCAGTTTACGGGCGTTGAAATCCTTCATCCATTGCGGCAGTTCTTTCATATAGTAAGTACTGGTAATCCAGTTGCCTGACTTACCATCAAACCAGTAAGCGGCATTGGCAGAGTGGCCTGCGGGCAGAATACCCCCCCGGTCTTTGGCAGCAATACCTATTACTTTCGACTGGAACTGCGTGGCTAGTCTCAACTGGTCGGTAATGGTGGTGGTTTTCATGTTTACAGGCGAGCGCTTGCCCTCTGTGCCTGCCTGGTCGGTTCCTACGGCTGTTACGGTGGTATCTTCAGCTACATACACTGTTTTATTCAGAAAAGGGTCATACCAGTCGTTGCCGATAATACCATTAATGGCCGGAACAGAGCCCGTATAAACAGCCGCATGGCCGGGGCCTGTGATAGTGCTGGCATAATGATAGTGGTTGTTGCGGCAATTAAAGCCCTGGTTCATGAGTCTCTTAAAACCACCTGCGCTGTATTTGTCGTAGAATCGGTACAGGTAATCATAGCGCATCTGGTCGACCATGATTCCAAGCACCA
>CALRLN020000233.1:0-8272 GCA_943368675.1 Chitinophaga pinensis | reverse complement strand
TTGAAGAGTGTTCGTCTGAATTGATTGCTGCGGTCGAGTTCTATCAGGTGTAGCATTAATTCATTGAACTTCAGTTTCAGGAACTGGTTCATTAAATTGGTTCTGGCACTAAAGAAAGGAATAAGGGAATCTACGAATTTATCAAAGTTTTCATTGCTCTCTAAACTCAGAATCTGCTCAAACGGCCCATCGCCTGAATCTTCAAACAGAGATAGATTCTGGGCTACAAATTCTTTTAATAGACTTTCAGGGAAGAAAAAAACAAGGCTTCGGTAATTTACATCAATTGATTCATTCATTGAATAACACCCTCGTTGAAAAAAAAGAATCTGGCCTTTCTGCACGTGGATGTCCTGTGTGGGAGAAATAAACCTCTTTTCGCCTTCTAACACATAAACAATGGCGTGTTCTTCAAAAAAAATTTCGTTGCGCGATGGATAGACATTGTTGCGATAGGCTACGAAAGTCATATCCTGAATCTTTAATGATTCGAATTCATTAGCGCTTATGGAAGACGGAACCCTGAGCATATTATTAATGACGTTTATCGTCTCTCATTTGCTTCAAAGCCCTATTAGAAAAAACAAACTCCTCCAATTCCGGCACAGTTGTGTCCAGAATAGTATTACTATTGCCTTCCCATATCTTTTTCCCCTGATATAGAAACATGATATAGTCTCCTATAGAAAGCACAGAGTTCATATCATGTGTGATAATCACTGTGGTAGTATTATATTCTTCGGTGATTTCCTTAATCAATTCATCGATTTTGATAGATGTGAGCGGGTCAAGACCAGAGTTAGGTTCATCACAAAATAAGTATTTTGGGTTCATTACAATAGCACGTGCAATACCTACCCGTTTCTTCATACCTCCTGATATTTCAGAGGGCATACGGCTGCCTGTTCCTTCCAGTCCTACTCTTTGTAAACAAAATTCTACGCGGTCTCTCTTCTCACTTTCAGGCATTTCGGTGAGCATATCCAAAGGGAACTGCACATTCTGATGCACAGTTTGAGAATCAAACAAAGCTCCACCCTGAAAGAGCACCCCCATCTCACGGCGAATATTTTTCTTATCTTCTTCCTCACCTATATAGAAATCGCGGCCGTCATACAATGTAGCACCGTTTTCAGGTCTGACCAAATCGAGCATACATTTCAAAAGTACACTTTTTCCGGTACCACTTGCGCCAATTACCAGGCTTGTCTGACCTTTTTTGAATACGCCACTTACATTATCTAATACCTGACGGTCGTTAAAAGATTTCGAAATGTTTTTTATTTCTATCATATAATCTCAATCCTGAATGGCTTCTGTAAAGGGATTTTATCTGTTTTCTTTTGATTGTTAAAAGAACCTGCTACTACGTTAATAATTCTGCCAGAAGATAATCGGCAATCAATACTGCTATACAGCTATTAGTTACGGCAGAGGTACTCGCCTGACCAACTTCCAATGCGCCTCCCCGTGTATAATATCCTTTAAATGCAGATATGGTAGAAATAAGAAACCCGAATACAAAGGCTTTAATAATAGCGATAAAAACATTGAAAGGTATAAAAGAGTATCGGATACCATAGATATAATCCTCAGGTGTAATGATGCCCGTTAAAGTACCTGCCAGATACCCTCCGAAAATACCCAGAAATCCGGAAAGAATGGCCAATAAAGGAAAAGTAAAAATAGAAGCCAGTAATTTAGGTAATACTAAATAGGAAGCTGAATTAATACCCATTACCTCTAAAGCATCAATCTGCTCGGTTATTTTCATGGTTCCTAACTCACCTGCAATATTAGACCCTACTTTTCCGGCCAGAACCACACACATAAATGTTGAGGAGAGCTCAAGGAGAGTCATATCACGCACGATATTACTTACGATATATACAGGTATTAACGGACTTACAAGGTTGGCTCTGGTTTGCACGCAGGTTACTGCTCCAATAAAGATGGCTACAATAGCGACAATAAAAATGGAACTGATACCAATATTTAAACACTCGTCTAAAAACCTGTTCCAATATACCTTGAATGTCTCGCGTCTGGTAAATAGTTTTCCCAGAAATATTAAATACCTTCCTACAATAGAAAACATAATTTTAGCTAAGTTTTTAACGATATTTGCAAAGATAACGAATTGTTTAATAACGCATTTTACTTGTCGAATTTATATTCAAAAACCAATCCAATAGCAAAAACAATTAATTAAACGGCAATGAATAGAAAATTAATAGTAGTTTCAGGAGGTACACGAGGAATAGGCAGGGCAATTGTTGAAATATTTGCCAGAAATGGATTCGACATAGTAGCATCGGCTCGAAAGGAAAAAGATCTGAAAGAGTTACAGCATTTCATAAGCACAGAATATAATGTCAAATGCTTTACCTATGCCGCTGATCTGGGTAAAAAAGAACAGGTGATGAGCCTTGTGGATTTTATCCGGTCAATGAATAGACCCGTTGATGTTCTAGTTAATAATGCCGGAAACTTTATTCCGGGCAATATTCATGAAGAAGAAGATGGCGTATTAGAGAGCCTTATTGAAACAAATCTCTACAGTGCCTATCATCTGACAAGGGGCCTGGTAAAAGGAATGATAGCCTGGAAAAGCGGCTATGTTTTTAATATGTGCTCTGTTGCCAGTCTGATGGCGTATCCGAATGGTGGGTCTTATAGCATTTCTAAATTTGCTTTATTGGGGTTTAGTAAGGGATTGAGAGAAGAATTGAAGCCTTTTAATATAAAGGTTACATCGATTATGCCCGGAGCAGTATTAACCGATAGCTGGGCAGGAGTAGATATTCCTGAAGAAAGGTTTATGAGTGCTGATGATGTGGCCAAAACTATCTGGACAGCCTATAATTTGTCAGATAGTGCCGTAATTGAAGAAATTGTGATGCGACCGCAGAAGGGGGATTTATAATGAAAAGCGAATAGTTCAGGCCTTGTGTCCGTAAGAACATAAAAGAGACAAGGCAATGCCTTGTCTCTGCAAATCAGGAATTTTAAATCTTAAGAAATCCGGATAACTATTCTCTTAGGAAAGGATAATCCGACTGCACATAAATATCATCAAATGCTGTTTCTGCTTTAGGGAATGGAGATTCTTCGGCAAATTTTACAGCTTCTTCCACTTTCGCTTTTACACGATTATCAATTTCTTCAAGTTCAGCTTCTGTAGCAATACCGTTTGTCAGGATACGATGGCGACAAAGTTCCAATGGGTCCCTGCTTTTCCACTCTTCTACTTCGTCTTTTGTACGGTATTTTTGTGGGTCAGACATTGAGTGACCACGGAAACGGTAAGTCTTGAACTCCAGGAACGTCGGACCTTCACCTGCTCTGGCGCGGTCAGCCGCACGTTTTACGGCTTCGTGTACCATTTCAACGTCCATGGCATCAACTGGTTCTGCCGGCATATCATAAGACTCACCGATAGTATATAGTTCTCTTACGTTTGATGTACGGGCTACTGAGGTACCCATAGCATAACCGTTGTTTTCTACTATGAATATAACCGGAAGTTTCCAGGTCATGGCCATATTAAAGGCTTCGTGTAAGGCTCCCTGGCGTACGGCACCATCACCAAAATAACACATACAAAGGTTTTGAGTGCCTTTATATTTCTCAGCGAAAGCAATACCCGCACCTAAAGGAATTTGTGCCCCAACAATACCATGACCACCGATAAAGTTTTTCTCTTTATCAAAAATGTGCATCGATCCGCCTTTACCTTTGGTTGTACCTGTTTCTTTTCCGTATAATTCGGCCATTATTTTATTAGGGTCTGTGCCTAATGCTAATGGATGGCCGTGGTCTCTATAAGCCGTAATCCACTTGTCGTCTTTGGTCAATGCTGAAACAGCTCCTGAAGAACAGGCCTCCTGCCCGATATATAAATGACAAAATCCACGAATCTTTTGCTGCCCGTATAATTGTCCGGCTTTTTCTTCAAATTTTCTTTGAAGATACATAGACTCGTACCAATACATATATGTTTCTTTACTGTATTTTACCTTTGGTGCTTTTTCTTTCGTAGCTGCCATCTGAATCTATTTTGCTTAAAATTTATAAATGTTCTTTTGCTTAGTGGGTAGCAAATTTATGAATTAAATCATTATGGAAGAAAATTATTGAGATATTCTATTCATATCTATAGGCAATTGAGCACAATTATGCCATTAAATTTTTCTAAATTCTATTAGAAATGCATAAAAAAGCGCATATCTCCGTATATTTCTAACTGGTCAGTGAAGACAAAGTAAACGGATAATGGTTAATAACGCTGAGTTCAGTATCATTATAATATAAGACCAGACTGTGCGATGAATATGCGCTAAGAGTCATCAATAGTAAGTATAGCCTGATCGTGATTAGTTCAAATAGAGGAGTCTTAGAGCATGTTTAAAAATCATTGTTCGACCTACGAAGGCATCCGCGCGGCTGCTGCTTGTCTAGCTAAAAAACCTGTCCTTCTTGGTCAGAAAAACAAAATTTAAACATGCTCTTAAATAGAAAAATGCCCCCAAACAAGTTTCTGGCTTTTTGGGGGCATTATATTTTTTGATAGTCTCTTTTATTTCCTGCCGTTCTTTCAGAATCAGGCTTCACCCATTGGGCCGCCGAAATTCATCGGAAACGGCATGGGCTCACTGGTCTGACGGATTGTACCAAAATTATCTTCGTATTTAGAAATATTGTCTTGTAAAGCAGTCAGTAAGCGTTGCGCATGTTCGGGCGTCAGAATCACACGTGATTTTACTTTTGCTTTAGGCACACCGGGCATCAGACGAATAAAATCTATTACAAACTCAGTATTTGAATGGGCTATCATTGCCAGATTTGCATACACTCCTTCCGCCATCTCTTCCGACAGTTCAATATTAATTTGTTGTTCCGGCTCTTCCTGAGCATCTTTCTTTTTTGCCATGTGCATTAGAAATATTAATTGGTTTTGAGTCATATTGGGCATAAATATAACAAAATAAAAAATCTTTTCTGAAAAAAAGAAGTACAATTTCTAATTGTTATTTAATGGCCAAATACGCACTCAGAATAAAGAATAACGTTATTTTTGATATATTTTAATTGAATAACATCTTAGTTTTTATGTACAGCTTCACGTATTCTAAGGAGTTTTTCCAAAAGCCCTTCCAGTTTGTCTAAAGCCAACATATTGGCACCGTCAGATTTAGCTACTGAGGGGTTCATGTGCGTTTCAATAAAAATGCCATCAGCGCCAACGGCAATAGCAGCTTTGGCAATGGTTTCTATCAAAGCAGGTTTCCCTCCGGTTACTCCTGAAGATTGATTAGGCTGCTGAAGAGAATGTGTACAATCCATCACAACAGGCACGCCGAAGGTTTGCATTTCAGGTATATTCCGATAATCCACCACAATATCAGAATAGCCAAACGAATTACCGCGATCGGTAAGCATCACTTGTACATCCGGATTAACTGCATGGATTTTTTCAACGGCAAAGCCCATTCCGGAGCCATGCATAAACTGCCCTTTTTTTACATTTACGGACTTTCCTGTCTGCGCGGCTGCTACAAGTAATTCGGTTTGCCGGCACAAGAAAGCAGGAATTTGTAAAACATCAACATATTGAGCCGCCAGGGCCGCTTCATCAGACTCATGAATGTCCGTTACCGTTGGTAAGGAGAAAGTCTCACTTACCTCCTTTAAAATACTCAGGGCGAGTTCGTCGCCGATACCTGTAAAAGAATCTAATTTGGTTCTGTTGGCTTTTCGGTAAGATGCCTTGAATATATAAGGTATTTCTAAACGGTCGGTAATTTTCTTAACTTTTTCTGCAATTTCTAAAACCATATCGCGGCCTTCTACCACGCAGGGTCCGGCAATAAGGAAAAAATTACCAGAATTCTGATTTTTTAATTGATTGATTTTCAGCACTTTAATATTTTGTTTAACCTATTTTTTAATTGGTTTTCCGGAATTAACAGATTGAATATTTTTATTCTTATCCATTTTCCCAAAACTTCTTTTGTGTTTCTTTGTTTTATGAAGAAACAATTACAAAGGTCGGAAGTTTTCTGATACTAAAAAACTTTCATCTATTTTGTTGTTTTCAGTTAAAAGCATTTTCTTTGCAGTCGTTTTTCACCAAACTACAGTTCAAAATGTCAGCAATTGCATCTAAAGTAACGAAAATTATCGTAGAAAAACTCGGCGTAGATGAGTCAGAAGTAACTCCGGAAGCATCATTCACAAATGATCTAGGAGCTGATTCATTAGACACCGTGGAATTGATAATGGAATTTGAAAAAGAATTTAATGTATCAATCCCGGACGACCAGGCAGAAAATATCCAGACCGTAGGTCAGGCTATTACTTACCTGGAAGAAAATTCTAAATAATTTTCGGGTTGCGAGTTTCAAGTTTCATGAAATTAGCCTGAAACTTGAAACTTTATAACTTTGAAACTTCAAATCTCATTTTATGGCTTTCAAACGAGTAGTTGTAACAGGATTGGGGGCTATAACGCCTATCGGGAATACGGTAGAAGAATTCTGGCATGGATTATCAAATGGTATAAGCGGCGCAGCCATTATTACTAAATTTGATGCCAGCAAATTCCGTACAAAATTTGCGTGTGAAGTCAAGAATTTTGACGTTACACAATTTATACCGAGGCAGGATGCCCGTAAAATGGACTTATTTACCCAGTATGCCATAGTAGCAGCCGATGAAGCTATTAAAGATTCTGGTCTTGATTTAGAACAAATCAATAAAAATAAAGCCGGTGTTATCTGGGGCTCAGGTATTGGCGGGTTAAAAACTTTTGAAGAAGAAGTAATTAACTTTGCTAATGGAGATGGTACCCCGAAATTTAACCCGTTTTTTATTCCAAAAATGATTGCCGACAGTGCTTCGGGTCAGATTTCTATTAAATATGGATTCCGTGGGCCAAACTATATTACCGTATCGGCATGTGCTTCTACCAACAATGCTATTATAGATGCGTTTAACTATATCCGCTTAGGTAGAATTAACCTTTGTATTTCGGGTGGTTCAGAAGCCGCCATTACCCAGGCGGGTATTGGAGGTTTTAACGGTTTACGCGCCATGTCTGAAAGAAACGATGATCCTGCTACTGGTTCACGCCCTTATGATAAAGACCGTGACGGTTTCGTATTGGGAGATGGCGGTGCAGCATTGATTCTGGAAGAATACGAACATGCAGTAGCCCGTGGAGCTAAAATATATTGTGAAATTGTAGGTGGGGGTATGTCGTCAGATGCATATCATATTACAGCACCACACCCTGAGGGTTACGGTGCGTTTCTATCCATGCAGGATGCACTGGAAGATGCCAATATGAAACCTGAAGAAGTAGATTATATCAATACTCATGGTACCTCAACACCATTGGGTGACCCGCAGGAAATAAAAGCTATAGAACAATTGTTTGGCGACCATACTTATGAAATGAGTATCAGTTCAACCAAATCAATGACAGGCCATTTACTCGGGGCAGCAGGTGCAGTTGAATCTGTTGCAGCAGTGTTAGCTATACAACATCAGGTTGTACCACCAACGATAAATCTGTTCAATATTGATGAGGCAATTGACCCAAGAATAGATTTAACCCCAAATGTAGCGAAATCTAAAAAAATAGATGTAGTTTTGAGTAATTGTTTTGGCTTTGGCGGACATAATGCTACGCTAATATTTAAGAAAATCTAATTTCGAATCGTGTTGTCGGAGGCTAGTAATTTTTGGGGATTTTTCAAGTCAGGTTCCAAAGAACGTGAGTTTAGAAAAGCAGTAGAGCAAATTATTGGTGAAAAGCCGAGTAATCCTTTGCTTTACCAGTTAGCCTTTCGACATACCTCTGCTTCAAAAGAAACAAATATTGGTGGTTTTCGTGAATCTAACGAGCGCCTGGAATATTTAGGAGATTCTGTGCTTGGTATGATAGTAGCAGAATACCTGTTTAAAAAATATCCATTCAAAGATGAGGGATTTCTTACAGAAATCCGTTCAAGAATAGTCAACAGAGAATCTTTAAATCAGGTGGCCCGTAAAATTGGTCTGGAGAAACTGATTCAGTTTGACGGTCAGCGTATCGCCCATAATCGTACTTCAATGTATGGCGATGCCATGGAGGCTCTTATTGGCGCTATTTATTTAGATAAGGGGTTCCGTTTTACCAGAACGTTTATTCTGAAGAAACTGATTGCCAATTATTTTGACCTCGATACGGTTATTCAGACCAATACTAACTATAAGAGTATCTTAC
>CALRLN020000232.1:0-8278 GCA_943368675.1 Chitinophaga pinensis | reverse complement strand
AAATTGTTCTTCTATCAAAGATAAGCTTTCTTGATTTTATACAAATCACTCTTTCAATCTCAAATCTAAAAGACGACATGTTGGCGTCTCCGTTGGTCTGTCTGATTGTAAAATGTGAATTGATGGGCAAATTTTGAAAATCAGAATATCGGTCACTGCATCTTTATTGCCCCGTGGAGACGCCAGCATGTCGTCTCTACAAATTGTAAAAATATCACATCTCACACAATTCAATAAAATGGCCGTCAGGGTCGGTGAAGAATAGTTGTTTAACGCCATCAGGGCGTAATTTAATAGGCATATAATCAATGCCTAAATCTATTAGGTGTTTTTCTGCCTGTAGAATGTCCGTTACTTCCAAGCAAAAATGATTTCCTCTGATACCTGTTGAGGTGCATGCTTCTTTTCTGCCTATCAGGTGCAACTCTCTGTTTTCACCAAGGCTGAACCACCTGACCGGATAATCGAAAGCCGGAATCCGGATTTCTTCCAAATCTAAAACTTTGCTATAAAAATCTGCACTTTGTGTTACATCACTTACCTGCAATGCCACATGATTGAATGCCTTGATAGATAGCTTATTAAGCATAAACTGATTAAAAATTACGTAATTAACAACAATTAAATCAAGAGTGCAAAGCTAAATAAATCGTGCGAATCAATGATTCATTTTTAGCCGTTCTTTTATTTTTTTAGTAACTTGCAGCATGGAAAAGTTTGTAGTTTCAGCACGCAAGTATCGTCCTATTACTTTTGATGCCGTAGTAGGGCAGTCTCATATCACAACTACGCTGCAAAATGCTATCAGAACCAATCATCTGGCACAGGCATTTTTGTTTTGCGGGCCTCGTGGTGTGGGTAAGACTACCTGTGCCAGAATTTTAGCCAAAACTATCAACTGCCAGAATCTGGGCGAAGACATTTCGCCATGCAATGAATGTGAATCTTGCAAGAGCTTTAACAATAATGCATCCTTTAATATTCATGAACTCGATGCAGCTTCGAATAACTCGGTAGAAGACATCAGAAACCTGACCGACCAGGTAAGGTTTCCTCCACAATATGGCAAATACAAGGTATATATCATAGATGAGGTGCATATGCTTTCGCAGGCAGCCTTTAATGCTTTCCTGAAAACACTTGAAGAACCACCAAGCTATGCCATTTTTATTCTGGCTACTACCGAAAAACATAAGATTCTGCCTACGATTCTGAGTCGCTGCCAGATTTTTGATTTCAACCGTATTCAGATAAAAGACATGGCCGATCATCTGGCTAATGTCGCTCAAAAAGAAGGCATCACAGCTGATTATCAGGCTTTGGAGTTAATTGCCCAGAAAGCCGATGGAGGTTTACGTGATGCTTTGTCGATGTTTGACCTGAACGTAACTTTTGCGGCAGGTAATGAACTGACTTATGCCTCAGTACTGGATAACCTGCATATTCTGGACTATGACTATTATTTCAGAATGACTGATTTCCTTTATAGCGGCGATATTTCAGGCGCTTTATTGTTATATAATGATGTATTGGAAAAAGGCTTTGACGGACATCAGTTTGTAGTTGGGCTAAATGAGCATTTCAGAAACCTGATGGTAAGCAAAGACCAGCAAACGGTGAAACTATTGCAGGTAGCAGAATCTATTCAGAGACGATATCTGGAACAATCAGGCAAACTGCCTCTGGGTTATATTTTGTCTTCCTTGAGCGTAGGAAGCCATCTGGATATTAATTATAAATCGGCCAAGAATCAACGCCTGCATGTAGAAATAGGCTTGATGAAGCTTTCACAGATTCAGAATGTATTGAGTTTAACCGAATTATCTGATAATAATCCGGACGAAAAAAAAAAGCATAATGTAGCCATACCTCAGCAGGTCGCTGTTCAGAATACAGTCAGCCAGACTATAAACGTCACCCCAACCATTACGCATATACCTCCTTCTATACCTGTGGTTAGTACACAGGTAAAAAATGAAACCCCTGTTGCTGTTACGCCAAGGCCAGGTTTTACTCCATCGAAATTCAAATCGACAAGTATTGATATTGACCTGCCGTCTGCCACCGAAAAAGCGAATCAGAACAATGACCCTATTATAAATAATACGGGTTCTAATAAAAGTTTTACGGTTGAGCAACTTAAGAAGCAACTATATCAATTTGCTGACTCACGCGATAATGCCACCATAGAGGTAATGCTGAAACGTGATTTTGGCCTTGAAGGCAGTGTCTTGAAATTACGGCTGGACAATCAGGTGCAAATGGATTTGCTGACACAGATGAAACAGGATCTGGCAGTTTTTCTTCGTCAGCAATTGCAGAATAATACGATTCAGATTAGCGCCGAGATTGTTGAGACACAACAGGAACGCCGCCCCTACACCGCACAGGAAAAATTTGAATTCCTGGCCAATAAAAACCCTGCCCTTTGGGATTTGAAAGAGAAATTGGGGATGGATTTGGTGTTTTAACTGCTTTTGGAGTTGCAGTTGTGATTTTATGGAAGATTCACGAAATTCAAACTACAAATCGTGCTAATTTTATCTCCGTGAAGCTTTATACAATACTCTATGATAAAAAGATTTTTTAATCTAAAAACCCATAGCCGTTAAAGCCGCTCTGGCTTTGTTGTCTATGGATGTTTTGTATTCGTGGCGTTTATAAGAAATGGCTTTCTCAAAATAGGTTTTTGCTTTTAACTTCTGATTTTTCTCCTGATATATATAGCCCGATTGCAGGGCTGAACTCGCTCCGAAATGCCATTGCGCATCCTTGTATTTATCACTTAATGCAATAGCCCTTCCATAATGTGCAAAAGCTTTCTCCGTTTGTTCAGTTTTATGATAAAGCCTTGCTACTCTATAATTATAATCTGCTTTGTCCTTTGCCTGGGTAAATGTGTTTTCTGTGAGATTTTCGGCCTCGTTCAGGGCTTTGTCGTAATAGCCCGCATCAAAGGCCAGCCGAATCTTTACGAGCGATTTATGAGGCAAAGTATTGGTTCTGCTATAAGTCTCATAAAATTTTTGCGCTGCTTTGTCAGATTCGGCTATTGTATTGCCAACCGACGGAATTTTTCCGATATAGGTCAGGCTTTTCTTTATGTCGCCATCCAGCCAATAACAGAGAAATAATTTATAGTAAGTATCCTTCAGAAAGGTTTTCCCTTTAAAATTCCGGATATAGTTCAGGTAGAACATACCTGCCTGTTGATAATTGCCCTTAAAGAGATTTACTTCAGCTTTATAGAGTTCGGCAACAGGGAAATAGAGATAAGATGCAGAAGGTGAGTTTTTAAGAATAAGTTTTGCAGCCTGCTCTGTATAACCGCTTTTGAGTGAGATAGCCGTTGCTAAATAATTAAGATTAAGATTATCTTCATGAGCCGCTACCGTCTGCATGAGTGCTTCATTGACTTCAGGGTTATAAGGCAGGATATAGGCCTGAATAAAAAACCGGCAGAAGGTGGCTTCCAACCCCCATGTTTTGTCGTGAGAGGCAATTTCTAATTCTTTTAAACCTTGCTGTATATTGCCTTTCAGACCCAGGAAACCTGTAACCCATTTCTGATTTTCGGGAATAGAGCCAACCAGAATATGCAGACAGCCGAGAGATTTTAGATTCGGTGCGAAATCAGGAAAAAGCCTTTGGTTTTCTTCGAGCAACCGATATGCCTGAATGATGTTCCAGGCAGCTTTTACTTCATGGCCGAAGCGGATTTTCAATAAGGCCCAATGGATTTTAAGTTCGGCCCTCAGAAAACGGTTGTAAGGAGATTTTTTATTGGTTTTTTCGATTAAATCTAATCGTTCGTCTTCTTTGCCTGTTAATTTTTCATAAGCGGCTTCATCTTCTGAATTAAGTAGCTCGACCATATCTGCATAATTCTCTGCGTAAACCCTGAACGGATTACTGGCGTTTTCTTTAGCTAATAATTCTCTGCCTGTGTTTACTTTCAGTTTAAATATTTCGGCATAGGCTTTTTGCAGAGTAGGAGTAAAATCAATATCGGAAGCAAAAGTGGGTATCGCAAGAGTCAGCAAAAGCAAGACACCGGAAACAGCGGCCCGGCAAAACAGAATAATATGTTGGTTGATAGATACCAAGCTTCGGTTAAATAAAAAAAGCCAAATCTTCGTTTGATTGAAAATTTGGCTTTCATGGCAAAAAGATGAGATTATTTTCTGCTTATCTCGATTGCGTCAACATCGGCAAGGATACGGCCGCAGTGTTCGCAAACGATGATTTTCTTTTTATCTTTAATGTCAGCCTGACGTTGCGGAGGAACAATGTTGAAACAACCACCACAAGCGCCACGTCTTACCATTACTACAGCAAGGCCGTTACCCGCATTGTCGCGGATACGGTTGTAAGCATTAATCAAACGTTCTTCAACATGAGTAGCTGCTTTATCACGGCTACCAACCAGGTTTCTTTCTTCTTCCTGACTTTCAGCAACCAGAACGTCAAGTTCTTTGCGTTTTACTTCAAGATCCTTTTTACGGGCATTCATAGCCGATTCTACATCAGCTATTTCAAGGTTTTTATTTCTGATTTTAAAGTCAGCTTCTTTGATACGTTTGTCGGCCAACTGAATCTCCAATTCCTGCAATTCTAGCTCCTTAGAGATTGCATCGTACTCACGGTTGTTACGAACATTCATTTGTTGGTCTTTATACTTCTGAATCAGTTTTTCGGCATCTTTTTTATTCAAACGATAACCGTTGATCTCAGCATCTAAAGTGTCTACTTCTTTTTTAAATTTTGAAATACGGGTTTCAAAGCCAATCACCTCGTCTTCCAAGTCGCGTACTTCGTCTGGCAAATCACCACGTAGCTTTTTAATTTCGTCTAATTCAGAATCAATCGATTGAAGATTAAGAAGAGCTTCTAATTTTTGTGCAACTGTTAATTCCATAATATATGAACCGCTACGGCGGAGCGTCTTGATTTTAAAGCTTTATTTGATATAAGAACTCAGAGAATAGTGATTCAATGTGGTTCAATATTCAATTGATTAATAATAATATTTTACAGGATTTGTAGGGGTTTCCGACAAATGGACTGCAAAGTTAGTGAATTTTTTGCAAATATAATCTTTCAATAATTCTTTTGTAAATTGCTCACTTTCATAATGCCCTATATCGGCTATGATAATACGGTTTTCGGCATCAAAAAACTCATGATACTTATAATCAGCCGTAATAAAGATGTCGGCGCCTGCCCGCATCGCATCGCCTAACAGGAAACTTCCCGCTCCACCACATACGGCTACTTTTCTGATGGATTTTCCGGGCAGGTTTGTATGTCGAATAACCGAAACCTGCATATTTTGTTTTAAAAAAGCCAGAAAATCTGTTTCGGTCATTTCTTGTGGTAATATGCCAACTGCTCCAGAGCCTACCTCCTGATTGTGATTGCTGAGAGGAGTGAGGTAATGAGCCACTTCTTCATATATATGGCCTTTACGCATGGCTGCCAGCACCTGATTTTTAAGATAAGCAGGAAAAATGACTTCCACACGGTTTTCATCCACTTCTTCCATCGGCCCACCTGATTGTCCTATAACAGGATTTGCCCTGGCATTGGGTTTAAAAGTACCCTTGCCCTCCACTCTGAAACTACATTGACTATAATTACCGATTTCGCCCGCTCCCGCAGCATAGAGAGCATCCAAGAGCGTTCCGGTATGCTCAACCGGAACAAATACCACCAGTTTCATCAGCATATCGCCTTTTGGCGCTAAAATCCTTACCTGCTCTAAACCCAGTAGCTGCGCAATTTTGAAACTTACACCATTTACCACATTATCAAGATTGGTATGGGTGGCATAAATAGCCACATCGTGTTTAATAGCTTTAATAATGGTGCGCTCTACATAGTTTTTACCTGTTATTTTCTTTAAGCCCTTAAACACAATAGGGTGGTGAGCCACAACAAGGTTACAACCACGCTGAATGGCTTCTTCTATTACATCTTCGGTAGAATCAAGGCAAACTAAAACACCTGTGATTTCTTCGTTTGCATTCCCGACAATCAGCCCTGCATTGTCGTATGATTCCTGATAGGGCAGGGGGGCTAATTTTTCAAGGTAGGCGGTTAAATCTCTTATCCTCATTGTGTCAATCGATAAATTAATAAAGCGGTGCGTTGGGTTAAGGCCGGAAATTCTTTCAGATTAATGGTTTCGCCGGGAGCATGAGCACCCTTACCCGAAGCGCCAAGACCATCAAGACAGGGTACATATTGCGCAATATACGAAATATCTCCTGCACCACGAGACCCCGGATCTCCGGCACGTACTTCACCCATATTCAGATCCAGACTCACCTGATTCAGTATTTTGAGCAAATCGGCATTAGCCTGGGTGGGTTCCATAGCAGGGATTCCGTCAGTAAAGCTGATTTCTGCATTGGTTCCATTCAGGTGTTTGCTCACAATCTCTCGCATTCTGGCTCTGGCATTTTCTTTTTGTGCTTCGCTAATAAAACGTAAATCTCCTGTAACCATTACTTTCTGAGCGATAATATTTGTTTTGCCAACGGCTTCTCCTTTAGCAGTAGCGTGGTCATAACTGACCTCTGTGCCACCGGAAATTACTCCCGGATTGAAGGTCAGGTATTTTTCACTACTCAGCGTTTCTCTGAATTCATCCAGTATTCGGGCAGCTTCATAAATAGCACCATAGCCCATGTTCTGACTAAACAGACCAGACGAATGCCCTGTTTTTCCGGTGGTAGTTAACTCCCAACCACTTGAGCCTCGTCGGGCTGTGGCGGCGATATTGAAACTCTGGGCAGTTTCATAAGCCAGGGCAATGTCTGATTGTTTTGCCCTGTCGATAAAATCTTTTCTGCTGATACTGGTTGGTTTGCCCGAACTTTCTTCATCGCCTGTAAAATAGATGGTGATAGACGTATCGTCTAAAAGTTTTTGTGCATGAAGGGCTTTAAGTGCGGCTATAATCATTACATCGCCTCCTTTCATGTCGTTAACGCCCTGCCCGGTGGCAGTAGAATCATTTAGACGAGTAAAGGGAGTAAATGGCATTGATTTTTCAAAGACCGTGTCTAAGTGGCCTATAAGAAAAAGTTTTTTGCCTTTCTTCCCTTTACGATAAGCCACCAGATGCCCTGCCCGATTAAGCGAATCAGGTAAAGACACCCAATCAGTTGTAAAACCCATGTCTTCAAACTCTTTGCGGAAAATCTGTCCGACCTGCTTTACACCTTCGTGATTGAGTGTGCCGCTATTGATATTCACTACCTGCTCTAATAGCTTTTCGGTTGTAGTCATATTGGTTCTTACATGTTCAATAACCTTTTTCTCTGTGGGACTTATTTTTTGTGCGAATGCATTGACCCCCGAGATTAGCAGAAGAAATAAATAAGTTTTTTTCATGGTATGATTCTACAGATAGCGTTCTTTCAGAATATTCAGGTGGTGCAATTCATGTCCGGGAATAATCCAGGCAATGGCTCGTGCGCTTGTAGGCCAGTTATTGGCTAAACCCAGGCGAGACAATTCATGCTGACTAAATGATTTGAACAACAAGATAGTAGATTTTCTCTGGGCTTTATATTGCAGCAGCAAACTTCTCAGACTTTTTTTATTAAAGTCGGTAGCTGCGACATAATTGGCCTCATCAAAACCGGGCAGTGATTGTTTTTCGTTACGCGCAATACACATGGCCCTGTAAGCCAGGATTCTTTCGGTGTCTATCAGGTGCCCCAGAACCTCTATAGGTGTCCATTTCCCTTCTGCGTAGCGATAAAAGTGCTTTTCTGCAGGAAGGGATTTGAAAAAGTTTTCCACAATAAAAATATTTTCTGCCATTGCCTGAAGCGCATTTGGCAATGTAACTGCCTGAATATAACTATTTTGAGGCGAATGGACATTGTATTCTTTTTCGGTAGGTTTAGAAATTTTCATATTTTTTTTGATTTAGGTCTTGACATGCAAATATAATCTCCCTACCTTTGCAGTCCCAAACGATGAGGGAAATAAAGTTTCAGCAACGTAGGGAACAATTTTAAAATACGGTTCGGTAGTTCAGTTGGTTAGAATACCTGCCTGTCACGCAGGGGGTCGCGGGTTCGAGCCCCGTCCGGACCGCAAAAAGCACTCAATTCGAGTGCTTTTTTGTTTTTGGACAAATTTCATTACTAATGAAATAGAGGGGATCAAGCTTAAAACCTGTGGGGCGAGTACTATTAAGCATAGATTTGGGTAAGTCTGTACAAAAAGAAAGGGATGTTCTTCACACCTCTGAATTGAC
>CALRLN020000231.1:0-8327 GCA_943368675.1 Chitinophaga pinensis | reverse complement strand
AATGTTATCAGTATCTGCAAAACAAGACGTTTAACGATACCTGAATCATAGGGTAATACTTTATCAAAGTAAGAGTAGAGTCTACGAAAGAAAATAATTGTGCAAGTCAAAACGCAGGTTGAAATACCAGCAAGAATCAAATTTGTTTTATTGTCAACTTCGAAGACATACCATCTGAAGAAAGTTGAAATACAAACAACTCCAAATACGATTGCGGCTGCTATTTTATTTTTCCTTTCCATCAATTCTTAATTATCTGTCCGTCTGACATTTCTATTATTCTATCACTCCCTTTGGCAAAGTCAGGGTCGTGGGTTACTGTAATAATAGTCTGGTGATTTTCGTGAGCAATCTGTTTGAAGATATTAAACACTATATCTGAGTTTTTCTTATCAAGGTTTCCGGTTGGTTCATCTCCCATAATAATTGTGGGGTCATTAATGAGGGCACGGGCTATGGCTACTCTTTGTTGCTGTCCACCTGAGAGTTTGGAAGATTGTTTGCGGGCATGGCCTTCCATATCTACCAGTTTGAGTTTCTGATAAGCTCTTTCTTCAACTTCTTTGGCCGAATACTTACCTAATTTCAATGCAGGGAGCATCACATTCTGCAAAACGGTGAATTCGGGCAACAAAAAGTGAAACTGAAAAACAAATCCTAAATGCTCGTTCCGGAATGCCGCCAGTTGATCCTGTGTTTTACCTGTAAGCTTTTCTCCGTTCATTTCCAAAATACCCTCGTAGTCTGTATCCATTGTCGAGAGTATATACAATAAGGTGGATTTCCCACAACCTGATTTTCCGACTAAAGAGAGGAATTCTCCTTTATTAACTTCAAAAGAGATGTTTTTCAGAACCTGAAATTTTTCCGGTTCATAGAAATATTTATTTATATGATTTGCTGATAAGACTTTCATTTTGATTCGTTAGAAAAGTTTTCCCTCTTTCTTGTTTCCAGGAGGAGAAATTTTATTTAAAGCATTATCCTCTTAATATCGCCACCGGATCTATTTTAGATGCTTTTCGGGCAGGCATATATCCGGCCAGAATCGTAGTAATTACCCCGAATGCCAGCCCCATGATATAATACTTGATATTGAAAATGACAGGAAAGGTTTTTACGTCAAGAAAATCACCGGCATCAAAAGGTGTAACAGACAATAAATAACTTAAGGAAAAACCCATCAAAAGCCCCAGGCAAGCCCCCAATACACCAATAATTATGGATTGAATCAGAAAAACCGCTACAATATCTTTACCTCCAAAACCAGTAGCCTTTAGTATGGCAATGTCTTTCATCTTATTAATCACATTCATATTCATGATATTATAGATACCAAAACCTGCTACAATTAACAGAGTAAACGATACAATAACAACCATTGCATTACGTATCTTATCCCCGGTCATAAAAGCTGAATTGGCCTCTGCCCAGTCCTGGGTTTCATACCCATATTGATTTTTCAGTACTTTTGCGAAATCAATAGCTTCCTGAGAGTCTTTCATTTTTATATGAATATCTGTTACATAGCTTTTATCCTTTTGCAGAATCTCCTGTACCATCGACATATTGGCATAGCACCGTACCCCATCAACTGTCTGAATACCAAAACCATAGATACCCACTACTTTTACGAGTTTCAGGTTTCCAGTAGGTGTAGTAATGGTCAGTTTGTCTCCTACCTTCACATTCAGGTTCCGGGCTAGTATGCTCCCCATTAAAATACCATTTGGGTTTGATAATAATGCCTCCATATTACCCGACTTAATCCGTCTTTTAATGCTATAGAGTTTATCTTCTTTCAGTATATCTACCCCGGCAATCTGGCCTGCTACAGGTATCGGCCCTTTGTTAAAAAAAACCTGCGAGCCTATCTGAGGCGAAACTCCCAGCACAGAAGGATCCTTTTCAATATTGGCAACTATCTGGAGCCCGTTTTTAATGTTGGCCAGTTCATTTTTAGGTAACTGGTGGTGAATCACATTAAAAGCACCGGGGTTCATTTCATCTATCAGGCTTGGATGATTACTCGTAATTTCTTTATAGATTCTTACATGAGGTGTAGCATCAAGGGCAGAATCTTCCAGAAATTTATTAACGCCTTTGATAAATGAAATCATAACTATAAACATGGCAATACCAAAGGTTACACCAAGCATAGCTATCAATGTCTGCCTTTTTTTGGTAAGCAAATGCGTTTTTGCTATTTGAAGAGATATTCGAATGTTCATCTGATTAATATTAAATAGCAGCTATGCTTAGTTTCCTCTCACAATAAGCGATTTCTCAGTGATTCCGCCTTTTACTTCAACCAGATCAAGGTTTTCGACACCTTTCACAATCCTGATTTTCTTTTTATCTCCATTCTCTTCTATCCAGACTGAATCGTTCCCTACCAGATAGTTTTTAGGAATAGTTAACACCCTTGCATTCTGCGAAATAATAATGTTTGCTTCCAGTGTCATCCCATAATAAGCATTGGGCTTATCTTCCATAAATTCGGCATCTACTCTGAAAGTCTGGTCGGCTTTATTCAGCTTCGGATATACCTTAGTTACTTTAGCTTTAAATACCTTGTCTTTATATACATCAATTTTCACCAGTACTTCCTGTCCGATTTTTACTTTTACAAAATCGCTTTCGTCAATGGCTAGTTGAGCGTAAATCTCATTCGCATCACCTATCAGCGCTATCTGTTCGCCTCTTCTTACTAATTCACCCTGTTTTTTGTAAATCTCATAAATTTTCCCTGCTTCAAAGCTCTTGATTCTGAAATTATCTCCCTCACGTGCATTGACACGGAAATTTGATTGAGAATTCTGCAAATCTACATACAACTGGCTCCTGGTTTTTTGTAATGCCTTTTGTCGGGCAATCACATCATTTTTTGAAGTCTGATAAGCCAGCTCCGCACGCTCGTATTCTATCCGTGTGGTAGCGTTGCGGTCATATAGTTCTTTATAGCGATTAAAATTGACAGAATCATTGCTGAGTTTGGTACGTGCATTGCGCAACTGTGAGTTAAGTTCTGCCAGCACGGGTGAGTTTTCGCCGTAATTCGATTCTGCCTGATGCAGAATATTACCCGACGCCTCCAGGCGTGCATCCTGAGATATACTTTCCAGCTGAAAAATCAATTGGTTTTTAGTAACCAGGTCTCCTTCAAATGCGGTCTGCCGTACCAGAAAGCCATCTGCATTGGCAGTCAGCTTATACTCATTTTTAGGATATATATTTCCGGAAGCATATACCGCTTCGGTCAGAGAAGTATATTGAGGGTTGGTAGCCTGGTCTTTGCCTTTATTGCAGGAAATCAGAAACGCTGTAGTGCTAAAAAGAAAAATGATAATCTTTTTCATGTTTTGATGTCAATGATACGATTTACGTGTCTAATAGAAATAAAGAACGAGTTTTGCTTACCGTTCAGGGTTACAAATAGAAGAGTAATTTAGAAGACCAACAAGAAATTATGAACGAAACGGAAGAAAATACCAGTGAGACCAACAACATACCTGACGACCGCTAGATAAATAATTAAACCATTTTTATAAAAAACTTTCTTGCTGTACACTCATATACCTGTATATTCGTGGCAGTTTAACATTTTTTTAATCCAAAGACAATTTTCATGAAATTTTCTTCTGTAATCCGCAAATTTACCGTATTGCTTGCCTTATCTTCATTAGCATTAACAGTGATGAACTGTTCAAAAAAAGATGGAGATGATGCCACACCCTCTGGCCAGATAGTAGGTAGCTGGAAATTCACCAACCTTTATATAAAAGAAGGCAATGCAGCTGAAGAAGACCAGTTTCCGATTCTGGTTGCTTTTTTACCATGTTTTAAAGATATAGTTATTACCTTTAATTCAAATAATACCGTTACAGGGACTATTCCGGCGGCTTGCCAGTCTACTGCAGATGATTTTGTAGGTGATATTACCTCATCTAAATACGAGATAAAAGGAGACCAACTTATTCTTACTGAAAGCGATGGTACACAATCATCTATTAAAATCAGCTTCACTGGCAGCAACCAGATGTCATGGACTGAATCTGAAACTACTGGCGGTGTAACTACAACAACCAGAATTGTTTTAACAAAACAATAAGAACGACTTATAAGACAAATAATAAAGCCAGCTTTTCAAGAGGCTGGCTTTATTATTTTGGTAGTTTATTAATAATATCCCACACAAGATCACCTTCAAAGCCCTTGCTCATGGCATATCGGGCTAACTTCTGTTTCAGAATCATGGGCTGTTTTTCAGTGCGTAGTTCCCGCTTTTTCTTTTCAATGAGGGTCTTTAGCTTTTCAAAATAATCTTCATCGTCAATTTCTGCCAGGCCTTCTCTGATTGAATGTTCTGATAATTTACGGGCTTTTAATTCATATAAAATCTTTTGTCGCCCCCAGCTTTTTACCCGGAACTTACTTCCGGCAAATATTTTAGCAAAACGTCCTTCGTTCAGGTAATTGTCTTCTATCAGATACACTATAATTTCATCGGCTTCATCTCCTTCTACGCCCCACTTTTGTAGTCTTTCCCGCACTTCTGCCTGGGTACGTTCCTGATAGGCACAGAAATTAGCAGCTTTTACATGAACATCTTTCCGGATCATATCTTACAGGGTCTGCATCAAACTTAGTTTCTTATAAAATCCATCCTGAATTTTCAATAAATCTTCGTGAGTACCACGCTCAATCATGCCTCCCTTATGAATCACTAAAATCTGGTCAGCACTTTGAATAGTACTCAGACGATGCGCAATTACCAGAGTAGTCCGGTTGCGCATCAGGTTAGTCAGGGCATCCTGAACCAGCTTCTCAGATTCTGTATCCAAAGCCGAGGTGGCTTCGTCTAATATCAGAATAGGTGGATTTTGCAAAATAGCTCTGGCAATAGATAGCCGCTGACGCTGCCCCCCCGAAAGTTTCGTTCCTCTGTCACCGATAATGGTCTCATAACCATCCGACTGTTGCATTATAAAATCATGGGCATTGGCGATTTTTGCTGCCTGTATTACTTCTGCTTCAGACACCTTTTTCCCGAAAGCTATATTGTTAAAAATAGTATCATTAAAGAGAACAGCTTCCTGTGTTACAATCCCCATTAAGTCGCGGAGTGATTGTTGAGAAACTTTCTTAAGATTAATACCATCTATCAAGATTTCACCCTCAGTCGGGTCGTAAAATCTCGGAACAAGGTCAGCAATGGTAGACTTCCCTCCTCCTGATGAACCCACCAAGGCTATGGTTTTTCCTTTAGCGAGTACGAAATTAATATCCTTTAGTACCTGAATCGAATTGTCATAAGAAAAACTCACTCCTTTAAACTCTACTTCTCTCTGAAAATCTTTTATCCTTACGGCATCAGCCGAATCTTTGATTAAAGATTCACTGTCTATCAGATTTAATACTCTTTCGCCTGATGCCAGGCCCCTTTGTGCTGAACTAAATGCGTTGGAAATATCTTTTGCCGGGCGCATAACCTGTGAAAAAATCCCTATATAAGTGATAAATTCGGCTGCTTCCAGGCTTGATTGATTGGAAAGGATTAACGAGCCTCCGTATAGGAGTATACCAATCACAACAAATACGCCCATAATCTCCGAAAAAGGAGAAGCCATTTCGCGCCTGGAAGCAAGATTAAATATAGATTTACGATAGGCCTGATTTTCTTCTCTGAATTTGTCTGTCACAAAACTTTCAGCCACAAATCCTTTTACTACCCGCATACCGCCAAACACTTCGTCCATCAGACTGATTAAATTGCTTAGCCGCTGTTGTCCTTCACCTGCATTATGCCTCATTTTTTTCACTAAGCCTGAAATAAAAATACCTGATACAGGAATAACCAGCAAGGCGAAAAGGGTAAGATTCCATGAAATAGCAAATAGCACGTAGATATAAGACAGAAACAGAAATACCTCTTTAGTAGCTGCTGAAAAAGTATTGGCAATAGAGTTTTCAACCTCCTGCACATCTGTCACTATTCTGGAAATCAGATTGCCTTTGCGTTCATTACTGAAAAAACCCAGATGCAGATGAACAGCTTTTTCGAATACAGCCTGACGCAGATTGGCTACCATATTAGACTTGAAACTCTCTAAAAGCCTGACACTGATATATTTAAATACATTAGAAAGGATAATCGAAACAGCCAGCACTACACATACAAACTTTAATGCACCAAGTTTGCCATACTCACTCAAAAATTTAGCAAAGTAAAAATTAAACTCTTTGATTGGGTCGAAACCTGAAGTCGGTTTCAGCATCTCGCCCAATTGCTTTGCATCTACCTGATTAAACAGGACTTTCAGAAGAGGAATTAACAAGGTAAAATTAAGCACACCAAAAATACTTGCTAACAAAGACGTAATAAGGAAAGGGGCAACGAAATGTCCCAGAGGTCTGGCATACGAAAGTAATCTGAGATAATTCTTCATTGAGGCTCACACAACTCTTTTTTAAGAGTTTCTAAATACTACAATTTTAAAAGCTGCAAAGTTCGGAAAGATGTGAGGATAATACTAAGAATAAATACTAAAAACACTTTGCAGATATTTAATGCATTTTTTATACGCCTACGCAACCCACTCAACCAAACATGCGTAATGAATGTATTAATCAATCAAAAACGTATACTATTCATGAAAAAAATCCTTGCAATTGTTTCTATTCTTTCAATTATGTTTGTTGCTTCATGTAAAAAAGATGAGGTAGACTCTAACGAAGTGAAATTTGGTGCCACTTTGAAAGGCTCCGAAGAAGTTCCGGCAGTAACTACAAATGCTACAGGGACTTTTGATGCTACTTATAACAAAAACACTAAGATTCTGACTTATACTATCAACTATACAGGTATTACACCAACTGCATGGCATATCCACAAGGCTGCTATGGGTGTAACGGGGCCTGTTGTGATTAATTTCGGACAAACTTTTACTTCACCTTTTAGCGCTTCAACCGCAGCACTGACAACAGAGCAGGAGACAGATTTAATGAATGGCATGTATTACGTAAATATCCACTCTTCTAAATCTCCTTCAGGTGAAATCCGTGGACAACTTTTGAAGAAGTAAATAACTGATTTTCCTTATTAAGCGGCTGTCTCCTACTTTCACAAGAGACAGCCGCTATATTTTTACACCTGCTTGGTTTTCCACTTTCCTCTTCTGAATACAAAGATGGCAATGACCGCCAGAATAGACTCCGCAATAGCAATTGACCAGAAAACACCCGATGGCCCCCAATTCATTACCTTTGCAAACAAATAAGCCAATGGTATCTCGAGAGCCCAGAAACAGATAAGGTTCATAATAGTTGGTGTTCTGGTATCGCCTGCTCCGTTTAATGCCTGCCCGATTACCATACCATAGCCAAAGAAAATATAGCCCAGGCAAATAATCTGTAAACACAATACACCCACATCTATTACTTTAGGATTATCATTAAAGATACCGATAAATTCTCTGGCAAAAACCGAGAATATGATGCCGATGAATACTAAGAAAATCATGTTATAAAGCGCAACCCGCCAGACTGATGCCTCTGCCCGTTCAGGTTTTCCGGCTCCCAGGTTCTGCCCTACCAGCGTTGAAGCTGCATTTGACATACCCCACGACGGCAGAATAGTGAATACAATAATTCTGATTGCAATGGTATATCCGGCCACTACATCACTTCCGAAACTTGAGAGGATACGGGTCAGGAAAATCCAGCTTGCTGATTGAATCAGGAATTGTCCGGTACCACCTGCCGAAATATTAATAAGGCTTTTGAGTACCTCCCTGTCAGGTGTAAACTGACTCTTCTCAATCTGCATATTGCCATTCCCACGGAGTATCGCATATAGCTGATAAATAACCCCAATGGTACGCCCGATAGTTGTAGCGATGGCCGCCCCTTCTACCCCCAGACCCATTATGGGAATAAGTATAAAGTCCATGCCGATATTAATGAAATTAGCCAGAATAATTGACCTCATAGCTGTGGATGCATCGCCTGCGCCACGTAAAGCGCCGCTAAGAGTATATAACAAAATAATAGACGGACTACTGGCAAATATAATACGGGTAAAATTAGCGCCCTTATCAATTAAATGCTGGTCCCCACCCATTAAACGTAAAATATCTTCGGCAAAAACATAGCCTGTTATGCCTACCGCAATTCCAAAAACCAGCGAGACCAGAATTACCTGTGCCAGGGCTAACCCGGCTGCTTTTTTGTTACCCTCACCTACACGGCGTGCTACTATGGCTGTAGCTGCTGTACTCAATCCAATAGCAACAGAATAAATTAAGGTAAGTACAGACTCTGTGAGC
>CALRLN020000230.1:0-8363 GCA_943368675.1 Chitinophaga pinensis | reverse complement strand
ATTTTGCCACCATCAATTTCACCGCTAGTCTCGGATGTGCACGTTCGATTCAGGTAAATGCTGCTACACTATATCCAGCGGGTACATTTGCCGGGTTTGTGATGCAGGAGGGCTCTACTCTATTGGGTTTGAGTCTGTTAGGTGGCGTTACTATCACTACTCTCAATAACGGGGCAGTGCAGCAAACAGTATCAGGCTCTTCGCTTGTTTCAGCAATGGCACTTCAGGGTTCTTCTCCGGCGTATCAGGTAGGATTTAAAACAAACCTCCCTTTTAATCAGATAAAGATAACTATCAGCGGTGTTACGCTATTAACAACCTATAATATATACTATGCATTTGTAAAACTGGATACTGATAATGACGGCGTACCTGATTGCATGGACAAATGCTCATCTGGTAATGATTTGCTTGATACCGATGGTGACGGCACGCCTGATGGTTGCGATACAAATGCCATAGATTTATCGCTTGCCAAATCAGTCAATAATTCGACCCCTGTTGAAGGAGGAACCGTTATTTTTACTATTACAACCACACGTGACAACACCACTCAAAATGCCACAGGTGTGAAGGTAACCGATATACTTCCGGCAGGCCTCACTTACTTAAGTCACAGTGCACCTACAGGAACTTTTTACACACCAGGTACTGGCATATGGACAATTGGCAGTGCCCTGGGCGGAACGACCAACAGCCTTGCCATGACGATTACAGCCCGCGTGGATACGGTAGGTGTGGTATCTAACATTGCACAAATTACTGCCTCTAATGAAACCGACACAGATAATGCTTCGGTGCAGGATAATATTGCTAGTGCCTGTGTAACTGTTCCGGTGGAAATATGCCAGGGACAATCGATTACACTTATTGCTCCAACGGCGGGGTCTTACCAATGGTACAGAGATGATGTGCTGATCGGAGGAGCAACCAATGATACGTTGATCGTAACCCAAAGCGGTAATTATACAGTTAATTTCACTTCATCGAGTGGTTGTCTTTCCGGAAACTGCTGTCCGATAATCATTGATGTAAATGCCTTACCAAGTATCAGTGCAGGAACAAACGTAACAGCATGTGCCGGAACTACTACAACCCTTACTGCTACTGGAACAGGTACATTGCTCTGGAATACAGGGGCAACTACTTCAACAATCAGCGTTTCTCCTACTTTAACTACCAACTATACTGTCACGATTACAAGTATTGATGGGTGTACTAACTCAGATACAGTCACGGTTACAGCCAACCCTGCGCCTTTATCGGCTAATGCCTTAGCCATTTGTAATAACGCTGGCACAACCGGAGATTCAGCAGACGATACTTTTACTATTACTTTAAATCCTACAGGCGGTAGTGGTAGTACCTATTCCGTAACGCTTAATGGGTCTGCCGTAAGTGGAACCTTTACTTATGGCTCACCCAGCACAGCTATTCCTGCAGGGCTTATAAGCAGCGGTAGCAAAACCCTGTTAATAACCGATACTACCAACGGTTGCGCATTAAACAGCACAATTAGTCCTCCTGCAAGCTGTTCAAGCTGTCCGCCAAAAGTCTGTGTACCTATTACTATAGTCAGGTCTGAGTAACTCAAAAAGTAAATTTTAGTACAAACAAACCTCAAGCGGGTACCGGTAAACACTGGTATCCGCTTTTTTTGCATTTATTTATAAACAATCAGGCAGATATTGCGCTTATAGTTATATTTATTGAACCAAAATACCTTTGTTAATACGCTTGTTAATAGAACAAATTATCGTTGCGATTTTATTAAAAAATCGTATCTTTTCGGCATGAAGAATTGGGCTTTTATATTTTTACTGCTATCGCATTTTACTTTCGGACAAAACCCTGACTATGAAAAATTTGACAGCGACAAGTCTGCCAAAGACAGTGTGATGTATACGAGATTAAAAACCAGTATGGGTAAAAGCAGATTAGGAAGGCAGGTGTATGGTTTTCTTTTCAGAGATGTATATAATACAAACGTATTAAAAAATGAAATCAATAAATTAGAAGCCAATCCGTTTGCGCCTTATGAAGGAAAAATAATTGGCAAAATTACCATCCGGCAATTAGATATATTCGGGCAAAGCGTTAATGATACTACCCGTCGCGGCAATCGCTTTGAGCGTTTTGCCAGTAAGAGCTTCCATCACAATACCCGTGAGAAGGTAATCCGTAAATCTTTTTTATTATTCAGCGAAGGCGATAAGGTTAATCCGCAGTCATTCAGAGATACCGAGCGTTTGTTAAGGGCCAACCCTGTTATTCATGATGCCCGCATTATACTGAGTGAACGAAAAGGAAGCACGTGGCTTGTTGATGTGCTGATTCTGGTGCAGGATGTATGGTCTGTAAACTTTGATGTGGCAGCAGGTAGCCTCAAAGATTTTAAGTTTGGAATTGAGGAAAGGAATTTTCAGGGTAACGGGCATTCATTTCTCAATAAAATAATCTGGCGAAAAGATGACCCCTACCAGCGTTTTGGCGCAAGAAGTGTATATACTGTGCCGTATATAGGCAAGACTTTTATTACCGGGCAGATAAGCGCAATTTATGAAAGAGATCTGACTCAGTTTTCTGTCAGGGCTTTCCGACCCTTTTTGACTGTTGAAACAAAAAGTGCAGGAGCGCTTGAACTAGGTTATTATAAAATAAGGGAATACAAAAAACTTGGTATTGATATTCTTGACAAAGAACTGGTGTATCAGACCGGCTATTATTATTCAGATATCTGGTATGGCCACGCATTCAAATTAAAAGGATTCAGCGCTAATCAAAGATTTGTTGTCGCTGCACGCAGAAGCAGCTATGAATACAGAACAAGACCCGAAGTAAGAGCCGATACAAATAAAATCTATTGGGACAGAACCACCATTCTGGGTAGTATAGGATACTCGGCAAGATATTATAAAAGAGATATTCTGATTTATGGTTTCGGAAGAACGGAGGACGTTCCGACAGGTAGTTTATTGTCGTTTACCTTTGGAAGAGAGCAAACCGAATTTGGCGCAAGAAACTACGCCGGATTGCAATATGCCAACGGCACCTATCTGGCAAAAGAAAAGGGCTATTTGTATTATCTGGCCAGCGCAGGCACTTACCTCAAAGGAAAAGAAGCGCAACAGGGTGTGCTTGGCCTGCAGGGCTATTATTTCAGCCCTTTGATGAAATTTGGGAGGGCTCAGACCAGAAACTTTATTAACCTGGGCTTTACTTATGGTATCAATCGTGACCCTGTCGATTATCTGAATATTAGCGGACAGGATGGAATTATCGGTGTAAACAGTAATTCATTGATTGGAGATAAACGCCTTACCCTTGGGTTTGAGTCTGTATTGTTTTCAAAGAAAAGCCTCATTGGGTTTCGCATTGCTTATTTTACTTTTGCCAATTTCGGGCTGGTTAGTTTGCGTGATGTTACGCTTTTTTCGAGCAAACTATATCAGGGTTATGGTATAGGTATGAGATTCAGAAACGAAAACCTTACTTTCAAGACTTTTCAGATACGCCTGGGGTATTATCCGAATATTCCGAATATCAGCTCCGATTTCCGCTTTGCCTTTGATGGTACGCAGCCGCTTCGCCTGCGTGATTTTGATATTTCAGCCCCAAGCATTTTACCTCTCAGATAATTTTTTTTCAGACTCAGGAACTATCTTTCATCGACACTTGTATTATATGTACTAACATATATTGTTAGTGTATAATAAAAACTCATTAGTTATTTACACAAAAATGTCGATTGAAAAAGACATAAAACAACAAAAACCCTTTAAGAGTCCGTATCAGAAACTGGTGGTCAATATTCTATACACCAATAACTGGATGAATAGCGACCATATGAATATTCTGAAGCCGTTTGATCTGACGGCACAGCAATATAATGTGTTACGTATCTTAAGAGGGCAATATCCGAATCCGATTACTGTGAATGCTATCATAGAACGGATGCTGGATAAGATGTCAAACGCTTCCCGTCTTGTTGACAAGCTATTGTTGAAAGATCTTGTAACAAGATGCGATAACAAAGATGACAGAAGAGCCTGCGACATTAGAATTACTCAGAAGGGTCTGGATGTATTAAAAGAAATTGATGTGTTACAGGAAAGCTGGGAATCTTCTTTTTCTAATTTAACACCTGACGAAGCAGAGACTTTAAGTAATTTACTTGACAAGCTTCGAGGCAGTAATTAATGTTTTTTTTGAAGATTAAATAGTTATCATCCAATAACCTACTTAATCTACTGAGTATAAAGAGTTTATTTCATTATTCTATTTATTATTTTTTAAACCAAAGTATCAAAACCAAATGAAAATTTTTAAAAGTTTATTCACAGTCGCAATCGCAGGGTTAGTAAGTATTTCAGCAATGGCTGACAAAGGCAAAAAATCTCCACAAACTTTGAAAGTGGATACTCAAACAAGTACTTTTAACTGGGTAGGTAAGAAAATCACCGGAGAGCACAACGGCACTATCAATATCCAGAATGGTGCTTTAGTAGTTGATGGTGATAAGTTAACAGGCGGTGATTTCACGATTGATATTAACAGTATCAAAGTATTGGATGTAAAAGATGACGGATACAATGCTAAATTGGTAGGCCACTTAAAAGCGCCTGATTTCTTCGATGCAGCCAAATACCCAACTGCCACTTTCAAAATCACAAAAGCTACGCCAAAAGGAGGTGCTAACTACGATATTACAGGTAATCTGACAATCAATGGTGTTACCCAAGCAATAACATTCCCTGCTGTTGTAAGCATCAATAAAAATGGTACAGCCAGTGCATCAGCTAAATTTGAAGTTGACCGCACAAAATTCGGTAGCAAATATGCTTCTAAATCGTTCTTTGATACGATTGGTGACAAAGCAATTTATGACAATTTTACTGTAGAAGTTAAATTAGCAGCAGCTAAAACCGGGGTTTAATATCTGGTAAGGATTTCTTAAAAAGCCACAGATGAGTATTTCATCTGTGGCTTTTTTATTTTAGCTTTACATGCTTAATTTCAGGTCAGATTTTTCTTGAAATAATACCATTGTCTTCAACAATCAAAACCCGATTAATAATGAATTATAATGAACCGATGCTAAGAGATGGTGCCCTGGAAGGCAAAACCTTTGTGGTTACAGGTGGTGGTACCGGACTCGGCAAATCTATGACAAAATATTTTCTTGAACTGGGTGCTAATGTAGTAATAACCAGCCGTAAATTACAGGTACTGGAGGAAACTGCTCATGAGTTAACAAAAGAAACGGGCGGTAAAACGTTACCCGGTAAAATACTGCCGATAGCCTGCGATGTACGTGATTATGGTGCCATTGAAGCCATGAAAGACAAAACCATTGCCGAATTTGGCAAGGTAGATGGCTTGCTGAATAATGCCGCAGGTAATTTCATCTCACCTACCGAGCGGCTCTCACATCGTGCTATCGATACAGTGGTAGATATAGTTTTAAAAGGCAGCTATTATTGCACGCTTGCGTTCGGGAAGCATTGGATTGAACAAAAACAAAAGGCAACGGTATTAAGCATTGTAACGACCTACTCGTGGACAGGCTCTGCTTTTGTGGTGCCCTCTGCAATGGCCAAATCGGGTGTGCTTGCTATGACACGCAGCCTGGCTGTGGAATGGGCGAAATACGGTATCCGCTTCAATGCCATTGCCCCCGGGCCTTTTCCTACTAAAGGTGCATGGGACAGGTTGTTTCCGGTTGATGCCTTTCCTGAACATTTAAGAGAAAGATTCTCTGATTTTGGCAATGTACCGCTCAAACGTGTAGGTGAGCATCAGGAATTAGCGAATCTGGCTGCCTATCTTATGTCAGATTTTTCTTCTTATGTGAATGGTGAAGTTGTGACTATAGATGGTGGCGAATGGTTGAATGGTGCCGGGGAATTTAACCACCTGAATGCCATTCCTAATGATATGTGGGATATTATTCAGGCAGTGATTAAAGGGAATACCAAGGGGAAGAAAGAATAGAGGCTATGTATCTTCAGTCTCCTTCGACTCATTGACCCTAATAAATTTATGTAGTTAAACTACTCTGAAAAGCTTAAGATATACTTTAAAATAAACAGGTCTATGAGATTTCTATCTTAAAAGCTTGGACCTAAACTGTATTCTTTGTAAAACTCGGGTATACGCTTATTAAGAATGAGTAGGTGTATGCCTGAGGATTCTTCCGGACATTCTTTGGCCCTGAAATTTTTAGACTTGTTCTTTTTATAGTTTAAAATTAAGAACTATAGAAAAAAATGCCGTGATTCGCACTCTAAAAGTCACACCACTTGATTGCTTTTCAAGTTTGAGTGGAGGCCGAATTTATCCGGAATTATTTATTGATAAAGATGAAACGTATTGCCATTCTAGCTTCGGGATCGGGGAGTAATGCCGAAAAAATTATTGACTATTTTAAAGACAATAAATCGATTGAGGTTGAATTGTTACTGACAAATAACCCACAAGCCGGAGTAATAGAAAGAGGTCGGCGACTTGGCATTCCTATCCTGGTTTTTGATAAACAATCATTTACTAAAACCGATAAAATTGTCGATATTCTGAAAAAGCAGGAGATTGACTGGGTAATTCTGGCTGGTTTTCTGTGGTTGATTCCTGTTAATCTGATTAAAGCCTATCCTAACCGGATTATTAATATTCACCCTGCGCTTTTACCTAAATATGGTGGTAAAGGAATGTGGGGACATTTTGTACACGAGGCAGTGCATGCCAATAAAGACAGGGAGTCGGGCATAAGCATTCATTTTGTTAATGAAAATTATGACGAAGGTGAGCTTATTTTTCAGGCAAAATGCGAATTGGTAGAGGGCGATACCCCCGATGACATAGCAGCAAAAGTACAGGTTCTGGAACATAAACATTTTCCGGAAGTGATTGAGAAACTGATTTTAGGTTAGATGAGGAATCATTCCTGAACGTATAAAACTTTTGAATATGGTACGTTTTTTTTATAAAGAGGGCAAGCAAGTCAAGAAAGAAACAGATGTGCGCGAACTTGGCCACCTCAAAAATCTGATGTGGGTTGATTTACAGTCAGCTTCTCAGGAAGAAGAAGAATGGATAGAAACCAAGTGCGAAATAAGTTTTCAGACACCGCAGGAAATTGTAGAGATTGAGAGCAGTGCCAGGTACTTTGAGCAGAACAATACGATTAATGCCAATTCCAACTTCCTGAAGTCAGACCACGACGGCTACCATTTTTATCCGGTTTCATTCATGATCCGTGATAATGTGCTTTTCACCTACCGCCAGGGAGATTCAAGGTCGTTTGCAGATACAGTAAAGAAAATCAAACTCGGAGAGGAGGTATTTAAGGATGGGGTTGATATTCTGCTGCTTTTACTCGAAACCCGCATTGAGTCAGACGCTGATATGCTGGAGAATATGACCAAAGAGGTTAAGAACATCAGTAAAGCGCTGAGTCGTGAAAAAAAACCTAAACAGGCCTCATTATTAAAAATAAATAACCTGCAGGAAAATACAATGCTGATTCGGGAAAGCATTATTGACAAACAAAGAGTACTATCTCAGATTTTAAGGAGCGCCTATTTCCCTGAAGACCGCAAGGAGAGATTACGTATTGTATTAAAAGATATTACTTCGCTATTAGAATACACCACTTTTAATTTTGAGCGCTTAGAGTATTTGCAGGATACATTTATGGGGCTTATTAATCTTGAACAAAATGAAATCATCAAGATTTTTACGGTCGTTACCATCATATTCCTGCCGCCAACGCTCATTGCTGGTATTTTTGGTATGAATTATCAGGTGATTCCGTCTTCAACGCATCCATTTGGGTTCTGGCTTGCCATAATATTGATGATTTTCTCTTCTACTTTGGTTTTATTTTTCTTTAAAAGAAAGAAATGGATTTGATAAAAATGCTGTTAATAGAGTATGTTATGACCCGCTAAGGCTCATTTGCCTGACAAAAATTTAATAGTGCTATGCCAGTTTTACCAGTAAATACCGACTACCGCCCACCCAGATGGCAGTTTAATGCCCACATTCAAACCATTTATCCAAGTCTTTTCAGAAAAATCCCGGTTACTTATCAGCGTGAGAGAGTAGAATTGGCTGATAGCGATTTCCTGGACCTTGACTGGTCTTATGCGGGCAATCAATCGTGTAAAAAACTGATAATTGTTACACATGGTCTGGAGGGAGACTCGACCCGGCATTATGTAACAGGCATGATAAAGAAATTTAATGAAAATGGCTATGATGGTCTGGGTTGGAATTGCCGGAGTTGCAGCGGAGAAATGAACCGGCTTCCAAGATTTTACCATCATGGTGATGTAGATGACATCAGGTTTGTGGTAGAGTAT
>CALRLN020000229.1:0-8369 GCA_943368675.1 Chitinophaga pinensis | reverse complement strand
ACTTTTGGGTGGCTAAACTTTTTCCGTAGACACTCAAAAGACTATGAAAAAACTACGAAAAGTGCTGAAGCGTGGATTTTGTGGGCTAACTGCCAAATAATTCTCAACCGATTATGAAAAACGACAAATTTAATTTTTAAACATACTCTCAGACTGATTTTGAGGGAAAAGAAAACTCCGAAAATAGTTAATCACCATTCCACCCGCATAGACCTCTAAATAGTTATGATTAACGAACTGTATCAAATAGCCTTTGAACTGGATAAAAAAGACGAATTAGCCAGATTCAAAGATGCCTTTGTGAATGAGCCGGATACAATTTATCTTGATGGTAATTCATTAGGGAAATTGCCAAAGAAAACCATTGAGCAGACCAATAACCTGGTACTTAACCAGTGGGGTAAAGGGCTGATTCGTAGTTGGAACAATCACTGGATAGACCTGCCTCAAAAAACAGCGGCTAAGATTGCGCAAATAGTAGGAGCGCAGGCAGATGAAATATTTGTGGGAGATTCAACCTCACTCAATCTTTATAAACTGGCTTTTGCGGCTTTAAGCCTGAATGAATCTAAAAAGAAAATTATTTCTGATAATCTGAACTTCCCGACTGATTTATACATCTTACAGGGGTTGATTCAGCAGCAATTCAAAGACCATACATTAAGTATAATAGAAAGTCGTGATGGCATTACTGTTGCTGAAAAGCAGTTTGAAGACGCAATTGATGATAATACTTCTCTGGCTGTATTAAGCCATGTGGTATTCAAAAGTGCTTTCATGTATAATATGGCGAGAATCAATGCCCTGGCGCATCAGAAAAACGCATCGGTTATATGGGATCTGAGCCATTCTGTAGGTTCTGTACCAGTTCATCTGAATGACTCTGGCGCAGATATGGCTGTGGGTTGTACTTATAAATATCTCAACGGCGGGCCGGGAGCACCTGCGTTTTTATATGTTCGTAAAGATTTGCAGAAACGCCTTTCAAACCCTGTTTGGGCATGGTTCAGCCATCAGGCACCTTTTGATTTTAGTCTTGATTATCAACCCGCAGATACTATCCAGCGCTTTGCTGTGGGTACTCCATCTGTTTTATCATTAGCAGCTATCCAGTCAGGTTTGGATATTACTTTAGAAGCAGGTATAGAAAGATTACGCGCAAAGAGCGTGCAACAAGGTGAATTTCTGATTGAGTTGATACAGCAACTATTAGTACCTCTGGGCTTTACTATTGCTTCTCCGATGGATGTCAGGCAACGAGGTTCACATATTTCCATCAGCCATGCAGAAGGCTACAGGATAAGTCAGGCTATGATTAAGCACCATGATGGTTCAAAAATTATTATTCCTGATTTTCGCCCACCTGATAATATCAGATTAGGCATTGCTCCATTATACAATACCTTTACTGAACTGGTTGATTGCGTAGAGCGTTTATGGAAAATTGTAACAGAAGAGCAGTTTAAGAGTTATAGTAATGAAAGAAGTATAGTTACTTAAATTCTGATATTCACACAACTTATGAAAGAAACAAGCGATCACTCATCAAGAATAGCCTTTCTGGCATATTATCAGATAGTCGGTGGAGCTATTGGCATTATCTTTTTAATCTGGCTGATAGCCACTACCTTTCCTGTGCAAGGCCTAAGTATTTTATCGTTGCTATTAATGGTCATTTTCTTCGGCTTTTCTATTTTCTGTGGGTGGCTGCTTCTGGAAAAACGAACAGAAACTGGCCTGACACTTTCAAAAATCAATCAGGTTTTACAGATATTCGGTGTAATTTTTAGTGGTTTTACTTTCGAATATGTAGCCGGAATCATGCTTTCTCCGGGTATTAATTTAGAAAATGGCTTTAGTTTCACTTTTAATTTTGCCATCTCCAAACTTGAACTTTTCATAAATGGCAATAAAGATGCGGCTAGAGTAGAGTTTAATCTGGTAGCTATTTATCTGGTTTATTTTATTCATCAACTACAGCGTAAGAATACCTCTCAGACAAGTTCTACCGATAGCTGATAGTTCATATCAGATTTCTCCTTCATATTGTGAAACATCGTGTTACTTAGTGTACATCGTGGCAAATAATTTATTGCGAATAATTGTGTAACCGAATTGTTACATATATATTTGTAACTGATTGGTTACATAATTAATGATAGAGATGAGAAGAGATGTTTTTCAGGCAATAGCCGACCCCACAAGAAGAAATATTATTGGTTTGATTGCCAGCCAGCCAATGAATCTGAATGCAGTGGCCGAAAAATTTGATATAAGCCGCCCGGCTATTTCAAAGCATATAAAAATTCTGACTGAATGTGGACTGATTATCATCAGACAGGAAGGTCGTGAAAGGTATTGCGAGGCAAAACTCGACAAACTGAATGAAGTATCGGTTTGGGCAGACCAGTATCGTAAATTCTGGACAAATAAACTGGATGCACTGGATAGCTTCTTAAAACAAAATCAGGATAATTAAACAACAGTTTTTCTATTCATAAAACAGCACACGAAAATGGATAATCAAGCTATTAAAATCGAACGTGTATTTGATTCCCCGGTTCATAAAGTATGGGCGGCTCTCACTGAAAATGCACAGATTAAACAATGGTATTTTGATTTTGAAGAGTTTAAAGCCGAAGTAGGTTTTGAATTCAGGTTTTACGGTGGGCCTGAAGATGGGATTCAATACCTGCATGTATGCGTAATAAAAGAAGTAATTCCGGAAAGGAAGCTGGCCTATAGCTGGCGATATGATGGCTATGTGGGAGATACATTGGTGAGTTTTGAACTGTTTCCGGAAGGAGATAAAACCAGACTGGTATTAACACATGAAGGTATTGAAACCTTTGATGCCTCAAATAAAGATTTTGCCAAAGGAAACTTTGTTGAAGGCTGGACATATATTGTAAATACCGGGTTGAAGGAGTATCTGGAGAAACAATAAGCACAGATGGGAAAAGTATTTTTCAGTGTTGCCATATCGCTGGACGGATATATGGCCGGAGAAAACCGTGGACCACAAAACCCATTAGGAGATAAAGGCCTTGACCTGCACCAATGGATGTTCAAGCAGGAGGCTTTTCTGAAACACCTGAACATGGGAGAAGGTGAAAAGGATTCGATAGATAATAAAATTCTGGAAAAACTATTCGACAGAATAGGCGCGAATATACTTGGTAAAAGAATGTTTGAAGAGGGCGAGGCAAACTGGCCTGAAGAAGCGCCTTTCAATACGCCCGTTTATGTATTATCGAATACACCACGTGAACCCTGGACCCGACCAGGCGGCACAATCTTTTATTTTACCAATGAAAGCATCGAAACCGTATTAGAAAAAGCCAAAGCTGCTGCCGGAGAAAAAGATGTAAGGATTACGGGTGGAGCCAATACCATTCAGCAATACCTTAATGCGGGTTTGGTTGATGAATTTACGATTCATATCGTACCTATTATGCTGACTAATGGCATTAGACTTTTTGAGGGGATTAACAGAGATAAATTCTCTTTTGAAGTGATTGAGGTTGTTAATTCACCGCTTGTTACGCATTTGACTTATCGGGTGGTGAGGAAATAGATGAACTTTTAGTTTGCTAATCTCCGCATATTTTGAGGAGATTAGCTTTCTTATTCTCCGCAAAATAACCAGACCTCCCCCTTTTCTTCTAAAAACACTATCAATACACCATGAATCTTCCTACCTTTGCCATTAGAATTTCCAATACCTAATGATACATATCCATTATTTTACATTTTCACCTTTAGCCGAAAATACCTACGTATTGTGGGATGAAACCAAAGAAGCCGTTATCATAGACCCGGGTTGTCTGGCGCAATACGAAAAGGAAGAGTTAGCCGATTTTATTGCTGATAATCAACTGAAGGTCGTGCATTTGCTTCAGACACATACCCATCTGGACCATGTTTTCGGTAGTGCTTTTGTAAAACGTAAATACGGGGTAAAAATGCTTATGCATAAAAAGGAATTGCCTGTGCTGAGCGATGTAGAAAACCGTTGCAGAGTATGGGGTATCAAAGGTTACGAACCAGTGGAGGCCGATGGCTTTATTGATGAAGGAGATATTATCAGATTCGGTAATTCAGCATTAGAAATTCTTTTTGTTCCCGGCCATGCACCCGGTCATCTGGCGTTTGTTAACCATACGCAGAAGTTTGTTATTGGTGGAGACGTCCTTTTCAGAGGTAGTATCGGGCGCTACGATTTTCCGCTTTGCAGTTATACTGATTTGATGAACAGCATCAACAACAAGTTTATGACGTTAGCTGACGATTATACAGTGTATCCGGGGCATAATGACCCGACTACTATTGGCACAGAACGCCGCACTAATCCTTTTTTGAATCAATAAATTAAGCGTCTGCTTTATTCTTAGCAGGTTTAGCTTTCTTAAGATTTTCCTCTACTCTGAACAAGGTAATCTTTTTTATCAGGTCGTAGGGTATGGGTTCATCTAATTGAAACTGGATAGAACCCTTGCCTGTTTTGTAGGGAGCCAGGTCTTCCTTAAACGCTTCTGTTCCGGTAGGTGCCGGATAAAACCCGATATGGTTTTTGAATGCTGCAAAGTGAACCAGATTGCCATTCAGCACTAAAGTCGGCATAGCATATTTAATATCCTCTTTAGCTTCAGGGGCAGAGGCTTTGATTGTCGCACGCACTTTCTCTAAAATTCTCTGAATATCTTCAGGAAAACTGCCGATGTATTCGTCGATGGTTTTTGCTGCGTTTTGTACCATGAAAGTGGAGGATGAGGTTTTATTATATTCGAAAGTAATTATTTGAATGAAAGAAGATATCTTAAATCTACAAATTCTACTAATCGGAATAGCATTGATTATACTTTTTTTATTAACAACAGTTTTAAAGATTTATAGTTTTTTAAACATTACTATCATTACCCGCCATTAAATTAAACCCTAAAAATAAAAGCACTAAAGGCACACAAATAAGCAAAACAGCCAAAATTATATTTAGGATGGCCTTGCCATTTGAAAACTGTTGAGCGGAGGCAATACCAATAACTAATATTCTCAAAGAAATAAAACTCAGAATAATTTCAATCAAGGCAAAGAAATATCCAAGATATTCAGAAAACTCATTGTCCTCAAGTGTAGACTCACTTTTAAAGACATTTTCGTCAAAAGCAATTATTCTTAGAAGAAAAATAATTAATAGAAAAATACTTGGGATACTTGCCCAGGCAACAATTGTTCTTATTTCTTTTCTCTTTGATTTTCCACCAATCCATTGACCAGTAAAATCGATAGCAAAAGAGTACAAATGCATAAATATATATCCTAAAACCCCTCCGATAACAATAGCTGAAAAAATAATATTTTCAAGAGAACTCCTATCTCCAAAATTGTTCAATTCAGCTCTTTCAAAAGCTTTTTCTACACTTACAAGAAAAAAAGAGATATGAACAATCTCCTTTCTATTCCATAAAATTATATATTGAAAAGCAGCTTTGGGATTTGTAAATAGATATTGAATAAGCTCAGATATGGTATACTTGTTTTCGCTAACTTCCATTTTTTATAGGGGGAATATTCTGAACTCAAATATATACTAAATTTTTATTTGTTGGAATTGATTTTTTAACATTCCCAATATTTGGCAAGAATGACAATTCACAATCACCTTTTATTTGAAATCTCTTCAAAAGCCTGAAAGTTCGGTGGTCAGGGCTCCCAATGGGAATATATATATATAGCAGGTGAATTTCAGGGGCAGACAAGATTTCAGTTTTTTCCTACTACTGTTAATTTTATAAATTCCAGTGGGGGTTATGATGGATTTATTGCAGTATACAGGCCTTTCAGGTAGTTTGATAAATATTAATCAAACCCTCTAATTTGGTGGAACAATGCCCTTTAAACGCAGGTAAACAAATAGCTGCGCAGCACCAAACAAAGCTTCATTAACGACTCAAAAGCAGGATAGTGCCTACGCATTATCCTGCTTTTCCATTATATTTGAAAAACAAGCGTATTCCTAACCTAAAACCAATCTACCAATGAAACTCAACAGTACTTTCTTATTGCGGGTAGCAGTAGCTATTATCCTGATTATGCACAGCGTACCGGGCATGTTAAATAACGGCGTAAACGATTTTGGGAAACACTATCTGAATGAAGTAGGCTTTGCACCTTTGGGTATCCCCTTAGCATGGGCTATTAAAATTTCTCATGTAGTAGTCGCTCTCTGCCTATTATTTGAAAAATATGTAAAGTGGGCCTGCCTCATAACAATAGCCATCCTGATAGCAGGCATTATCATGGTACACGCAAAAGAGGGCTGGTTTGTGGTAGGAGGAGGCAGAAACGGCGTAGAATTTAACTTCCTATTAATTGTGGTTTTATTAACAATTCTGTTTCCGAGTGGCCTAAAGGGGAAGATGGTTAAGTAATAAAACTATATTATATCTCTTTAGTGGTTACTTATTTCTTTTTTCTCTCCCGTAGATATTTGCTGTAAGTATTAATATATATGTCGTCAAACTTTGCAATTGTGATAAACTCCCAGACAATTTTGTTAGATTTTTCACGCAAAAAACCTTTTGTATCAAAGTATCTTAGGTAAACTGCGGTAGTTGTCACCTTTGTAATAGGCCCGATATCAAGCGTTTCATCATCAGGATCCTCATTCTCAACCATTACGTTAAATCCTGATTTTTTTATTGATTGAAAGATGCATGCCCAACTGGAAAGATTGGGTTTATGTTTATTTCCTATCCTGTCAATAATCCCCTCTAAATGTATGATTTTATCATAATACTTAGGCCATCCTTGAAAATTGCTTAAAGAATTAACGATACTAAAAAAATCCAGTCTGTAAAAGATTGGATTTTTTGTTTTCAGGAACTATAATCTATGTTTCGTGCAATTTTTAGGATAGAATACTGGGATTTTGAGGTCATCGAATTTGTGTAAGCGGTCTTCTCCCATGAAAACCACTTTTGAGAGGTTTTAAGCTGCTAATTTGACTTCATTGGCTGTTCTTTTAGCCATTCTGACGGCATTGGCGGTAAAGATTCCAAAGAACAACCACACATTTTGTATTTCTGGTGAGCGGGCTCTTATTCTTTTGAGTCCATAATATTCCTTTTCTGTTCCGAAAGAACCCTCCAGACGCGTGCTTCGCTCCTTATTGAGGATGGCCTTCATAAGCTTAAGATTTTTATCTCTGGTGGTTTTCCCTTTTGATACAAAGTTGGTCTGAAGGTTTTTAGAACTACAGAAACGGCGATTGGCATTGGTAGGATAAATTCTGTCGGCAGCCAGATGGGTACATTCTCCGAAGATAATTTTATGTTTGTAGAAAGAAGCTTTAAGTCTGGTGGATTCATTGAAAGCCTTGTAGCTGTGGTGCTCCACAATGTTAATTCCATCTACCTGTATCATGTGAACTTTGATACCGAACTCCAGGGGTCTGTTTTCCTTTCCTCTGATAATTGGTCTTATGTGGGGTTGGGATAAACTCACGATTCTATCTCTGACTTTGGTAGTATTGTTTTCAATCAGATAGAGTTGTTGCAGATAGACTTTCCTGATTGTTTTGAATCTTTGTGCGATTGGCTCGGAGAGATGAATACCTCTGGTTTTGTTTAAAAGATGCTGATAAACTCCTATTCCCTTTTCTAATAAATGAAGGAGTGTTTTTCTACGTCTCTTGGTAACACTGACACTCACTTTACGTCTTTTAGAAAAGACAGACTGCTTAATTTTCTGTTCTTTGAATTTTGAACGAGGCATTTTTATTCCTGAGAGCTTACACAGTACCGGAATTTGTTCTTCCCATAAAAAGAAGCATGACTCCCACAGCAGTTTGACATCAGTAGGGAAACGCATATGAACCTCATAACACGTCCCATCCATCAATACAATATTTGTATTCTCCAGTTTCCCTTTCCAAGCATTAATCAGCACCTGCTGAACCTTCTGCATATCACAATGTCTGGACAGATAAGTACGAATACGACTCACAAAGGCATTATCTCTGATAACTTCACCCACTTTCAAACGGCATCCGCAGAACATCTGATATGCCCAGTTAGTCTGGAAGGCAGCTAAGAGCTTTTCATCGCTTAAACCTGTGTAGTGCTTTAAAAACATCAGACCGAAATATCCTTGTCGAGGAAGGTAAGAAGGAGCTCCTGCCGGGTTTTTCTTAGTAGGAAGCAGGCTCTCCAATTCTTGCCATGGAATTACATCGTAAATCAAGCCAAGTTCTGTAGAATTCTTGAAAAAATGATATTCAGGAAATATTGGGCTATCAAAAGAAATTAATGTAGTTTGCATCGTATTTTATGGCGTCAGATACCTTAAAATACACCAAAAACCCCAAA
>CALRLN020000228.1:0-8422 GCA_943368675.1 Chitinophaga pinensis | reverse complement strand
TATGCAGGTAATAGTAACCAAATGTGATGAGAGAGGGAATATTGATGTAGAAGATCTGAGAGCCAAGGCTGAGCAATATGCCGACAAACTTTCGTGTCTGATGGTTACGTACCCATCAACACATGGTGTTTTTGAAGAATCAATCAAGGAAATATGTGAGATTGTGCATAAAAACGGCGGACAGGTCTATATGGACGGGGCCAATATGAATGCGCAGGTTGGCTTAACTTCTCCTGCCTCTATTGGTGCTGATGTTTGCCACTTGAATCTGCATAAAACATTCTGTATTCCTCATGGAGGTGGTGGTCCGGGTATGGGACCTATCGGTGTGGCACAACACCTTGTTCCTTTCTTACCAAATCATAAGGTAGTGGCAGTTTCGGGCTATGATGGAGTTCACGCTATTTCGGCAGCTCCTTATGGTAGCGCAAGTATCCTGACTATCTCTTATGCGTATATAGCGATGATGGGTGGAGAGGGCTTGACCAATGCAACAAAATATGCTATTCTGAACGCTAACTATATTAAGGCACGTTTAGAACAAAAATATCCGATTTTATATACCGGAAGCAATAACCGTTGTGCACACGAAATGATTGTGGATTTACGTCCGTTTAAATCATCGGCAGGGGTTGAGGCGGAAGACGTGGCCAAACGTTTGATGGACTACAACTTCCATGCACCAACCTTGTCATTCCCGGTTGCAGGCACATTGATGATTGAGCCGACAGAATCAGAATCAAAAGCAGAGCTTGATCGTTTCTGCGATGCCTTGTTGACCATCAGAGATGAAATCGCCGGAATAGAAGCAGGTAACGCCGATAAAACCAATAACGTATTAAAAAATGCGCCACATACGGCATCAGTTGTATTAGCCGAAAACTGGGACAAACAATACACCAGAGAAAAAGCAGCCTTCCCTCTACCATACGTAAAAGCCAACAAATTCTGGGCAACTGTAAGCCGTATTGATTCTGCTTATGGAGATAGGAATCTGGTTTGTGCTTGTCCTCCGGTTGAGGAGTATGAGGGGTGATTTAAAGCATGAATAAGTTTGATAGAGTATACAGGCGTAGCGAAAGCTGCGCTTTTTTTGTTTTCTTATTTTATGTCATGGCAAAGATTTACTTCATAAATGAAGAAGTATGTTATTTTTAGCTTTATATAAACAATAATTACAAGCGGAACTATAAATAATTCTGCCAAAAAGTTTTATTTTTGCTTTTACAAACCCAAGCACTCCTTACTCTTATTTGTGACTTTAATGAAAAAACTGCTACTACTTCTGTTTATTTTAGGTTTCATTTCTGTTCAGGCTCAGCAAAAACGGTCTCTTACCCCAGTACCAAATATGGTAGCAGATGCCAATTATCGCATCGGGTGTTCTTTGTTTAATGATCCAAACAATTATACTACAGGCTCATCATTTTCATTCAATGCGCCAGTTAATAACAATTCATATCTTATAGGGCCGGGTGGGGCTAGTTATGGTTGCTTGTATTCGGTTCCTAATCAGGCATGGTTTATTATCACTGTTAATACAAGTGGCAACCTGTACTTCAATTTCTCTAATACCTATGGGTATGATGTGGATGCAGCTATATGGGGGCCAATAGTCAATAATGATATGAGCAATGCCTGTTCAGCTACCCAAAGTTATCCACTCACCTGTGATTATGATACCGGACGCCCTGATTTATACATCAACAATGCTCAGGCCGGACAGAAATATGTGATGCTGGTAACCAATTATTCTAATGCAAACACGGTTATTAATATTTCTCAGCCTTCGGGTGGAAGTGTTACCTATGCTATGGTAAACCTTCCTAACTGTTCAATGATACCTACTGCAAGTATAAGCGGTACAAGTACAACTATTACCGAGGGACAGGCAGCTACGCTCAATCTTAATTTTACAGGAAGTTCTCCCTGGAATTATACGCTTTCGGATGGTACGATGGGGACAAGCTATTCTTCTTCTACAAACCTGACTGTTTATCCGACAGCCTCACAAACCTATACCGTTAACTCAGTGAGCAACCTTTGCGGAACAAATGGAGGCTCGGGAAGTGTCGGGATTTCAGTAATCAGGAGTGTAGATTTAAAGACCTGTCTACCTCTTGATGGCAACGCTACAGATTCAAAAGCACTCAATAGTGGGACCCTACAAAATGGTGTTTCAGCCACTACTAATCGGAATAATGAGTCAGGCAAGGCGTTACAATTTGACGGAATTGATGATTATGTGAGTCTGCCAACCAATCAATTGAACAATAATACATTTACATTTGCCGCATGGGTGAAACTGGATGAATTACCCAATTCTGTTAATACTGAAGTTGTCGCTCTGACTTTAGGTGGTGGATGGGATGAACATTATGTGGGAGTTGAATACTATAATGGAGCGGCTACCTGGAAATTCTCATCTAATGACGCAAATGTATATTCAACAGCTACTGTTAACACCAACTGGCATTTATTAGTTGGTGTAAGATCCGGAGGGCAAATAAAACTTTATGTTGACGGGGTATTAACGGGTACAAGTTCTGTGTCAGGTTCAGCCTCTTATGGAAGTCCGCTTCTTGCCAGAATAGGGAGTAGTATTTCTAATAATAAATTTTTTAAAGGTAAAATTGATGATGCCAAGTTTTTCAACAGCTCATTGATAGATCCTGAAATTCTGCTTCTTCAAAATTATACAAGCGAAAATAATTGTAACAATGTAGTCAATGATACTTTTATTTCATTACAAAGTATCAGTACATCTGTTATTTGTGCAGGTAACTCATTTGTTGTGCGGGCATTCAGCAATAATTTATTTCCGGATAATGAAACACAGTTTAGTGTAGAACTTTCAGATATTAATGGCAGTTTTAACAATCCAAGAATTATAGGAAGTTCAAGCTTTTTGCCAGTAACCGTTACAATACCTACTGATGTGGTTGGGGGAAGCTATAAAATCAGAATCCGGTATGGGGCTAATATCAGCGTAAATTCATTTGATATTTTTATCAATAAAGCCTCAAGCTATAATATTGCAGGTGCAGTAACACTAAATGATGGACAATCGACCATTCTTACATTAAACTTTACAGGAACAGGCCCCTGGAATTATATTTTATCAGATGGGCTGAGCGGAGTGGCTACTACAAGCCCATGGCAAATTGTTGTTTCGCCTGACCAAACAACTACATACTCTATTAACTCTGCACAGAACGTGTGTGGTTATTCAAGTTCTAACGGGAATACTTCTGCCACAGTTACTGTTAACTTTACCAAGCAACTTGTCACCTGTTTGCCTTTTAATGCTAATGCCAATGATGAAAAAGGAAATAACACATTGACATTAAACGGGCCAATTTTAGCTGAGAATCGCTACGGACAAATAAACTCGGCTTATGCGTTCAATGGCTCTAATGATTATATGGAATATAGTACTAATCTTTTGCGCAAAAGAGAATATACTATGTCTGCCTGGGTTTTAGCAAGTAGTATTCCGGGTAATACAAGATATATTTTGTCACAAGGAGAAACGGGAACTAATACTTTTCAGGGCTTAGCCATGACCAGCTATGGCTGGGAGTTCCATTCGTATTCTAATAATGGTTTTAGTTCAACTTATTCATCTACCGGATTTGCCGCTAATCAATGGGTGCATCTGACGGCAGTCAGGACCTATACCCACATGAAACTATATGTAAATGGAAATCTGGTTTCGACAGTTGCCAATAATTCTATCATTCCTTTTAAATCATCAGATATAGGCAGGATAGGTGCGAATAGCTCAAGTCTTGGTAATTATTTTAATGGAAAAATTGATGATGTAAGGCTATATAAAGGTGCACTGAATGATGAGGAAGTATATACTTTATATGCCAGCACAGGGTCTTGCCCAACCGTTGAGAATTCTTCTATTATTGTTTCAAGAGGGGTGATCCCTACAACGGTTTGTGCAGGTAATACAGTCAGTGTAAGCTATAGCCTGAGTAATGTGAATGTATCCTCAGGATTTCCTCTGACTGTACAGCTATCTGATCAGAACGGAAGCTTTGCCAGTCCGGTAAATATCGGGAGTGGCTCAACCAGCCCAATTACTGCAACAATACCAGGTAATAATGTTAGCAGTAATTTCTATAGGATAAGATTGGTTTCAACAAGTGGAACTCCTGTTACAAGTGTAAATTCCTCAACCTTGACTGTTAGCGGTTCAATACCTACTGCTTCAATTTCCGGTGGAGGAAGCATTCCGTTTGGAGGCACAACAAATTTAACCGTTTCATTTACGGGGATTGGCCCATGGACTTATACAATTAATAATGGTGTAGCTACGACAACAAGCGTTTCGCCTGTAACTATTCCAGTTTCTCCTGTTGGTACTACTACCTATACCATCACATCAATAAGTAATAATTGCGGCTCAGGTACGAGTTCAGGTAGTGTTACAGTGACAGTTGCTCCAAATATAAGTTTAGGAAGTATTGGGAGTTCGTTTTGTCAGGGACTAACATTTTCTATTCCTTTCGTAGCTAATTATACCCCGATCCCTAACTTTAAAGTAGAGTTATCTGATGCCAGCGGAAGTTTTGCAAGCCCAACTATTATCGGAACGGGTGCGAGTTCACCAATTTCGGTAACGATTCCAAACAATACCCCTGAAGGCGTCTCTTATAAAATCAGAATAGTTAGTGCCTCACCCGCCTATGCAAGTGCTGAATTTACGAATCTGGCAATATTAATCAAGCCAACTGCAACTATAGCAGGAACAACAACTATTGATTATGGACAGTCTGCTAATCTGACACTTACTTTTACGGGAGCTGGCCCCTGGACGTATGCCATTAATAATGGAACAGCCAAAACTACCAGTACTAACCCTTTAACTGTTACGGTTTCTCCAACCGCCACTACTACTTATATGATTACTTCTTTAAGCAGTAATTGTGGTGCCGGAACCGCAGCAGGAAGTGCGATAGTTACCGTAAATCCTATTATTACTTTAGGTACTGTAGGTACAAATTTTTGTGAAGGTCAGAATATTTCAGTACCGTTTACCTTCAATTTTACTCCGTCATCAGCCTTAAGATTAGAATTATCTGATAGTATAGGAAATTTTATAAGCCCGGTTGTCATAGGGACTGGTATAACGAGCCCGATTGTAGCAGTAATTCCTACAAATATAAGCTCAGGAAGTGGTTATAAAATCAGGATTGTTAGTGATTCACCTGCTGCTGTTAGTGCCCTATCTGGCGGAATCACTATTAAGAAAAAAGCAACTGCATCTATTTCCGGAACAACTACAATAAGTAACGGACAATCAACGAACCTGACTGTTAATTTTACTGGTGATGCTCCCTGGACATACAGACTAAATAATGGTTCGGCGCAAGTCACAAACTCCAGTCTTCTAATAATTCCGGTTTCACCTACAGCAACTAATAATACTTATACTATTACTTCCATTTCAAATACTTGTGGAACTGGCATTACAAGTGGGAGTGCGGTTGTAACGGTGGAGAATACGGCCTATCTGCTTTCGTGTTATAAATTTGATGGCAATGCAGATGATGCCTATGGAACCTATCATGGCGCTTTGTTTGGTGGAGTAAGTATGACAACAGACCGCTTTAATAACCCTAACAGTGCCTATGAATTTGATGGGGTGGATGATTATATAAAGATACCGATGACGAGTTTAGCTGATGCAGGAGATTATAGTTTTTCAATGTGGGTTAATTTTGCAAGTATTCCATCTAATAATAATACAAGAACAAACATCTTTGCGGTTACCCCTGCCTCAGGCCCTATAGTTAATAATACACATGCAATAGAGATGTCTTCCGGCGGAGCAGGGGTAGTAATTAACTATACCTATCCTTGCAGTCCTGAATCCCAATGTGACAGAGCATTTAGTAGAGCATTAACACCATCTACCTGGTACCATTTTGTACTTACCAGACAAAGTAATACATTTCGTTTTTATATAAATGGAAATCTTGTAGCTTCCTCTTATTCATTTACTGAAACATACCCTATATCAAATAATTTTGTAGGATTGATTGGTAAAGGACTTAATCCTTCAAATTCGTCAAATCCGAATGTGTATTTTAATGGTAAAATTGATGATTTAAAGATTTTTAAAAGAGCATTAAATTTTTCTCAGGTAAAAGCACTATATGATCAAACGAATTGCGACGATATTACAGAAGCAAAGGTAGTAAGTTTAGATGACGTATCGAGTACAAATTATTGCAGGGGTACAAACCTTAATGTTTACTTTGCCGCTCATTATAGTGTAAAAAAACCGTTAAAAGTACAGCTTTCAGATGCAAATGGTAGTTTTGCTACACCTGTTGAGATTGGGTCTGGAAGCAATAATCCATTCTCAGTACAAATCCCGGCTAATCAACCAGCTGGCACAGGGTACAGAGTTAGGTTGGTGTCGTCAGATGAAACGCCTGTTATCAGTAATGAATCAGTTATGATTGATATAAAAGAACCGCCCACAGCTTCAATTTCGGGAACAGCTACTATCAATGAAGGACAGACAACAAACCTTACTGTCAATTTTACAGGAAAAGCTCCATGGACATATACCATTACCGGTAGTACAAGCCAGACAACAAGTACTACTCCTGTAACAGTCAGTGTTGCTCCGATAATTACAACCACTTATACAGTTACGTCTTTATCTAACATTTGCGGCAACGGGACTCGACGTGATACCGCATTTATTACAGTTAAGCCTGTTGCGGTGCGCCAGATAAGTTGCTTTGCTTTTTCCGGAAATACCAATGATACGAAAGGAATAAATAATGCGACTAATTATGGTGCAACTCTGACAACTGATAGATTCGGAAACGCCAATAGCGCCTTTAATTTTAGTGCAGTTGGCTATATCAAAGATGACCCATCCACTAATTTAGAAAATACCGAGTTTACAGTATCTCTATGGTTTAATTCTTCAAGTAATCAGGCAACCAATACAAATTATACAATACTGAATTTAGCAACAAATACTTTTGTATTGAAAAGAAAAGCAAATGGAGGATTTGCAATACAATTTACGGGCATGAGTAATTTGGGCGCAGATTTTTATCAGTTTGATTTACCTAACTATACTGCCGGAATATGGCATTCGATGGTTTTTATTCACTCGATAGAGAAGATATATTTATATATTGATAATAACCTTATAGCCAGCGTAAATCCTAATGTTGGATATGAGGCAGCATCTTATGGCTATCCACGAAGAATAGTAATAGGTAGTGTTGATGTAAACTATAATAATTTCGTAGGTAAAATTGATGATATACAAATTTATAAAGGCGTATTGACTTCAGGGCAGATACAGGCACTTTCTACTACTACACAGGGATGCTTTGATGCAACAAGTTATAAATGTTTGTCTGATGTAACCTATAGCACCATACTAAGCGGACAAGAAACATTAAAAGTAAGTAATCAGATTTTGAGCAGTAACACTATTCTGAATGGCGCTAATATTTATTTTGATGCTAAAAATTCTATTATACTCCAACCTGGCTTTAAAACAGAAGGGAATGCCGTCTTCAAAGCAACAGTAGGTGGCGGCTGTATTTACTGATATAGGCCCTATAAAAATATATAAAGCTAGAATGTTTTTATTGAATGGTTTATGTTTTATTTGATAATAAAATTTAAACTATCCTGGAATGACAAAAAACAATTTTAAGGGAGCCATCACAGGTGCTGCTTTTCTCATGGCAACTTCTGCCATTGGGCCTGGTTTCTTGACTCAAACCACTGTTTTTACGGGGCAATTGTTTGCGAGTTTTGGATTCGTTATTTTGTTTTCCATTTTACTTGATATTGCTGCTCAATTGAATATCTGGCGGGTAGTGGCAGTAAGTAATAAAAGAGCACAGGATTTAGCCAATGATCTCTTCCCCGGGCTAGGTTATGTTTTGGCTGCTTTAATTGTCATAGGGGGACTTGCTTTTAATATAGGTAATGTAGCTGGAGCCGGTTTGGGCTTTAAAGTGCTTTTCGGGATTGATGCAAAGATCGGGGCTGTCATTAGTGCCATTGTAGCCGTTGGTATATTTCTGTCAAAGGAAGCGGGAAAGACAATGGATAATTTTGCCAGAATTTTAGGATTTCTGATGATTATCCTGATTTTATATGTAGTATTTGTGGCTAAGCCTCCCATTCTTGATGCCTTACATCATACACTTATACCGCAGAAATTTGATGCTTTTGCCACTATAACATTAGTTGGAGGAACTGTCGGAGGATATATTACTTTTGCAGGCGTACATCGCCTCATAGATGCCGGGCTAGGAGGTCAGGAAAACTTACCTCAGGTAAATAAGAGTGCTACTACTGGTATATTAGTTACTGCTGTTGTGCGTTATCTGCTGTTTTTAGCTTCATTAGGGGTAGT
>CALRLN020000227.1:0-8443 GCA_943368675.1 Chitinophaga pinensis | reverse complement strand
GCCATTAAAATCAGGGATGAGTTTTATGTATATTTCGACCACTATACCAAACCTCACTATTACGGAGCCTATCGCTCAAAGGACTTGAACGACTGGCAGGAAGTATCAGCCCAAATGAGTTTTCCCAAAGGTATGAGACACGGCAGCGTGATTGAAATATCAAAAAAAATGGCGAACAAATTATTGAGTGAATGAGCGATTATTCTAATGGTGAATAGCGAATGGTGAATTAGCGAATATTATTCATTAATTCACCATTCGCTAATTCGCTATTAATCACATACCCAATTTCTCTCTTACAACCTTTGCCCCATCGCACATGGCTTTTAGTTTCTGACGTGACGCCCAGCGGGCTGTCTGACTTAGTCCACAGTCGGGTGCAACTGCCAGTTTTTCGGCCGGAACATATTTCAGGCACATTTCTATTCGTTCTATCACGTCTTTTACTGTTTCGCAGTAATAGTTTTTTACGTCTATAATGCCCACAGCCACATCCATTTTCTGCGCAAATTCAGCTAATAGTTCTACCTCATCAAACTCTCTGTTAGCCATTTCAATATGGATTTCATCTACATTCATATCCAGAAAATCAGGCAGCATCGGGTGTAATTTCCGGTAACCAACCGGGCGGCCTTTGAAATTTCCAAAACATAAATGGGTAGAAACTCTAGCCTTACCTACAACCCCAGCAATTGTGCGGTTGAAGATGTCCACAAAACGTTTGGTGTCTTCTTTATAGGCATAGCAAGACATCGACGGTTCGTCGACGGTTATTTCTGTACAACCTGCCGCTACCAGGTCTTCTAATTCTTTTTTAACAAAAGGAAGCAGCCCTTCAGTTACTTCAAATCGGTCTTTATAAATTTTGCCGTCAGGCAACATACGTCCTGAAAGTGTGTAAGGTCCGGGGACAGAGGCTTTGAGGGTATGCCCTTGCGGTGCCAGTCGGGCCAGACGCTGGTATTCCTTCACCGCTCCTAATCCTTTAGGTGCCGTTAATGGCTCAACAATAGAATGTTTGCCACGCTGGTCGTGCGCAGGAGGGCCAAACTTACGGGTTTCTGAATGATTGGGTTCAAGACCTTTGATGAAACCGTAGAAAGACAAATTAAAATCAAGGCGGGTTTGTTCGCCATCTGTAATTACGTCTAATCCTGCTGTAGTCTGGTCATGGATGGCCGCAATCACCGCATCTTCAATCATTTCTTCTATATCTGCTGCCCCAAACTTATCAAGGTTCATAGAAGAAAATTCGAGCCATCCCGGAAAAGGATAACTACCCACAACGGTTGTTCTGATAGGTATAGGTTGCATATTTCTATTGGGTGAATGAGTGATTCTTTAATTAATTGCGAATCATGAATGGTGAATTAGCGAATTATAAAATTTCTTTAACCTCTGAGAATGAATTCATAAAATATTCACTAATTCGCAATTCACTAATCCACTAATTTGCTATAAGTCTCCGATGATAATTTATTTGTCCTAAATGATAGCTGAAATGACCGTACAGATGAATCAGGTAATATTCATTGGTATCCTGTCCCTTATTATATTCTTCAGTATGATTCTGTGCCAGAACTTCATCGCCTAAGTTAGATAATACCTCTTTCATCATCAGCCTTGCATTCTCAATTTGTTGAATCAATGTAGCCCTTGGTACATTCTTATCTGAAAACTCTAATGGGCGATTCCTGACATAACCTGTATTACCCAATTGAGCCCCGAAATAATGATTCAGGTTACCCATCAGGTGCAGGCATAAATTCCCTGCTGAATTACTGATTTCACCTCTAACAATCCATAGTAATTCTTCATCACTATAGGCTTCTATCTCAGTTTTGAGTCTTTGTAAATCTCTGTCGAATAATTTGATTAGTGATTGTAGCATATTTCTATCATTTATTGCTTATTATATTTAAATCTCCACTCTCATCCGCACATAATCCTTCCCACTTTTCTGAAATACTTCTGAGCTGATTTGCATACCAAATCTTTCATAAAATCCTGTAGCACTTACCCTTGCATCACAAGTCAACTCTTTTATGCCTAGCTTCCTTGCTTCTTCAATCAGAAAATGCAATAATTGTGAACCATAGCCTTTGCCCTGATAAGAGGTATCTGTAGCAAATTTCCTGAATTGTGCCTTCTCCCCCTCAATAAACATTGAAATCACCGATACCAGTTGCCCGCTATCAAACAAGCCATAGTGCAAACCCTGTGCATCATTGGGAAGCATCACAAAGTCAAGGGGTTTATCCGGCCACATGACTAAGTGACGCAAGGCCCATGTTTCATACGCTTGTATTTGTTTGATCTCTATCACAATCGTTTATAATTCTCTTATCCAGATGTTTCTGAATGATACTTCTGAGCCATGTTCCTGCAAAGCAATCGGCCCTTTGCCGGAATAATATTCATACGATGGAATACCGATGTATTGAATCGTTCCCTGAATCTCAAAGTGGTTCAGAGTCAGCACCCCATTGGTTAATACCGTTACATAAGCCGGGGTTTCAACCGAGCCATTATACCTGAATTTCGGTGCCGTAAAAAAAATATCATAGGTATTCCACTCTCCTGGTTTCAGTATAGCATTGGCTAGTGGAATCACCTGCTTGTATACGCTACCTGCCTGCCCGTTGGCATAGATGGGCACTTCGTTATTGTATGAATCAAAAATCTGAATCTCATACTTACCATGTAGAAATACGCCGCTATTACCTCCATTAGGATAACCTGCTTTTTTAGAATCTAATGGCATATTAAACTCAACATGCAACTGAAAGCTGCCGAATTCCTGCTTTGTTTTCAGTTCACCTGTGCCGTTTTTAGCCAGCATGACTCCATCTTTCAACAGCCACTTAGAAGCCGATTTATCCTTAGTATGCTCCCACCCGCTCATACTGGTGCCATCAAAAAGCATTATGGCATCAGAAGGAGCACCACCGGGAGTTTTGGCAGGTACAACAAGTTTGGGCTTTGGTTCCCAGACTTCGGTGGTTTCAGGTACTTTAAAATTCTGAGCGAATGCCCCCAGACTGATAGCCGCAAAGGCAAGCTGGCATATAATCTTCTTCATAGGTTAAAGTATAACTGAATAATGAATTATTGAATATTATTGTCTGACACATAGCTTGGCACACCCACTTTTGCATACATCTTGGCTATGCGATGTGCGTGTTCATCATAAGCTGCTTCAAACAGTTCTGTTGCTTTTTGTGGGCCTACTAATGCTCCGGCTGTAAGTACTTTTGGTGGATGTCCTGCCTGTGTCAGATACTCGGCCACCTGTGCCTTGATACTATTGATAATCATAGCCCCGCCCACAGTTGAGCCGGGTGAAACGGGTGTATCCAAATTTGGTACATAAACCATCGAATCACCCACAGGTGCGCCAGTATCGAGTACCAAATCGGCAAAGTCATTTAGTTTTTTATGGTCGGCTCGCCTGGTAATACTGGCTTCCAGATGTGGTTGCGTTACTAACGCTACTACTTTGATGCCGTTTTGTTGGAAAATCTCGGCCATTTCTATCGGTACGATGTTGGTACCCGATGAAGAAATAACCAATGCTGTATCAAGCGTAGATAAGTCGAAATTTCTTAGTATACGGTCGGCAAGCCCGCTTACGTTTTCTAAAAACATAGCCTGACGTTGTCCGTTGGCACCTACCACCAGATTGTGGAAGGTAAGCGATAGCTCAACAATAGGATTAAAACCCGGAAAAGACCCATAGCGAGGCCACATTTCTTCCACCATAATCCGGCTATGCCCCGAGCCGAACACATGCACCATCCTACCAGCCAGAATCGAATCGGCAAACCATCGGGCAGCCATTTGTATTTCGCTTTCCTGTTGCTTTACGGTCTCAACAATACCTGCACACTTGTTCAGATAATCCTGTATAACACTCATTTTTGTTAGTAATTTTCGTTTAATGTTTATTTAGAAAGCACAAAGCTGGCCGCACCAATGGCACCTGCCATATCACCGAAATAGGCTTGAGCTATCTCTGTTTTTTTATTTCCGGGCCGCCATTCATACAATTCCATGAAAGATGCCAAAGGCTCAAAAAGTGAACTCTCAGCAAGCGTAATGCCTCCAGCCAGCACTACCATGTCGGGTGATAAAAGGTTAGTAATAGAACTGATGGCAATAGCGAGTTTTCTTACCGACGAAAGCCACAAATAAGAAGCAAAATAATCTCCCTTACGAAAAGCCTCGACCAGTTCCCAGGTTGAAGTAAATTTACCATGACTTCTCTTTTCAATCGAATAATTACCTATAGCATATTCAAGGCTTCCCACCATACCTACAATACTTTGCGTTTCTTCATGGGCATTGAGGGAGATATGACCCAGATGCCCCGCCATTTGAGAAAGTCCCTGATACAATTGATCATTAATCAGTATACCTCCGCCTACGCCTGTACCAAGTGTCAGTAACACCACGTTACGTTTATCTTTCGCTACGCCAAATTTTGCTTCTGCCATCAATGCCGCATGAGCATCATTCAGTACATAAGTTGCATCGCCCAGGTATTCGCCCCACATAAAATTCTCTAATCCTTTCAGGCGGTTCGGCAGGTAGGCAATGCATTGGTTTTGTTCATTAGGTAATCCGGGAGCAGATAAACCAATGCCCAGAATAGGCTGTTGCAGGTAGTTTTTTAAATACTCTACCATTTCTTTTACATTCTCCCGCCACGACCCATCGTCTGTATCTTTGGTAGGTATATAATGTTGCTTTAAGACTTCACCATTCTGATTGATGATTAAGCCTTTGATGTTTGTACCTCCCAGGTCAATGCCAATTACATGTGACATATTTATATTGTCGATTACCTTTTCTAATTTTTACCACAAAGTGTCACTAAGTTTTGCACCAAGCGACCGTAGCCCGGTTTCACTGAGTTTTTTTAATATCGATTAAAATATCAGATGAATTCACAGATTCAAATCCATGAATTCATAATTTAATCCATTTAGCTTAAACTCGTTTTAACTCTATATTTTTTAGTGAAAACTCATATTTCTCATCATCCCCCCAACGAAAAGAAAATATGTCACCTTTTTTCCATCCATCAATATCAAACATACTAGGCTCTATTTTTCCACCATTTTTAATAACTTCTATTATTGCTAATCCAATATCATTTTTTACCCAAGGCTCTTTAGTAGTAATAGGAAAATACCTTTTCTCTAAAGTATTCAAATCTTGCACTAATAATCGAAATGTGTCTTTTTCATAACCAAAAAGGGTTTGAATGAATGCTTTATGAGTCTGCTTTTTATTCAAAAATTTAGACCTGTCAATAGGTGAATACCAATCGCTATTTCTTAAGATTTCAATCCCCTTGTGCAGCTCTGAAGTGTCCTGACTAAATTTTTCACAGTAATTGACTAATGATTGATAATGACATTCTGCTATATAGGCTATGCGTTGTTCATCTGTAGGTAAATTATGAAAATGAGAACGTGACATGATAAATATATTTGTACCAAAATGATTAAATGATTGTTTAAAGCCCAAATTTAGATTTTTATACTTTTCTTCAATTTCAGTCTGATAAGTATCACTATCAACAGCCCATGTACCAATTACATCAGTATTGTGCAAAGCAAACTTTCCCCGCATAGCGGATAATAACATATTACTAACATTGCTAATCATTACACCTATTATTCTACTTTCTAATTCAACAAAGATCTGTACGCCATCCTTGTTAACTTTATAGCAATGAGTGCCATCAGAATTTTTATAATAAAAATTCCCCGACCTTATTTCCTTGACCTTTAGTAAATTTTCAGTCTTATCTCTCATATATTCTTTTTTGTACAGCTATTCAGTCTTTTAGTCATTCAAATAAATTAGCGAATTCATTTAACAAGTAATTAAAATATACTTCCACTTCAATATTGTCCCTCGCTCACTCCCCAACCCCCATCAACAAACAAAGCCTGCCCTGTTGTAAATTTCGACCCATCTGACATGAAGTACAAGGCCGCACCATCTAAATCACTCGCCTGCCCGTTTCGCCCTCCATCCAATGGCTGTTTGGTCTTCACAAAATTCATAATAACCTCATCTTTTGATGCCCTTTGCGACATTGGTGTTTCAACCAAAGCGGGAGCCAATACATTTATCCTGATATTATCAGGTGCATAATAAGCCGCAATAGATTTTGAAAAACCTATAATAGCCGCCTTAGTAGCCGCATAGGCATGAGTTGAAAAATATTTAGGTGATGGAGAAACACCCAGCACAGAACCCATGTTCAGAATAGTACCACCCTTTCTTAGTTCTAAAAATTTACGGATAGCTGCCTGATTTGAAAGCATGAGGCTTGTGAGATTCAGTTCAAAGGTTTTGTTCCAGCCTTCCAATGATATTTCGTGCAGAGGGCCGTCGCCATATCTTCTACCACTACCTCCGGCCACATGGTATAAGCCGTCAAAACCACCAAAATCATTTATTGCCAAATCTATGGCTTTGATAGCAGTATCAGGACTCGTCGCATCACCACTCATGGCATGGGCGCTTTCTCCCAATTCTATTTCGGCAGCCACACAAGATTCCGGGCTTCGCCCAACCACAACTACTTTTGCCCCGTTTTTCACAAAGGCTTTAGCAGCCGATAAACCTAGTCCGGTTGTACCTCCGATGATAACTATTTTTTTATTTTTTAGCATGTCATGGTATAACGATTTTCAAAATCGCCAATCAACTTGTCTATACAAGCAAAAGTAAGCAAAGAATAAATCTTTACAAATTTTTTTTATTGTGTTTGAAAGGTTCGTCGTTACGGAAATACTGGGTAAGAATAAAAACCATCATTCAGTGCGAATGGGTTACAAACAAAGAAGGCACTGATTCGAGAACCAGCGCCTTCTGTAAAAAAATTTTAAAGTTATCTACTTTTTCTTTGCGTAAGAAGTATAATATTTCTGTGCTTGTGGCAATTGTTTTTGCAGGTCTTTTATTCTGTCTTCGTCAGCAGGGTGAGTTGAAAGTAATTTTGGAGGTTTCGATGAGTTTTTACCAGCCTCAGCCATTCTTTGCCAGAATGCAACTGCATTCTGAGGATCGTATCCGGCCATAGCCATAAAAATTAAGCCTAATTTATCCGCCTCTGACTCTTGCTTACGGCTGTTTGGCAATACGTAACCTAATGTGGTTCCTACCCCCAACACTTGTCCGACTAACTCCATCGTCTGTTGATTTCCTGTATATAAACCTGCTCCTACAGCACCTATTTGTGTAATTCCCTGAGCTGCCATTGCCTGACTCATTCGCTCACGTCCATGGCTCGCTATTGCATGGGCAATTTCATGTCCCATTACTACTGCTACACCTGCTTCGTCTTTACATATAGGCAGGATACCCGTATAGAAACAAACCTTACCACCGGGCATACACCAGGCGTTTACTTCCTTGCTCTGAACCAGTTTAAATTCCCATTGGTAACCATCAATTATACTGCTGTAATTATTCTGAATCAGATAATTTTCTACAGCCGTCTTAATTCTACCGCCCACTCTGGCAATCATTTCAGCATCGCGGTTATTAGCAGGTACTACTTTAGAAGTATCCATAAAGCCTTTATATTCGGCAAAGCTCATCTGAATCATCTGGTCGTTCGAAACCAGACCTACAAACTGGTTGCGTCCTGTAAGCGGAACTTTCTGACACGACAATATAGATACGAACAATATGCAAGCAGCAACAGAAGATTTTAATAAGGTTTTCATTGTATTGTTTTAAATTAAGTTCTCGTTTTTTTTTAGACGTAAATAGTTGAGAATATAACGAAATCACAACTATTTATTTTCATATGTTAACCAATAACAACTAAAAAATCAGGCCATTGTCTGTTACCAAACTATGGAAATTACCTATTTTTGTAAAAATTCTTGACTTTCGTGCGCTTCAAAAGTACGGAAAAATTAAATAAGTCAAACCAAATTCTAAAATCAGGATTTCCTTATATCGTATGAAAATTATCGCAATTGGCCGAAATTATGCCGAACATATCAAAGAATTAAATAACGAACGACCTGATGAACCAGTAATATTCACTAAACCTGATACGGCGATTTCTAAAAACGGAGAGCCGTTTTATTATCCTGATTTCTCGCAGGATATTCATCACGAAGTAGAAATATTACTTAAAATCAACAAAATGGGTAAAAACATTGAGGAAAAGTTTGCCCATAAATACTACGATGAGATTGGAATCGGTATTGATTTTACAGCCAGAGACCTGCAATCGAAGTTAAAAGCAAAAGGTTTACCCTGGGATTTAGCCAAAGGATTTAATGGTTCTGCACCGATTTCTGAGTTTGTACCAAAATCAAAATTCCCGGACTTAAAGAATCTGAATTTCCATCTGGAGCTAACGAACGCTAACGGTGAAACACAAACTCGTCAGCAAGGCAAT
>CALRLN020000226.1:0-8464 GCA_943368675.1 Chitinophaga pinensis | reverse complement strand
CAATACCTCATTAATGATATTCTGCAAATACGATTCTTTTTCGTGCAGACCAGCTACTGTAAAGTCTCTGATAATAAAATCCAGCTTTACCTGCTCCTGAATACCCGATATTTGGGTTGGGTGAATAAAACCTTCATATTCTTCGGTAGTTTCGGGTGATAAGGTATCTTTAGGTAAAGCGGATAAAATATCTGCGGCTATTTTCATAGCATTTTCTAATTTACCCTTAGCAAAACCAGGGTGGGTACTTACACCATTAATAATAAGACTTACAGCGTCGGCCGAAAAAGTTTCATCTTCCAATGTCCCGACAGTTTCGCCATCCATTGTATAAGCATAGTCAGCGCCCAGTTTAAGCAAATCTACTTTTTCGGTACCTCTGCCTACTTCTTCATCGGGTGTAAACAAAATCTTAATAGTGCCATGTATTATTTCAGGGTGGGTCATCAAGTATTCTGCGGCTGCCATAATTTCGGCCACTCCTGCCTTATTATCAGCGCCTAATAGTGTTGTGCCACTTGCAGTAATTATATCATTTCCTAACTGATGCTTTAAATCAGGGTGTTCTTCAAGTTTAATAATTTGAGTCGGGTCGTCCGGTAATACGATGTCGGTTCCATCCCAATACTCATGCACAATAGGCTTTACTCCTGCCCCACTGCAATCGGGCGAAGTATCTACATGAGAACAAAAACATATCACCGGCACAGCCTTGGGGGAGTTACCGGGAATAGTTGCATACACATAACCCCAATCATCAAGGTGTGCATCGGCAATACCCATAGCAAGCAACTCTTCAACCAGCAATCTGCTTAAATCCTTTTGTTTTTCTGTAGAAGGATTTGATGAAGAATTAGGGTCTGACTGGGTATCAATCTGTACGTATCGGAGAAACCTCTCTTTTACATTAAATAAAGCATCAGTAATAGGTATCATAATTTGCAGGTGGTTGTACAATTGGTTCCTGAGCTATTTTGTGATTAGATTAAAACTCTTTGTCAGTCCGCAGGAATACCTATTATTCTTTGCAAATCTGCCGGAGAATAATTGATGTTTTTCAGGGTTTTATCATCACTTTTTCTATAAACTAAAAACTTGCCCTCTACTTCCTTATAATAAGACTCCGTTCCTTTGTCGGCATAATGCTTCATGGTTTCTTCGGCTTCAGCAAGGCTGGCACAGGCCTTACTCATATTAGAGCGCTGTACCTCATCAAATAACGCGCGGAATTTATCACCCAGGCCAAACTCCAGTACTGCACCTGATAATACATATTGTATATCTGCCAGAGCGTCGGCTACACCAACAATGTCTTTATCGGCAATGGCTTCTTCTAACTCTTTTAATTCTTCCGCAATCAAAGACACCCTTAAACTACATCTTTGAGGAGAAGGTATCTGTGGACTTTCTAAAATAGGATGTTGGAATGTTCTATGAAAATCAGCTACCTGATTAAGACAATCTAATGCTTGCATAAATAGGGTGAAATTTATTTTTTTATTTATTAATATTTTAATTCCTGAGTATTAATATGCATTTTAAGTGTGTTTTATTTCAAAAACAGGATATAGAAAAACTGTTTTGGATTTTTTACTGAAAATATTTTCAGCCGTAAAATAAATAAACCGATATTTGCATTTGCAAAGTTGAGCAAATTTCAATAATATTGCTACGTAACTGAAGTCAAATTATCAAAACCCAACAAATCATGAACAAATTTTATAGACTTCTTTCAGTGGTAACGCTAGCGTTATCTGTTGCTTTATGGTCATGTAAAGGAGATCAAGGTCCTCAAGGTCCTGCTGGTCCACAAGGTGCTCAGGGTCCTACAGGTTCTACTGGTGCAGTAGGTGCAACCGGCGCAACTGGTGCAGTTGGAGCTACTGGTGCTACCGGTGCTACTGGTACTAGCGGTAAGGACGGAAATGCCAACGTAAAAAGTGCCGAAGTGACAGTAAAAACAACTGATTGGAAGACAGTAGATGCAGCTGGTATCGGAACCGGCAATACAGGCCTGACTGGTGCTTTTGAAGTAGCAAATGCAAACATCACAGCCGGTAGTATTGTATTCGCTTCGGTTAAAGTTGGTGATCAATGGCTTGCATTGCCAAGAATTGTCGTTAAAGAAACGGATGGTGCTACCGAGCAAGTGAATTTTGGGTTCCAAACCGGAAAAGTAACATTCTATTATAGTTCACAAACTGCCGCTATCGGTGGTATCAAGAGCTATAAGCCACAAACTGACCTTACTTTTAACTACGTAACTATCGAGAAGACCTTACGTCTATCTATGGAAGCAGCCGGGGTTAATTTAAAAAGCCGTGAAGCCGTAAATAGCTATTTACAAAGTCATCAACGTTAATTAGTAAACTACACAATATCAGTAGGTTACGTAGAAAACAAAAAAAAGCCTCCTTTCGGGAGGCTTTTTTGCTTCATTTTTGTTAATAAAAGGTATTACCATAATCTTTTATGCAAAAGCTGTTTGTTTTTATTTGTCTCCAACTTTTTAGTTTTTCTGCTACCTCACAATTATTGACTGATAACGACGCTAAACAGTCGCTTATCAAGGGACTGGATAAATTATACAATTACGAATTTAAAGAAGCTGAAGCTTTCTTTAATAAAGTAAAAACCAAATATCCACAACACCCGGTTACTCCGCTAATCAGCGCTTTACAGGTTCAATGGCAAAATCTGCCTATTGAAAAAAATCCGAAGGCAGTTAGTATCTATATGTCACTCCTGGAAAAATGCCAGACCCTGGCAGAGCCTATGTTAGATGACCCTAACAAAAAAGCAGAAGCAACATTTTTCCTATTGGCTTCGCATGGCTATATCACACTAGCCTATACTTATAGAAAAGAACCCATGAAAGCCGCTAATGAGGCACGTAAAGCGTATGGTTATATGAAAGACGGATTCGGAATGATGGAAAGAAATCCTGAATTTTATTTTACTTCCGGTTTATACAATTACTATCGTATTCAATATCCTGAAACGCACCCAATAGTGAAGCCCTTGGTTATTTTCTTTGAAAATGGCAATAAAAAACTGGGACTAAGCCAATTGGAATTAGCTGTACAAAGATCTGTATTCTCAAGAATGGAGGCCGCTTATTATTTTATGAACGTCAACCTGAAATACGAACTGAATTATAATAAAGCATTTATCTATGCTGATTTATTGCATGATAAATATCCTAATAACCCTATTTATCTGATGCGATATACAGAAACACTGGTAATGATGGGTAAATTTGAGGAAGCGATTAGTAAAATACATATCCTGCGAAAAATCAACAGCCCTGTATATCAGATTGCTGCCAACCTGTTTGATGGATTGATTGCCGAGAAATCAAAGAAGAACGATAAACTTGCGATGGAGTTTTATAACAATGTATTGAAAAATGTACCGGACGAGCGCTACACCAAAGATTATTATGCTATGACATATCTGGGCCTGGGAAGAATTGCAGAGCGAGCAGGAAATAAAAAGCATGCTGATGATATGTACAAAAAGGCTTTGAGCTATGCAGAAAATAAAGGCGTAATTGCCGAAGCAAAAAAAAATCTGGAAAAATAATTACCAGTCTATTTTGAGTCTATTCAAAAAAATGCTTCTCCAGCCATAAGTATTTCAGTGGTTTTACAATCATTTAAAATAAGCATAAATGCCTCATAATGTTATTATTATCAGGCTTTTGTCTATTACAACAATAGACTTCAGACTTATCAAAGCAACCTCGCCCGGCTGTTTCTCGTCACATAACTAAAGTCGGACACCTATTAAATTTTCAGAAATTAACGCAACCCTCTTTTTAAATTTTCCGTAAAGCCTGTATAAACTACAAAATTTATACTTGCTATGGAACAAACACAATTAAGCAGAGGACAATTTTTACGACAACTTGGATTAAGTAGTGGTGCATTAATGGCTTTTTATTGCATGGGCACAGGTTTAACTGCCTGCTCAGGTTCGGGAGATGATGATCCAACACCCGGAAGCACAGGCGGAACAGGGGGCACTGGAGGTACGAGCGGTGCCATAAAGGGTACAACCAGCGGTGCAAACATTGATTTTACTGTCGACTTAACCCATGCCGATTACAGTAAATTAAAAACATCAGGCGAGTTTGGGTATGTAGCAAATATTATAATCGTGAATACGGGCGGCACTTATGTTGCACTATCAAAAGCATGTACGCATGAAGGCAGCACTATATCATATCGAAGCGCTACGAACGATTTTAAATGTCCTAATCATGGGTCAGAGTTTAATCTGGATGGGTCTGTAAAATTATCTCCTGCCACAAAATCCTTAGCAGTCTATAAAACCGAAATTCAGAATGGTGGCAGCACTTTAAGGGTTTCTGCGTAAATGTCCTCTTTTTGGATATATATGTTTCTTGAAAATTTGGATATATGTGTTTATGAATAGAGTGTTTTAGGTAAGGAGGATAGCAATATCCTCCTCCTATTACAACCAACTTTAATTATTTTATGAAAAGAATCCCCTTTTTGCTCTTTTTTGTCCTTTTCTCCGAAGTTGTATTTGCACAGGTTAATCAATCCGACAGTCTGCTGGCAGATTTAGATACAATTGCTACGCAGGAAAAACTCTTACCTGACAAAATGCTATTGACTCAACGGATTTTCTGGGGTGAAAAAGGACTTTATAGAAAAATAGGAATTGCACCCGAATTAACTGCTGAAAACAGAGCCAGAGAACTGAGGGTAAGAAGAACCATGCTTAAAATCCATCAGGCAGCTGGCATATTAACTGCCGCAGGTATGTTGGCTCAGGGTTTTCTTGGTGCAAGGTTATACAGAGCAGGAGGCGATGATTATACACGTATCAAAAGAATACATGAAGCTACCGCAACCGGCATTAACATAGCTTATGCTACCACAGCCCTTATGGCTTTTACTGCTCCTCCGGGTATGCTTAACAGAAAAGGTATAAGCAATGTAAAAGTACATAAGTATTTATCTTATATACACCTTACAGGTATGATAACCACCAATATACTGGCTGATAAAATCAGTGATAATTTCAAACTTAAGCCCTACCACAGGGCAGCAGCCTTTACAACTTTCGGAGCTTATTTTGCGGCCATGGCTGTTTTAAAATTTGAATTCTGAGAACTGCCCGGAATCCTTACGACTATTTAAAATATTCTGATATAAATGAGAACATTAAAGAACTTTGTAGCCATTTTTATAGTATTTGTTGTTTTTGCTTTTTCAACCCATGTTGATAGCAGAAAAATTGTTGCCGACAAGAAAACCTCAAGTGTTACCTATGCCATGAGCCACCCCGCACATGACTGGGAAGGAGTCTGTAAAGATGTAAACGCTGTTATTGTATATGATGATAATGCCAGAGCTATCAGTCAGGTTGCTGTGTCTTTGAAAGTAGATGCTTTTGATAGCGGTAATTCAAACCGTGATTCACACGCCATAGAAGCCCTGGAAGGATTGAAATATCCGAAGGTAACTTTTATAAGTAATAAGATAAAAAGTGAGAATAATATGCTGACCGCCGAGGGTAACCTTACTTTTCATGGTGTCACAAAACCTGTAACTATTGTGGTAACCCGCACAGACAGCGATAAAAAAATTGCACTCGAAGGTAAGTTTGATATTCTGTTGAGTCAGTTTCAGGTAGAACGCCCCTCTTTATTCGGAATAAAAACCAGGGATGAAGTAAAACTAAGTTTTAAAGTATTTTTCCCGATATAAGCGTATGTATCAACTTTAGGCCATGAAAAGTGGGAATGGTGTGGAACTCTGCACTATTTCCATTTTAATGTTTCCAGAATATGGCGGCAATCGTCTTTCATATAATCAATCACCGGACGAAGAGAGTCATTTTGTGTAGCTGTCATCAGATATAATGCCCCTCTTAAATAATGTCTGGTAGTATCTGTCACAAAAAACTGATAATGACTCGGTACTTCTCCCTCCAGTTCAAATATAATTGCTTTCTTGCCTGATTTGGTGGTCAGAATTTTATCTGTAATAGAATACGCCTTCTTATCATGATGAAACGCAAGTTTAGCCGCATCGGCCATCATATTCTGCAAGCGTTTAGGGTCGTTGTTAACCTCTTTGTAAGTAAACTGAATCCGGGTATTCAGTTTCGGATAATAAACAATTATCCAGTGAGGCTCAGCTAGTTTGAATGTATCTTTCTGAATAATAGCGGCCTTTGAGTATTCAAAAGTAAACGGATGTCCTTCAGCCAGTTGCTGGTACGTATGTTCAGGTAAGTCAAGACGGTTAAAACCTGTAGGTTTAGGCAGATAGTCAGGTTCCTTTTTACTGTTGCAGGCGTAGATGCAAACTGTTACTACAAAAACAAGTATTGCCCTTACAAGGCTTATTTTAGTTATCATTCTTCAACAACGTTAATATAAATACACGCCTGTTTTTGTCTCATCACTCAAAATAACCTGAATATGCTCATTCAATGTAGTAGAAAGCGAATAACCCACGTAATCAGCTAATATAGGGTATCTTGGGTGATTTCTGTCAACAATTACTGCTACCTGTATTTTCTTTAGAGGAATACTTAAAAACGGGCGCAAGCTATAGGCTAGCGTTTTGCCCGTATTTAATACATCATCACATAAAACGACATTCTTATTCCGAAAAGTATCTACTGTGCTTTCTATCTTAATATCAGGCTGAGATTCAGCCTGTTTATCTACACTCACTTTCGCAATATAGACAGTTAAAGAAGATATCTGTTTCAGTTCATTTACCAGGAGTTCTGCAAAATAATAACCCTCGCCGTTTATGCCTGCAATGATTACCTCTGATTCATCAAAATTCTGTTCGTAAATCTGATAAGCTATACGTCGTATTTTCTGGAAAGTTTCTGTGCTGTTTAATAATTGATTGGACATAATTCATTTCTATTAAACCATAATGAGTACTACTATACATGGGTTATCTTAGAGTGTATAGTTTGATTTTGGCATAGTTTATGTACCCTATTATACAACCAAAAATCACCTGCAAAGTTAATAAAACTTATCATACTATATATGAAGCTTTCAAAATACATATTTGCTGCTTTAGTCTTAATCATTTTTATAAACGCATCAAAAATCAGGAGGGAGGTTGTAGTCACCGAAAAAAAAGCTGATAATGAATTAACCGACCGTATCCGGATGTCATTCAAGGGTGGAAATCCTAAAATGCTTGCCACTTGTCTCAATCAGGAAATAGAATTGGTAATTGACTCAGAAAAAATTGATTTTCAGAAAATATCCTCGCAACAGGCCGAACAGATTTTTAGGTTATTTTTTCAACATAATCCACCATTATCATTTCAATACGTTTATCAGGGTGCGTCAAATGTAGACTTAAGATATAGTGTTGCCAATTACCGAAGCCGAAACAAGGATTTTCTGGTTTACATTCTGGTGAAGCGAGACAGTAATAATAAGTATGTAATAGACACTATTCAGTTCAGAGAAAGTTAAATAAGAATCTGTTTAAACTTTTTATTTATTGATGAAAATGGATAGATTTTAGACGAGACAATTCATTTATTTGAATCGTAGCAGAGCTACGGTGAAAATAAATGAAGCAGTCGCAGTCAAAATATACCATTTTCTAATCCAAAGAAATAAGTTTAAACAGGTTCTAAATATATATTCCTTTCTGATTTACTCAAAAAGTATAAAATAATAGTAAAGGTTCTGATATTATCAGAGCCTTTTTCTATTTTTGTGCTTTCATTTAAGTTCAAAACAAAAAAATGATAGTTAAAACAAAGAAATTTGCATTAGATAAAAAAGATTACGTAAGTATTGCCTTTAAGCGCCATATGCGCAAAGATTGGAAATGGTTGTTGATTCCGGCTGCAGTATTTATATTAGGATTAGTATTACACTTTACAGGCTCATACAAAAACTGGTGGATTCCGGTGGTGGCTGTGGTAGGCGGTGGATTATTTGTTTTGTTCTGGTATGCCCAGTTTTATGCGGCCTCACAGATGGAACAAAACAAACAGATGTTTGACAAGTTTATGTATGAGATAGATAGCCGTCAGATACTGGTAAAGCTCAACCAGAAAGAGGGTGGAATTATGAAATGGGAGAGCATACAATCGGCAGAAAAAACACCTGACTCTTATTTATTAATTATCGGCAAGGGGCAGTTCCTGCGCTTTCCGTTCACGGTTTTCAACAGTGAGCATGATATGAAATTATTTGAGTCAATTCTGAAAAGAAAAGAATTGCTTCCGGCATAAACAGAAATCCCTCGTCAGAAAAACGAGGGATTTTTTATATATCACGATTGTCACGTCCTGAAATAGCGTTACAATAAAAGTAATGTTATGAAAGAAACCATTGAAAGCCAGTACGTTAAGCGTACACAGAAAGATTACAGTTATGCTTTTAAATTAGCCGTAGTACAAGAGGTTGAGAACGGAGAATTGGGAATAA
>CALRLN020000225.1:0-8565 GCA_943368675.1 Chitinophaga pinensis | reverse complement strand
AATTGTTGCAAATTTTATTAAAAAGTATCAATTAAACAATGTAGCCATTTTTTATTCAGTATTACTTAAAAATCCAGATTAAGTACTACAAATATTTATCTTAACTTAGGGGCAGGAAATCTAAATTATATTTATGTTCAAAAAATTACTCCAGATTTGTTGTTTTATTACCCTAACGAGCAATTGTTATTCTCAGGCTCTTACCTATTATCCATTCAATTCAATTCTTTCGATCGCCAGCAATCCGAATAAACCCGCGTGGGTAGATTTCCGGTTTCAGATGAATTCATATTTTTCGTCTTTGAGCACCGAGATTTCGCCCATGATCAACCTGACCAAAGGAGAAAAAGCCAAATTATATATCGGGGCAGGAATAAAGGCTAATTTTCTGAATTATCTGAATACCGACGCACAAAAAAGGAATCCTCTTGAAGGTTACTTCCTGGATTTAGGAGTAAGGGTTTCTCCTTTCGAAAAGGTACCGCAATTTCAGGGAGTCTTCGAATTGTCTCCCTATGCCAATAAGCAGTTTGATTTAGGTATTTTCAGGGCAAACCTGGGCATTGCCTATGTGTTTGGAAAAAAGAAGAAAGCGGAATAAACTTTCCTATAACTGAGGTATTTGTATGCCCATTATCTTTCTATAAAGGTCTATTGCAAATAAATCGGTCATACCGGATATAAAATCAACTACCGATAAGAGATTCTGATACAAAGTCCCGTCTTTTTTAATCAAAAACTGTTTCGGGATTAATTTCAGCAGTTTTTTAGATTTCGGACTATCCGGCGAAAGAACGGCTGACACAAACTCTTTTAGAAGGCCGCCTATTACATGGTACCCGGCAATTTCTATTTCGACAACCGATTTATCATTATAAATTTTCTTAACCGATATTTCGTCAATTTTAGCAATTAATGCAATTGTTTTGTCATCTAACAGGTCAATCAGGGGTTTATTCAGGGTACCAGCCAGTAATGCCTCTTCATGCTCAAAAAACACTTCTGTGCATTTGGCCGTTAATTGCCCTATGAGCATGGCTCTTAAAAAAGACAATTTCTGTTTATCATCTTCTATGTTGTCCACTCTTTCGGCAATGTCCGGCTTACCCTCTCTTTTTTCAAAGAAAGGCTCTAATAGCTGTCGGACTTCCTGAATAGAGAGAATACCTAACCGATGTGCATCCTCGAGGTCTATAATCCTATAACAAATATCATCTGCTGCTTCTACGAGAAACACAAAAGGATGGCGGGCAAAGACTTTTTCGTTATCATCAAGTGGGTTAATCTTTAACTCTGCCGCAATGCGCTTATAGAACTCACTTTCTGAATCGAAAAATCCTGATTTTTTTGTAGAAATCAATCCTGTTTTTCTGAATCCCTGAGTGGAATCTGAAGGATATTTTATGATAGAAGCCAGCGTTGCATAAGTCAGATTCAGATTACTCTGATTGAAAATGGTTGTGAGAATACGAAAAGCGTTGGCATTGCCCTCAAAATTCTTAAAATCATTGAACTGATTTTCTGTTAATCCTTCTTTCAAAACTCTGAGCTTGTTCTCATCGAGTTCATTAAAGTAGGTACGGATAGCGTCTTCACCCGAATGCCCGAAAGGAGGATTACCGATATCATGTGCAATGCAGGCTGTCATTACTACCGCCGATAGCTCAAATTTATAAAATTCCTTTGCCTCCTGTGTCAGCACTGAATCATATTTCGCTACTATTTTCTCTCCTATGGCTTTACCCAGGGAACGCCCTACCGATGCTACTTCCAAACTGTGTGTGAGGCGGTTATGGACAAATACAGCACCCGGCAAAGGGAAAACCTGTGTCTTGTTTTGTAAACGCCTGAACTGCGACGAAAAAATCAATCTGTCGTAGTCACGCATATAATCGTTTCGAAAAATATCCTGTCCGGTTCGGTCTTCTGCCCCTAAACGTTTGTTGGAAAAAAGAGTCTGCCAATTCATTAATCTACCATAAAATTCTGTCGCAAGATACATAATGCACAATTGAGTAATGATGATTAGGAAGATTATTTTACAGATATTGAGGCCGGAACAGGTTCAAATGTCTTTCTTTATCGAATTTACAAGCAGGTTAATAAAATAAAGAAAAGAAATTATAGTACTTTTTTTATATACTCATACGAGTCTAAGTATATACTCATAGATTTGTAATAGCAAGGCCATAATAAATCATCTTCAATTTTCTTTGATTTGAAAGTCATCATTATTAAATATAACGCAGGCAATGTGCAGTCGGTTATGTATGCCTTAGAGCGTATTGGTGTAGCATACGAATTGTCTGATGATGCCGATACTATCCGCTCGGCAGAAAGAATCATTTTTCCCGGTGTAGGCGAGGCCAGTACAGCCATGAAAAGTCTGCGGGAGAATGGTCTGGATAAGCTGATTCCGACGCTGAAACAGCCTTTTCTGGGCACTTGCGTGGGTATGCAATTGCTTTGTAAATCATCAGAAGAAAATAATACGGATTGCTTAGGAGTATTTGATGTGCCTGTATTGAAATTCCCACAGATTAAAGGTTTTAAAGTACCCCAAACCGGTTGGAATGATATTTATGACTATGCTTGTGAATTGACCGATGGTTTGGCAGAACATTCTTATGTGTATTATAATCATGGATACTACGCACCCTTATGCGATTATACTGTAGCCAAGACAAATTATATGCTCGAATATTCAGCTATGCTCCAAAAAGACAATTTCTTTGCCGCACAGTTTCACTCTGAAATCAGTGGCGATGTCGGGCAGAAGATTTTTGAGAATTTTTTGAAGGTTTCATAAGCATTGCAAAGTTTTGTTCGTTTATATATCTTTACTTAATATATTATGTAAATAATGAGACAAGAAGGTACTTATTTAAAAGAACTTAGAATAAAGAATATAAAGTGCTTTAAGGACACTCATAAAATATCTTTTGCTAAACCTAATGGAGAGGCTTATCAATGGAATGTTATTTTAGGTAATAATAATACTGGGAAAACCACTATTTTGAAAGTAATATCTTCATTAGAGCCAGAATTAGCGAAAACTGATAAAGGAAAAGATTACAGTCCTGCTACTACTATAGATAGAGAGATAAAAAATTCTTACAATATTTCTTCAAAATTAGGAGAAATCTCATCATGGTTTTTTTATGCTGACCATGATAATAATTCTGAAATTGAAGGCGAAATATACATTCTTGTAAGTGAAAGTGTTAATGAAAATAATTTACTTTTTAATTCTCTTGATAAATCCTTTTTTGCAGGATATGGAACATCAAGAAAAATGTCTGAAACCAATATTTCAAATAATAATTTAGAAATTAATAATTGCCAAGGAATTTTTAGCGATAAAATAGAATATACTAATGCTGAAGAATGGCTTCTACAGTTAGATTACGGTCAAAAAAATAATGTAAAGGAAGTCAAAGCTATTTTTTCTAAAATTAAAAATATTATAATAACCGGTCTATTACCTGACGTCAAAGATATTGAACTAATATCTGAAATAGACAACGAGACAAATGCAATACAGAATTATGTACTATTTCATACTGATTATGGAAAAGTCCGTTTAAGGGAATTAGGCTATGGATATCAATCTACTTTGACTTGGGTAGTTGATTTAGCGAAAAAAATGTTTGAGAAATATCCTAAACTGGACAATCCATTAACTGGTTCTGCAATAGTATTGGTAGATGAGATAGATTTACACTTACACCCAGATTGGCAAAGAAAACTTATTGGATATTTAAGCAAAATTTTTCCTAATGTTCAATTTATAGTTACAGCACATAGCCCTCTCATTATTCAATCTGCTGACGATATTAATCTGATAATTCTAGAAAAAAACGAGGACAATATTCATATCCGTCAGGAGTTCGGTACTTTTCAAGGTTGGACAATAGAAGAAATTTTACAGAATTTGATGGGAATGGGCGAAAAAACTATTTCTGATAAATATTTAACATTACTAAAGCAGTTTGAAGAAGGGATAGATGAGGAAAATTATGAGAAAGCAAATGCTGCATTTGAAGTATTAGATAAAATATTACATTCTACCAGTAGTCAACGTAAATTATTGAAGTTGCAACTTGGTTCCATTGCACCCATCTACACATGATAAAGATTGAAAATTTATCTTGTCCTCCTGAATTGACAGTCGAAGTAGCACAAGCACTTACCGAAGAGTATAAAATCACAGGAAAAGCTGTTTGGAAAAAAGCATACATTGCTAACCAACTTTTAGCAATGTCAAATAATAAATGCTGCTATTCTGAATGTAAACTTTCGGAAGAAGGGAAATATCCAGAAGTTGAGCATTTTCACCCTAAATCTCTCTATCCGGATGAAGTAGTGACGTGGGAAAACTTGCTACCCATTAATAATGCCGTAAATAAAGCTAAATCGGATCACGATACTAAACTTGAACCAATTATTAACCCTCGTTTTGATAACCCAAAAGACCATTTAGCTTTTAGAGCCTATCGCTTCAAAGGTAAAGATGAAATAGGTAATAGAACAGTACGCATTTTAAGGTTGAATGATACCAGGCTATGGGTTGATAAAAGATATAAAATTGGGAATAAAGCCATAGAAATGTTGGAAAATATTAGTAGAGAATTACGAGAATATTTTACTTCTGGAAAAACTTCTGTATCTAAAATAAATGACATAATTACTCAGCTGACAAACCTTTTTCACCAAGGAACTCCTAAAGAAGAATATAGTGCGATTGTAGCTTCGTATATTCTCCATGATGACAACTATAATCTTATTAAAGAACTATTACTTGAAAATAATTTATGGGACGAAGAGTTTGAAGAATTAGAAAAACAATTAAATTTTTGTGCATTAGACGTAATATCATGAGTTTACAAATAATACCAGCCATTGACATCATTGAAGGTAAATGTGTTCGCCTTACCCAGGGTGATTATTCACAGAAAAAAACCTATAACGAAAATCCGCTTGAAGTTGCCAGGATGTTTGAAGATGCCGGAATCAAGCGTTTGCATCTGGTTGATTTGGATGGTGCCAGGCAGAAAAAGATTGTTAATGCCAAAGTATTAGAAACCATTGCTTCTAAAACCAATTTACATATTGATTTTGGTGGAGGGGTGCAATCAGATGTAGACATCCGTTTGGCTTTTGATTGTGGTGCAAAACAAGTAACAGGCGGAAGCATTGCCGTTAAAAACCCTGATTTATTTGAATCATGGATTCAAAACTATGGTAGTGAAGCTATTATTTTAGGAGCTGATGCAAAACAGGAAAAAATTGCGGTAAGTGGCTGGGAAGAAGAAACAAGTGTATGGGTATATGATTTTATAGGCGAATGGATTCAGAAGGGCATTCAATATACTATCAGCACTGATGTGGCCAAAGATGGCTTGCTGCAAGGGCCTTCGGTAGATTTATATAAAAAGATGCAGGGGCAATTTCCTGAGTTGAAAGTAATTGCCAGTGGTGGTGTAAGTTCGATGGACGACCTTGAAGAATTGGCTGAATTAAATATTTTTGGGGTAATTGTAGGTAAGGCCATTTATGAAAACAGGATTAGCTTAAAGGATATAGAACGATTTATATGAACCACGAATTCAGAAAAAACGGGTATATTATCAGCACAGACAAAGAGCTATTGCAATTTGATATAATCCATAATTTCCTGAAAACCTCTTATTGGTCACCGGAAATTCCGATAGATGTGGTGAAACGTGCGGCTGAGGGTTCAATTGCCTTTGGTATTTATAAAGATTCAGGTGAACAAGTAGGCTATGCCCGTGTGGTTTCAGACTGTGCTACCTTTGCCTACCTGGCTGATGTATTTGTATCAGAGTCAGAAAGAGGGAAAGGCTTATCCAAATGGCTCATGGAATGTATTCAGCAATTACCTGAACTACAGAATCTGCGTCGCTGGATGTTGGCTACCCGTGATGCTCACGGTCTATACTCCCAATTCGGATTCACCCCTCTGGATAATCCGGATATTATGATGCAGATTGCCAGACCGAATATTTATGTGGAAATTAAAAATGGTGAATCATGAATGGCGAATTAGCGAATAGATTACTGGTAGTTTGTTTTATATTAATTGCCACAATGTTCACTACAATCACTATGTTTCACAATTCTATACTCGCTCTTACTATTAGCTAATTCACAATTAAAATAACTCATGCTTACCAAAAGAATTATTCCTTGTTTAGATATAAAAGACGGGCGAACTGTAAAGGGCACAAATTTTGTAAACCTGCGTGATGCCGGAGACCCCGTTGAACTAGGGGCTGAATATGCACTCCAGGGAGCCGATGAACTGGTTTTTCTGGATATTACTGCTACGGTAGAAGAACGCAAGACTTTGATAGACCTGGTTCGTCGGGTGGCTCGTACTGTTAATATCCCCTTTTGTGTTGGGGGTGGCATAGGGTCGGTGTCTGATGTATCTAAATTACTGAATGCGGGCGCTGATAAGGTTTCTATTAATTCATCGGCTGTTCGTAACCCTGGTCTGATTAATGAGCTTGCACTGGAATTTGGTTCTCAGTGTATCGTCGTGGCGATTGATACCCGATACATTACCTTAGAAAATGGCTCGCAGGAACATATAGTACATACCCACGGAGGAAGAAAACCTACTGAATTAAAAACTATTGAATGGGCAAAAGAAGTAGAAAACAGAGGTGCAGGTGAAATTCTATTGACTTCAATGGATACTGACGGTACAAAAGCCGGATTTGCTTTAGAGCTTACGGCCCAAATCTCTGACAACGCCAATATACCTATCATTGCCTCAGGCGGTGCCGGAACAATGGAGCATTTTTATGATGTTTTCACCACGGGAAAAGCCGATGCAGGATTAGCGGCAAGTATCTTCCATTTTAAAGAGATAGGTATTCCTGAATTAAAGTATTACCTCAAAGGCAAAGGCATTTCTATGCGGATTTAGGTTTGTTTTATTTTGGAGTTACAAATTTCTTGATTTGTCCGCTATAATGGTCGAGGATATAAATTTCCTCATTAGCATCTACACCAAAAGAAGAAACAGATCCTGCATTTGAATTGAGTAGTTCATTCCCTGTTTTAGTGGCTCCATTAAAGCTCAAAGCCCAGACATTACCCTTTGCATAATCAGCAAAAATGTATTTGCCTTGCAGTGCCGGAATACGCTTACCCTGATATACGTATCCACCTGTTACGGAAGTACCATCCCCACGCGGGTATTGGTGAATAGGGTCTATGAGCGTATTTGTTGGGTCACAGTCATTTCTCGGATTATAGCATCTACCCGCTTCTTTCAAGCGCCAGCCGTAGTTACCTCCTTTCGTAACAATATCTATCTCTTCAAATTCATTCTGCCCTACATCGCCTACCCATATTTGTCCCGTTTTAGAATCAAAGCTAAAGCGCCAGGGGTTACGTAGACCATAAGCATAGATCTCTTCTCTGAATCCTTCTTTATTACCTACATAAGGATTATCAGCCGGAATGCCATAATTACCTTTATCGGTTTTATGAACATCAATCCTAAGCATTTTACCTAATAACGAACTCCTGTTTTGGGCATAATTATGCTGGTCGCCCCAGGCTCCTCCATCTCCTACCGCAATATACAGGTATCCATCAGGCCCAAAAGCTATTTTCCCACCGTTATGGTTATCATAAGGTTGTGGAAATCTCATTATGATTGTCTCTGATGATGGATATACTTTTGAATCCTTATAAGAGTCTGCTTTAAAACGGGCTATAATTGTTTCTAAAGGGTTTCTTCTGTTATAATTTACATAGAAATAGCCATTTTCTTTAAAATTGGGATCGAAGGCTATTCCTAATAAGCCCATTTCACCCAGATCATCCACTTTATCTCTTATATCCATATAAGTAGATGCGGCTTTAACAGCCGGATTATTATCAAATACTTTAATGACCCCTTCCTGTTCCAAGACAAAAATACGATTGGTACCATCACCTGCATGTACAAACTCAACCGGGCTATTAAATTTCAGGTTTGGGAAAGCGTTTTCCAGCTCATACGCAGAAGGTTTCTTAATGAAATTACTGAAGAGTTGATTGCCATTCAGGTAGTTAATTACCAGAATTATTAATCCCGCTGTCAGGATTGCGATAGCTGACAGAAAAACAAGCAATCTGTTTTTATGACGATTCAACGATGAATTTGCAGGCAAACGCAGGTACATATTCATAAGAGTTTAATGGATACAATTAAAAAGCTTCTATCAGCTATTTATTATGCTATACTACCATTTTAACGCCGTATTTACAAGAAATGTACTGGCAAAAGGATAATTTAGCAGGACGAAACGTTAATTTTTGTTACGCTCTATTATATTTTCAATCAGTAATACCCATTCATGTGCTTCACATTTCCATTCCATCTGCGTGATTTTCATAGGGGCGAAAAACTGTAGAAACGGATGTTCATAAGAACTAAGAAGTGGCCCCAGGAAATAACAGAAACCTGAATCAGGTATTTCAAAATTGACTACTGATTCAGCTTTCAGGCAATCTTCAATTTCATTCTTAAAACCAAAATCA
>CALRLN020000224.1:0-8573 GCA_943368675.1 Chitinophaga pinensis | reverse complement strand
TATTCGGAGTAATCATCATTCCCGGGCTTTATGTAATCTTTGCAGGAAAGCTGAAACGAAAGAAAAAAACAAAAAAAACCACTCAGGAAGCATATGTTGAAGCCTAGATATATTTATTTTTTTGCCTGTCTTCTTTTTTTGGGTAGCTGTAAAATAAAACAGAATATTCCACAAAATAAGTTAGTAGCTGTCCCCCAAAAATTTAGCAGCAAAACTGATTCAAGCAATACACAATTAACCTCTATGCAGGATTTCTTTGCAGATCCTGCACTAATGGCCTTAATAGATACAGCTTTAAAGAATAATTTCGACTTGCAGATAGCCCTGCAAAACATTGAATTAGCCCGCGCAGGTGTACGTTTTACGCAGGGGATTGATATGCCCGACTTATCGGCAGCCACAACCATAGGAAGTCGTAAATTCGGAAATTATACCATTGATGGCGTAGGAAATTATGATACACAGTTTTCTACCAATCTGGATAATAAGCAAAAGCTGCCCTCACCGGTTATTCCTGATTTTTTTATAGGTCTGCAATCTTCATGGGAAATCGACTTATGGGGTAAACTCAAAAGCAAAAAGAAAGCAGCAGCGGCCAGATTCATTGCCAGCGAACACGGCCGTAATCTGGTGATTACATCTATGGTATCAGAAATTGCTGACGCCTACTATCAGTTGTTGATTTTAGATAATGAACAGAAAATACTCGAAGATAACATCCGCCTGCAACAATCAGCCCTGGATATTGTATCAGCACTGAAACAGGCCGGAGAAGCCAACCAGTTAGGCGTTGAATTAATGAGCGCTCAATTGCTAAGTTCTCAATCGCTCAAAGTAGAAGTAAAGCAGAAAATCGTTGAAAACGAAAACAGAATCAACTTCCTGCTGGGAAGATTCCCTCAACCTATTGCACGACGGACACTAGCTTGGGAAAACATCGTTCCGCCTAAATTATCTGTTGGCATACCTTCGCAACTGCTTGAAAACCGACCGGATATTAAACAGGCTGAGTTTGATTTAATTGCCGCAGATGCTGATATTTACTCTGCCAAAGCAGCCTTTTATCCATCGCTCAATATCGATGGCAGCATGGGTTTGCAGGCATTCAGAGCGGCTGTACTATTTAATCCGGGTTCATTTGCTTATAGTGTAGCCGGAGGCTTATTTGCGCCATTGCTAAACAGGCGCCAACTCATTGCCGACCTTATGGCCACAGAAGCAGAGCAAAAAATTGCTTATACTAACTATCAGAAAACTATTGTGAATAGTTTTACGGAAGTATATAATTATCTGAATCTGATTGACAATACCAACCAGATACACGAGCTGAAATCAAAAGAGGTAGATGTTTTGAAGAAATCAATTACTACTTCATTAGATCTATTCAAATTTGGGAGAGCAACTTATCTGGAGGTAGTAACAGCACAGAAAAATGCCTTACAGGCACAGATGGAGTTGATTAATTTAAGAAAAAGCCAGTACGGTGCCGTAATTGGGCTTTATAGAGCACTTGGTGGTGGGTGGAGGAGTGTGATTTAGCCCAATCCCTGACCCTTCCGTATCGGCGTTCCGACCCAACAGTGAGGAAGGGAATAAAAGCCCTTCTCCCTACTGTTGGAGAGAAGGGTTGGGATGAGGGGTTCTCTTCACCCCATCAAGAAACCTTCACCCTCTTTTGTTCGCTCTCCGAGCCGCCATTCTGGCGCACTTTGAGGTTTTGGCCTTTATTAAATCTATATGAAAACGAAAGCGTAACAACCCGGGTGTCTAAATAACTAAACCAGTTGGCAGTTGCATTCTTGATATTCCTGATGTCTCCTCCAACCTGATTGGTATAGAAAATATCGTTTACGTTCAGTTTCAATGTACCTTTATCCTTCATAATTTTGGTAGATACCCCTGCACGGATAGAACCGATCGGTATAACCAGAAACTGGCCGGATAGTACCTTGGTCTGATAAGAACCTGCCAGCTCGGCACTCCATTTTTTATTGATAATAAACTGGTTTGTCGGTACAACTACCCAATACCAGCGCGACTCATCAAGGGTTTCGGTATAAATAGGGCTTTGGTACTTGTTATTAAGAAAAGCCGTGTATAGCTGAATCGTCCACCATTTTTGCACCTGAAAAGTACCACTTACCTCAACCCCATAAGAAACCTGTTTGGCAAAATTACCAGGGCGACTATAATAGATATTACCTCTTTGCTCGTTGGTTTCTGAAATCACATTGTCAGCCCGGCTGTATTGCAAAGTAGTTGTCAGGAAATTATTATAGGTGTAAGACAACTCCACATTATAAGAAAACGTGGGCTGCAAAAACGGATTACCGCCATAATAAGTGAATCTGTCCATCGGATAAGTAAACGGATTCATATCCTTATAATTAGGACGGTCTATACGGCGGCCTACCGAGAATCCCAGGACATGCTTATTTACCGAATCAAGCCTGTATTGCGCATAAAAAGTCGGGAAAAGGTTAGTGTAATTCCGCTTGAACGAAGAATCTTTCACTACTATATTACCCAGTTGGTTACCTGTAATATTTGTATTCTCTAATCGTAGCCCCGCCTGTACTGAGATTTTCCTGAAATCTCTGGAGTAATTCAAATACAACGCATTGATATTCTCTTTATACTGAAAATTGTTTGAGAATGTATAGTTGGGCACTTTCACATTATCAGCCACATCATAAAAATCTGCAATATTGCTGGTCTTCACAAAACTTGTTTTGGCTCCTGCCTCTACCCTGCCACCTTTGGCAAGCGGGCTCAGATAATCAATTTTTGCAGTTCTGATACTAATATCAGATGGTAGATTAGATTCCAGAATGCTCTTAGTCTGTAAACTTCCGTCAGGATTCAGATTGCTGTTTTCAAGCCTCTGGTCAATGCTTGATTTATAGACAATATTATCCAGATTAACTGAGATTTCTCTCCCCTTTGCATTCAACTGGTGAGTCATATTCAGGTTTATGCTGCCATTTTTAAACAGAATATCCATAGGATTATAGGCATCAACCAGACCAGTTATCTGATTCTGCCCATTGCTTATAGTAGCAGTATTTTTCACATTCCGGCTCGACGGATTAATAAATCCACTCAAAGCAACACCCAGGGTTGTCTTTTTAGTTATGTAATAATCAAGCCCCAGTTTAAGATTCTGGCTTCTGTTAGAGGGCCTGATATACGAGTTCTGAACAAATGTAGAACTCAATTGCCCTTCAGGCGTGAAATACCTGCGGGTAATGGTTAAATCCTGGTAGCTGTTATTCTGATTGACACTCAGATTAGAAAAGAAATTGAGCTTATTGATTCTATAATTAAAATTAAAGCTGTTATTGGTACGCATATAACGCCCCTGTCCATAAGCCAGATTCAAACCGCCATTCATCCCTTTGGCAACATTTTTCTTCAACCGGATATTAATAACGCCCGAATTACCTGCCGCATCATACTTGGCAGGTGGGTTGGTCATGATTTCAATTGATTCGATGGTAGAAGATGGAATTGTCCTGAGATAATTGGCCAAATCGGCAGCAGATAAATAAGTAGGTTTATCATCGACAAATACTACTACACCCCCCTTTCCTCTCAATGAAATATTGCCATTGATATCTACTGTTACGCCGGGCGCTTTCTCTAATACTTCAAGAGAAGTCACACCGGCATTGCTTATCAAAGCCTCAGGATTAATAACCGTCCGGTCAATTTTCTGAACAACAAAAGCTCTCTCGGCTTTAACCGCAACCTCCTGTAACTCGTTTTCTCCGCTTTTAAGTGTAAGCGTTCCTAAATCCACAGATGGGTTCTGTTCATTTAAAACAATGCTGGCTGAGGCGTATTTATTCATACCAACAAAACTCACAGTAATGTCAAGCGTATCATATTTTAATCGTTCAAATTCAAACCTGCCGTCTGCATCAGTGAAAGACGATTTTACAATAGCGCCCTTCTGGCTTTTGGATAAAATAACTGTCGCCCCGATGACTGCCTCGTTTTTGTCATCCTTTACAAGGCCTTTGATAATTCCGTTTTGTGCTTTGCTTACAGTTGTGATCAATAATAAAAGTAATAGCTTTTTGTACATAATCTGGTATGTGTGTTTAATTCAGGTTTCAGGAAAATTTTTATAGCTGATATTAATCAATGAAGTATTGCAAATAACCATTGCCCCGTTGCATACCCGGCCTTAAAGATTGAAATGGCTCCCCCGACAATTAGTAGCGGTATAAGGATTTTGAGAAAATTTAATCGCTTTAATTCTTCTTTTTTCATAATTGTAAAGTGTTTGTGTTTAATATTGATGTTCTTTGACCTGACATCCGGCAATTTTTCAAGTTCAAAGCTAGCCAATAGTTACAAAATCGATTTGTCAAATCCTGCTAATTATAGGAAATCATCTCTGAATTAACCGATTCATTCTTTATTCTTATTGTATGTCTGGTTATTTAGTAAGATGCGAGGGAGAGGTTCCAAATCGTTTCTTAAAGGCCTTACTGAAAGTATGAATATCCGAAAAGCCGGACTCAATAGCGGCCGTAGAAACTGAGTATCTATCCTGTAATAAAATATTCCTGCCATGCTCCAGGCGTTTCTTAATGAGATATTGATTGGGGGAAAGGCCAAACGCCGATTTAAAAAGTCTGAAAAAATGATACTCTGACATATACGCTTCTCTGGCAATGACTTCGATAGTTAATGGCCGTGTGAAAGAATTATCAATAAACTCTTTGCCTCTTTGCAACCTTCTGTACAAGTCTTTTTTTGTAGCAGCTTTCAGTCCCGGTATTGCCTGCAATTGTTTGTAAACGGTACTCTGGTCTTCAATAATTTTTTCGGCAATTGTATAAAAAAACTCATTTGTCACATCCTCTTCGCTAAGCTCATGAGAATAAGCTTTGGCTGTCAGGCTCTTCAGTAATCGTCCCAGATGCGTCTGGGAATCTGTATATTGGTTATCTAAAAAATGAATAGATGTTAAATATTTTACCAATTCAATGTCAGTATAAGCCGTATCCGGTCTTTTATTACTTGCCAGCACTTCGACAATAAGTTCAGGAGCCACATTAATACAAATACCCTTTACATTTTTATCAGCTTCTATTTCAACGCTGCCTTCATAAGTATCGTTGGTAAGCAGGTATCTTCCGGTCGTTATCGGATAATCCCTGCCGTTAAGCTTGTATCTTTCCACGCCCTCTGCTACATATTTAATAGCAAAACCCTCTGATTTTGCAGGCTGATAATATTCTTTTAATGACGAAAAAATCAGTGAATGCTGATTTACCCTGATTACATCAAGAGAGTTGGTATGTTCGTTAAATAAGTGCATCATTACCTATCCGATAGCTTTCTCACAGTTTATCCCAAAGAAAAGGCTATTTTAGCCATTTGGCAGGTAGTTTTTGATAAAAGGTTATTTTTTGTGAAGAGTGTGTCAGCAGTTAGAAAAAAAACTACCTTATCTTCCTTTTCATTTCTTTTTTGATGTTTCATTGCAATGTATATATTTGTTTATGGAACATCTCTTACCATTTATAGAAGTACAGTTAACTAATTCGAAAGTTAGCATTGAAGAAATGTATACTGGTTTGGGTCAGGTGAAAAAATATAATCTAGCCGGACTAGTAGTACCTCCTTTCTGGGTAAAGAAACTACGACGAGATTGGGAATCAACAAATCGGGCAGTTTTAGGCACTGTTATCGGCTTTCCTCATGGGTTTCAACGAACAGAGGTAAAGCAATTGGAAACTGAAATGGCTCTGCATGATGGTGCCACAGAAATTGAAGTAATGCTGAATAGTTCTGCATGGTTTTCCACGCACAATAATTGGGTAAAAATAGAATTCGCTAAATTAGGAAAGCTGATTCACGAGAGGGAAGCTTTCTTAACAGTAGGTATCAAAGGCATTGATTTTGATATGCTTAATTTACAAATAGCTGTTAAAGATGCGATAGATGCAGGAGCCGATTTTATTAAAGTATATCAACCTCTTGATGTAGACAGGTCACTGCAAATACTCAAGTGGCTTCCGAAAACAGTAGGCCTAAAGGTTTTTGCAGATAGTAATGCTTATAAAGAAATGCAACACCTGATTACAGCAGGTATTGAAAGAATCTGTATTGATAAGCTCGAAAAAGGCGACTGATTTGCTTATCAATAATAAACTACCTTTTAAAACTCATAGCTCAGCAATAATAATTCGTCCATACTATTGCAAATATTATGCAAGCATACTATTTTTGCTTATGTATCACGATTTTTCAAATCGTGCGTAAATCAGAAAACTATGGCAGATACTATTGAATATAAAGTGCCAACCATGGCAGAAATGGCAATGAACGGACAAGAGCCCGAGATTCTTTTCTGGGTAGGTTGCGCTGGCTCGTTTGATGACCGCTATAAAAAGGTAACTATTGCTTTTGCCAAAATTCTTAATAAAATCGGGATTAATTTCGCTGTTTTAGGCACAGAGGAAAGTTGCACCGGAGACCCTGCACGCAGAGCCGGAAACGAATTTACTTTTCAGATGCTGGCGCAACAGAATATACAGGTGCTGAATGGCTATGGTGTCAAAAAAATAGTAACGGCCTGTCCGCATTGCTTCAATACTTTAAAAAACGAATACCCTGAATTAGGTGGTACTTATGAAGTAATTCACCATTCGCAATATCTTCAACAGTTAATCAACGATGGTCGGGTGAAACTAGCTGATGGTGGCACGTTTAAAGGTCAGCGGATTACCTTCCATGATTCCTGTTATCTGGGCAGAGCCAATGAGGTCTATGAAGCACCACGGCAAGTATTGGAGATACTTGATGCCGAACTGGTAGAAATGAAACGTTGCCGTACCAACGGGCTATGCTGTGGTGCCGGAGGCGGACAAATGTTTAAAGAACCCGAAAAAGGCAATAAAGATATTAATGTGGAGCGTATAGAAGAAGCCCTGGCAACAGGTGCAAAAACCATTGCTGTAGCCTGCCCTTTCTGTATGACGATGATGTCAGACGGTGTGAAGAATAAAGAGAAAGAACACGAGGTAAAGGTGTATGATTTAGCTGAATTGCTGATACAAACTCTTTAGTTCATTTCATCACAGAACTTTTACAGGCGTATTGAATGTTTAGCTAACAGAATAAAACCTGTTAGCATGTATATTTCTTTTGAACAAATCCCCTCAAGTGCCCGTATCTGGATTTATCAGGCCAACCGTACTATTACTGATAACGAACTTAACGAAATAGAAAATACACTAAAACCTGCGGTGAGCCAATGGGCAGCACATGGTGCATCTTTATTGGCTTCTGTCAAAGTACTATATAATCGTTTTGTTGTCATAGCTCTCGACGAAAATCAGAACGAAGCAAGTGGTTGCTCGATTGATGCTTCTACCCGTTGGTTTAAAGACCTGAGCAACCGCCTCAATATTGACTTTTTCGACCGCTCACAAGCGTATCTGGATGGAGAGGAAATTAAAACATTTTCGATTTTCCAACCAAAAAAAGCAATTGAAAGCGGTCTAATCTCCCCCGATACCATTATTTTCGTTAATAACAATAATATCCATACATTGTCCGATTTATCAAGCCATTGGAAAGTAAAAGCTTCTGAAAGTTATCTGAAAAGGTTTTTCAGCAATATGGGTTCTCTAGCATAAAATACAATCTCCTTATCAGAATATGGAATTAGGTATCAGTACGTTCGGTGAAGTAAATCCCGATGGTGTGAGTGGTAAGGCAATTAATGCGCATACACGTATGCAGGAATTGATTGCGGAAGGCAAACTGGCCGACGAAGTGGGCTTAGATGTATTTGCCGTAGGCGAACACCACCGGCCGGATTTTATTATCTCAGCACCAGAAGTGGCCCTGGCTGCCATAGCATCAGTCACAAAAAATATAAGATTATCAAGTTCGGTAACTGTATTAAGTTCTACCGACCCCGTGCGCACATTTCAGAATTTCTCTACACTAGACCTTATCTCGAACGGCCGGGCAGAAATCATGGCAGGAAGAGGCTCATTTACAGAGTCTTTCCCACTATTTGGCCAGAGCTTAGACGATTACAATGAATTATTTGTTGAAAAACTCGACTTATTAACAAAAATTAATCAGTCTGAGGTTATTTCATGGAAAGGTAAATTCAGAGCCCCTATTTATTCTTTAGGGGTTTATCCAAGACCTATCCAATCTGCCATTCCTATCTGGCTGGCTGTTGGCGGAACCCCTGCATCTGCCATTCGCGCAGGTAAAATGAATCTGCCTATGACCCTGGCTATTCTGGGTGGCCGGCCAAGCCAATATGTATCTTTTGTAAATTTATACAAGCAGTCGTATAAGGACGCCGGGCATGATATAACGAAGTTTCAGTTAGGCATTAACTCTCAGTTTTATATTGCCGAAACCTCTCAACAGGCTGAAGATGAATTCTGGCCATCGTATGAAAAACTAATGAACCGGGTGGGGAAAGAACGAGGCTGGTCTCCTATTACCCGTGAGCATTTCGAATATTATTGTTTACCAGACGGGCCTTTGTTTGTCGGTAGTCCTCAACAAGTGATTGATAAAAT